>CAJQRU010000069.1 GCA_905612355.1 uncultured Gammaproteobacteria bacterium
CGCCAACGTTGGCACCAGAAATGCATTCTTAGATTTGAACAGTTCACAACTTGATTCATCCAAGTAGTTACCGTGCTCAATGGAGCGAATGCCTGATTCAAGTGCCCGATTGATCGCTCGGGCCGTATAGGCGTGCGCCATTACATAAATATTGGCCGCCTGTGCTTCTTCAACTGCCGCACAGAGCTCCTCGACGCTAAATTGCGTACTGTCAATTCTGTCGGTAGTCGACGATACGCCACCCGAAGCCATGATCTTGATATGGGTGGCTCCCCGTCGGATTTCATCACGACAAGCGTGGCGCACAGCGGAAACACCGTCGGCTATGCGACCGAGTCCTGCACAACAGTGACAAACTTCGTGGACGACATCACCGGGTTCACGCATATCTCCGTGCCCGCCAGTTTGCGAAATCGCCTGTCCACAGTATTGCAACCGCGGGCCAACCGCATGCCCTTCCTGAATCGCTCGGGCAAGACCCCAATCAGCACCGCCGGCGTCTCGCACTGTTGTAAACCCTCGGCGAGTCATGGCAGACAAGATATCCAACGCACGCACGGTCGTGTACGCAGGAGACCAGCGGCGAAGCGCCGGAAAATCTGCAGTCGCAGCGGTAACATGGACATGACAATCGATTAATCCTGGGATGACGGTCTTTCCTCTTCCATCAATCCGAATGTCCGCATTGGCAACAGGAGATGCTGAGACATCTCGGATTACACCATCCTCGACCAATAAGCTGCCTTCGGTTCGAGCTTCGGTTGCCGGTTCTAATAAAACAACGTTATCAATACTTATTCGCATATGCCCTCACTCTGGATTGACCTCTATGGACGACTCATCACTGCAACTCATGGCTCTCATGCTGTTAAGTCGCAGCGTCAGCAGTGAACATAGACCACCTTAGTCTCTCTACACCAGGGAACATGGCTTAACTGTTCGTTCCTTCCATGTAGTACTTATTCGCCCCATCACGCTGCAATTGGAAAATCGATGACACCTTGGGCGGCAGCGGTTGCGGCATGCGCACGGGCACATCAACAAGTCGTGGGGCATCGGACTGTTTGCCAATGACCATACGCGCATTCATGCTATCCCAACTCTCGAAAACAGCAGAACAACCGGCAAGCGGCCAAGCGTCTGCTGCCATCACCTCGTAGAGAATAAAACGACGTGGATCACCAGACAGGTTCGCTTTTGACGCGTGCAGTAAACGAACGTGGTGAAAGGTTACGGTGCCAGCCTTACCAGTAACGGTGTCTGAAATATCGGGCAGATCTTTGGCAACATCCGCGCCCACTGCGCCACAGAAAAATCCTTCTGACATATGATCATAAATGGGACCACGATGCGTCCCCGGGGCAAAAAGCACGGTCCCATTGTCCTCAGTCATATCATCAATCATGATCCCGACAGCCAAAACATCATCGTTGGTGTGCGGATAAAACGCCCAATCCTGATGCCACTCAACCGGTGCACTACCCTCCTTACCCTTCAGATTCAGCTTACTGTTCTGCAACCTAATATCCGGCCCAAGTAACGCGCGCAATACATCGGTAATCTCTTTGCGTCGGATCAACGCATCAAAACAAGGATTAACCGCGTGTGGAGACTTAATCCGCTCAATACGGGATTGCTTTGTCTCTAGATCATCCAGAATTTCATAGACTTCATCGGATGCACTCAGCGCTGCACCAGCATCAACTATTTGGTTAGTGATCTCTTGCAACTCTTCGACCACTGTCATAGGTAATAGACTGTCACAAATCACATAACCCTTCTCATCATAAGTTTTCTTTAATTGGCTCATCGCATCCATGAGTCACACCTCCGTTAGGCTTTTCATTCGCATGACCATTCGAATCAAGGCCACTTTGTGACTCTGATTCCAAATTGTCAATCGCAACAATAATCCCATAACTATCTTGCCGTTTATTTCATATAGCGTTTACGCCTACAGTGCAGGTAATTGAAGCTTAAAAAAGTTCAATCAACACTCAATCATAAAACATGTAGGCTAGTTGCAGTTATCTGACTGTCCCCCTTCCTGAATGCCCATCACTATTAAAGATGTTGCTGCAGCCGCCGGGGTCGGGGTCGGCACTGTATCGCGGGTCCTATCGGGTTCGGCGAATGTCTCGAAACAAACACGCCAACGAGTCGAGGAAGAGATTCAGCGACTCCACTACGTACCCAACAGTCTAGCAGGCGCGCTCTCGTCTCGGCGCAGCGGAATCGTGGCCATCATCGTGCCAACGTTAGAACAGTCTATCTTTGCAGATACGGTTGACGGGGCCGAAAGTGAATTTAATGTCCGCAATCTACAGGTCCTGGTTGGACAGACCAAGTATGACATTGGGCGAGAAGCAGAATTGGTAAAAGCTTTCCTAAGACTTCGCCCCGAAGGGTTGATTCTGACCGGCAGCAATCACCTCCCCATCGTACACGACCTGCTGAAAACAGCCGACATACCGGTGGCGGAGTGCTGGGGACGAGCCGAAACCCCCATTGGCATCTCCGTAGGTTTTGACAATCAAGCAGCTGCCCGGGACATTGTGACCCACATGATCGACCGAGGCCGTCGGCGCATCGCGATGCTTTGCGCACCTCGCCATTTCGACAATCGCCTGCAGCAACGCATTGATGGTTATGAAGAGGCTATGAATCTTCATGGCCTGGAAATAGATGTGCATGACAGCATAGAGGGGTCATCCACCTATTCTGGCTTTCACCAGTCTGGCAAGGCCCTAGATCGTATACTTCAGCAGCGACCTGATACAGATGCGATTTTCTGTTCCGATGACTTCAACGCCGTCGGTGCACTGTTTCGATGCCAGCAACGGGGTATCTGGGTTCCGAATCAACTCTCCATCGCAGGGTTTGTTGATCTACCCATTGCATCGGGAATCACGCCAGCAGTAACCACTGTCCGAGTGCCCCGATGGGAAATTGGTGCAACCGCCGCACGTAATCTCGCTGCAATGGCCAATGGTGAAACTATCCCCGAGAGGATCATCGATCTCGGATATGAAATCATCGTTCGAGAAACCACATAGGTCTTGCGTTTGAATAGTTGTTATGTGAGCTTTTCACTTCTTGATAGCCTCACGCGACTGTATTAATCACCACTCTGGAACCATTTACGCGTCGAACATCAGAAAACATGTAAATGGAAACGTTTCCGTCCCAACTTCTAGCGCGGAAACGTTTCCATTACAGCAATTTTGTAAAAGATGATTCCAAAACAACCGCGCTATTGGTTGTTTACAGATGGGTCACAGACCCATCTCTATCGACTAAATCCCACACTCTAACTAACCTCATCTCACTCGCCTGTTAGTTGGAATCGTTTCCACTTTCCATTATGCTGACTTCGTTCCTTTGCGGAATCATCGTGCAGGTGAAAAGCCAGCATGGTGCTCATGTGTTTCGGCCCATTAGAAGGCTAGAAACATAAAGACCATATCAGTCGATTAGGAGGACAGATGTATGAAATTTAGTAAACGCCTATCCATTGTACTGTCAGCCATCTAGGACCGGTCTATGACCACCATGCTGATGGCGCTTTCTGTGGTGCGATCGCCGCGGGCGATGTCGCAGATCAAATTGAACAGGCGGTCCCCCTAATAGGTGCCGCCGGGTCCGTCACCGTCCATCACGTACGCACGCTCCACGGCTCCGCCATCAACCGATCAGGACAACCTCGCCCTCTGCTTTTGATCAGTTATACGGCGGCCGACGCTTGGCCGCTCATGGGTATTTCAGATTTTCAATCCTTTACCAGCCAGCTGATATCTGGATCAGAGTGCACAGCAGCACGCCTTAAGGCCGTGCCAGTGCGCATGCCACTTCCTGCTGCCACATTTCAAGGATCAATTTACGAGAATCAACGGACCCAACGAGACCGCACCTTCTAGGTTAGCGATTTATGTCTAACCCTATTTTCGATATCTTTGCTTCACTGGTGTAAGACCCAAAACAATCAGGAACTTGCTTGTCATGACCATCAGCGCACTTACAACCTATCGATCAGAAGACCATCCCAATATGTTGTGGCTCGAAGTAGAGACACAAGATGGCATCGTTGGACTTGGCGAAACCTTCTACGCCGCTGAATCCGTAGAAGCCTACATTCACGCCAATCTGGCTCCCAATGTCCTTGGAATGTCCGCCATTGATATCGAGGCCGTGCATTATCGCGCTCGTCCATATATCGGTTTTGTCGGTGCCAGCGTGGAACTGCGAGCACGCTCAGCACTGGATATCGCCCTGTGGGATGCCTTTGGCAAGGCAACGGGTCAACCGGTGTCGGTGTTGTTAGGTGGTCGAATTCGAGAAAATATTCCCGTCTACAACACCTGTGCGGGATACCGTTACGTTCGAGGCCCCAAAGTCGGTGCAACCGAAAACTTCGGTATTCAGGCGCCGACAGGAGCTGACGACTATGAGGATTTGCATCGCTTCCTGAATGATCCGGTCGGTCTCGCCGGTAGTCTTCTTGATATGGGCATTACTTCGATGAAAATCTGGCCGTTCGATTTTGCTGCTGAAGCAAGTCAGGGTCAGTTCATCAGCCCAACGGACTTGAAGAAAGCCCTGTGGCCATTTGAAGAAATTAAAAAAGAATACGGCGATCGTATGCAGGTCAGTGCCGAACTGCACGGGGTCTGGAATCTCCCCGAATCACTGATCATCTGCCAGGCGCTGGACGACATTGGTGTCCGTTGGATTGAGGACCCGGTTTTTCTAACCAATCCGGTTGGTATACAAGAATTGAAACGCGCTGTTCGCTCGCGCATCGCGATGGGTGAAACACGAGGCGGCGCCGAAGATTTTAAAATCTTTCTCGACACTGGAGCCCTCTCCCTGCTGATTCTTGATATCGGCTGGTGCGGTGGCTTAACTGAAGCTCGCCGCTGTGCGGCCGTGGCGAACGCCTACCTGACACCGGTTGCGGCCCACGACTGCAATGGACCCGTCGTCCTAACGGCCTCCGTACATTTCTGTCAGGCAACCGTCAATTCCTATGTACAGGAGATCGTTCGTGCCTTCTACTACGGCTGGTATGCCGACATCGTAACGACGCTACCACCCTTGGAGAACGGTTTTATCACTCCACCGGCTGGGCCTGGCCTGGGCCTCGAACTACAGCCAGATTTCAGAACCCGTAAGAGTACACTTTCAAGAACATCCCGCTTAGGTGATACCGCTGACTAACCAATTGAGCCCAAAAGCAATGAACAGTCTCGCGAGCAAAGATGCAAAAGTGTTAGGTGAAACACCACCATCCCAATTAATCGCTCCCATGCGCGAAACCGCACTGGACACGAGTCCCACAGAAATTCGCCAACGTTTTGCAGACGATGCTTATGTTTGCCTACCCGGATTCTTCGCTAAAGACAATGTGTCGGCGGTCCGAGAAGCTGTTTTCACGCGGCTTGATGAGGCTGGGGAAATTCGAGGCACACCGGCCAACGGCATCTATAGCGGCACCAGTCAACGACGAGAAAATATCGCAGACCTTGGGAAATTCTGGCGTGAAGTTTCAGAAAATTGGTCGTTGCGCCGCGTCACACATTCACGCGCACTACATGAATTGTGCGATGTGCTGTTAGACGAACCGTGCATCCCACAGGACTATCTTTTTCTACGTGCCGCTAACTTTGGCAGGCAAACCTTGCTCCACAGCGACTCGGGGTTTTTTGCCAGAATGACTGACAAGGTCGTCACTGTGTGGATCTCTTTCGGTGATATTCCTCTTCACCTGGGGCCACTTTTTGTCATGGAGAAAAGTCACCAGCATCCCCGCGTAACGGACGCCCTGGCGGACTTCGACGTGGCCCGCGACAAAGACAAGAAGGCCTCTTGGTCAGAAACCCCCATCGAACTTGCTGAGCAGCTATCCAGCCGCCTCCTCACTCGTCACATGAAACCTGGCGATATCGTTGTCTTTGGTATGCACCTATTACACGGCTCGCTCGACAACGTAGATCCGGGTCAACGAATTCGCCTGTCCTGTGACATCCGCTACCAGGCTCAATCTGAACCTCGGGACCCACGTTATTTCGGTCCCCACCCTGGGGGTACGACTGGGGTCGGCTACGGTGAACTCGTGGGCGCTATCCCACTCAATGAGGAATGGCACATACGATGAACATGAACAGCGACATGAATATTTTCGGCATTTATCCAATGTTGTATGCCTTCTTTACCCGTGAAAATTTATTAGATCGCAGCGCGCATCGAAAACAGGTGAATGCCAGTATTGCCGCCGGTGCTCACGGCCTTGCAATCGGGGGCCTGGCAAGCGAATGCAACAAGTTATCAACCGAAGAAAAACGTCAATTGCTCGAATGGACGATAGAGGACGCCGCTGGGCGCGTGCCGGTTGCTGTCACGCTCACAGAAAATACATTGTCAGGTCAGCAAAGCGCGATTGCCCACGCATACGAATCAGGCGCCGCATGGGGGGTAATGCAACCGCCTCCTGTTCGTGGCGCAACGGCCAGCGAGTTGGTTAATTTCTTTTCCCAGGCAGCAAGCAAATCGGATATGCCTCTCGGCATTCAGAACGCACCTGAATACATTGGGATCGGCCTAGACAACCAGGCCATGATTGACCTCGCACAACGTGCACAGCGTATTCAAATACTAAAGGCTGAAGGACCGTCTCCTTACATTAGTCGGTTAATGGAAGACGTTGGTCACCACTTTACGGTCTTTAATGGTCGCAACGGGGTGGAGTTAATTGACAACTTACGGGCCGGTTGTGCCGGAACCATTCCGGGTGTGGAATGCTGTGATGTCCAAGCGGATATTTACGATCTTTGGCATTCTGGCGATGTCGCCGGTGCCACTGATAAATTCAAGCAGGTCTTGCCACTTCTGTCATTTCTCATGCTGACCATCGATCATCTGCTTTGCTACGGCAAACGCCTTGCTGCGCGACGCCTGCAGCTGGAAACCGTGTATGACCGTGGTCCGGCCTTACCGCCCGACGCGGCAAACCTTGCCACACTCGATTTCTGGTCAAGCACCTTAGACCCCTTTCCGGAGAATTAAAAGGAGATGCACTCATCCATTATCAATCGCGTTGAAATTCACGGATTTACGTTTGAGGCGCACAATCTGGGTGTTGCAGAGAAGGAAAAATCGGCGATTTATACTCTTGGCTATAGCCGTGGCTCCATAACAAACATTAGCAAATATGCTGTACGGGTTTTGACAGACGATGGCTGCAAAGGCGAACAGGTTACGCACTTCGGCACACAGGCCGCGCTTGCTCGGACTCATAGGCTGACTCCGACGTTGATTGGTCGGGAAGCCGAGATGCGAGAAGCCAACTGATTCAACACGCAGCTGATAAAGCATGACCTCTCCAAAACCGGTCATTGATGCAGTCGATTTTTTCTATCTGTCGATGCCGCACATCAATCTGGATGTTGATGGAAGTCAGGATGCGCTACTAGTCCGCGTACGCAGTAACAATGACGAGGGTTGGGGTGAGTGTGAAGCTGCCCCCTTACCATCAATCTCAGCTTTCTTTTGCCCGCCCTCTCATGGGGCCTGTCTACCCGTTGCCGATGCAGTGATCGGCGCCCCTCTGGCAACACCAGCAGATATCGATGCGATCTATCAGGCAACACGAGTAAACAGCGAACGTCTGGCGCAGGCCATTCACGTACTCTCCGGTGTGGAGATCGCTTGCTGGGATCTACTCGGCAAACGTCTCCAGGAACCCGCCTGGGCCCTGTTGGGCCAAAAAACCTCTTATCCTAAAACTGCATACGCATCACTGCTTTTTGGCGAAACGCCGTCGCTCACTCTCGAAAAGGCTCGCCATGCAAGCACTTCAGGCTATCGCGCTGCAAAGTTTGGCTGGGGATCCTTTGGAAAAACGCTTGAAGGAGATCGGGATCAATTAATGGCTGCAAGAGAGGGTTTAGGGCCAGATGCGTTGCTGTTGGTCGATGCCGGATGTATTTGGCGCGGTCCCGATGCTGTTGAAGATGCCACTCGGCGACGCGAGATGCTGGTTGAAGCCAATGTGCACTGGCTAGAAGAACCCTTTCCTCACCACGATCGAGTCGCCTACAGGGATTTTGCAAACCAGTGTCCTGCGATATCCGTTGCCGGCGGCGAGAGTGCAGTGAACGAGGAGGATGCATTGGCACTAATGCATGACGCCAATCTTAGGTTCTTACAAATCGATGCTGGATGTATTGGCGGGCTTGGCCCGAGTAGAAGATTAGCCATCGCGGCAAACGTTGCTGATTGCCAGTTCGTCAACCACACTTTTACCTCCGACCTTGCACTGGCGGCCTCACTGGCACCCTTTGCCGATAATAAATCTGAGCATCTAGCGGAGTATCCAGAAGAATTAAGTGCACTGGGGGCAGCTATCGCCGGGCGTTCTATCACACCAAACACGGCAGGAAAAATACAGATACCCGATTGCCCGGGCATTGGCGTCGATGTCGACACACCGAATCTGTTGATCTACCAGCGTTCGGTCAACATCACAGTTGACGATGAAATACTCTACCAATCGCCACCAATTTTCGAGGACCACGCGTAAACTGATTGCCTGTTTATGTCCACGCAAGTTGGACCACATGTCTGGAGGACTATACCGATGACCGCCATCACACCCGGTGCACTGAATCATGAAGACCTGGAACCGCTCGCTTCCCGGTTTGTTAACGTCGATAACCTGTCCTGGGAACCATCCCAATTTCCTGGAATCGAATTTAAAACATTGTTAATTGAGCCAGACACGGGATTGCTTACAGCACTTGTTCGAATGGCGCCAGGTTCGACACTGCCCGATCACCAACATGTTCAAATAGAACAAACCTATGTCATTGACGGCAACCTGGTGGACGAAGATGGTACTGTCGGCAGCGGGCAGTTTGTATGGCGCCCTGCTGGGAGCCGCCATGCCGCGCACGCTCCAGAAGGGGCGCTGATACTAGGCATATTCATCAAACCCAATCGCTTCTTCGACTCGGCGGGAGACACCACTGATATGTTGGGTCGGGATTACGACAGCACCTGGAGTTAAGTCTCTCTAGCATTGAACCCATCTAAATCCGTAGCTAACTGAAAGAGTCCTCACTTCGCATGATAGAGTGCCTTCGCGATACAACTTGACCTGGGAGACCCAAGCATGAGTGATGTAACGAGTGCGGACCTGTCGACTCTATCTCAGTGGGATACACCCACAATCTGCAATGGGCTGGAACTGGTCACACCGGAACGTCGTGCCATCGGTTTCACGACCGAACAGATGGCCTGTCTCGACCCGCAATTGGCCCCTATTGTCGGTTATGCGAGAACGGCCACCGTGCGCGCAGTAACTGCCCCCACCACCGATCGCGAACAGGTCATGGCACAACGTGCTGGCTACTATGAGCACATTGCCGCATTGCCAGGGCCCACCGTCAGCGTCATTCAGGACCTGGATGCCCATCCCGGCTTCGGCGCATTCTGGGGTGAAGTGAATACCACCGTTCACAAGGGGCTTGGCTGTATTGGGGCTGTGACCAATGGGTCTATCCGTGACCTCGATGCCTGCGCGACCGGTTTTCAGCTACTGGCAGGGAAAATTGGGCCAAGTCACGCCCATGTGCATGTCATTGAATACGGCTGTAAGGTCAATATCTTCTCTATGGTGGTCAACCCGGGCGACATCATTCATGCCGATCGTCACGGCGCGGTCGTTATTCCTCTGGATGCCGTCAAAGCGTTACCAGCGGCCATCGATCTCCTGACTCGGCGTGAGGCGGTCATACTGGAAGCCGCTCGGGCAACTGACTTCGACATCCATAAACTGAAACAAGCCACAGCCAATGCGGTGGAGATTCATTAAGGGGAGCACACGACAATTGGCAGACAATAAAAAAAAAGTACTGGTGATCCCGAACATTCATTCCGCCGGCATCGAACTCTTGGCTACTCGACCCGATATTGATTACCAAATTCTCGAATCTCAGGCCCCCGAAACCATACTGAACAACGTCGCCGATGCCCATGCGATCGCCGTGCGTACTGCCCTAATCAGCCGCGAGGTGATCAACGCAGCACCACATTTACAAGTCGTTGCCCGCCACGGGGTCGGCTATGATTCGGTTGATGTTCCCACCTTGACCAACCGCAATATCCCGCTGGCCATCGCCATTCACAGCAACGCGGTATCGGTCGCAGAACACGCGATGTTCATGCTACTCAGCCTGGCCAAGCAAGGGGTCTATCACCATCAGGAGACCCGTGCCGGAGGCTTCGCTCATCTAAGAGGCACCGGTCGTGGTGTGGAAATTGCCGACAAAGAACTACTCATCATTGGTTTTGGGCGAATCGGTAGGCAAGTCGCTCCGCGTGCCCGTGCGTTCGGTATGGAGGTCAGCGTTTACGACCCCTACGTTGACCACGAAATCATTCAACGTGCTGAATGTCATGTAGTCACTGATCTCAACCTCGGGGTGACTCAGGCTGATGCTATCACTGTACACACACCACTCAATGACGAGACTCGAGGGATCCTAGGAGAAAACCAATTTGCACGCATGAAACCAAACACGTTTGTCATTAATACTGCTCGTGGCGGCGTCGTCGACGAAGCCGCTCTGGTCGCCGCACTACGATCTAACGCCATCGCGGGCGCAGGTGTCGATGTCTTCGTCGGCGAACCTGCGCCGCCAACGAGCGACAACCCGCTATTTTCCTTCGACAATGTGATTGTCAGCCCACACAGTGCGGGCGTCACACAGGAAAGCCTGAAAAGAACTGCCATTGAAATGATTCAAAACGTGTTGGATGCGTTTGACGACAAAATTGATCCGGCAACTGTCGTAAATCCAGAGGTCTTGCGGGACCGTGCCTAATCCAGGGTAAACCCTACACCTCGAGATCAGGCGATGCTCAATTCAACCCTCTCATGTCAGATCACGTAACAACCAGAAATTTGCATCCAGTCATAGGGACTGAAGCCCTTGGGTATTCAATGACTCGGCATCTCGATCCACAGAAAATCGACGCCATCAAGCAACTGTGGCTATCACACCCCGTCCTCATTTTCCGCAATCAGGACATTAGCGACAGTGAACATATCGAGTTCGCACGGCACTTCGGAGAGGTAGAACTCCATCCTTCCATCAGTCACCGTGCATCGAACAACCCGGAAATATATCGAGTATCGAATGTCGACGAGACTGGCCAGATTCTTCCTCAACAAAGTAACGAATGGCTCTATATCAATTTGTCATGGCGCTGGCACACGGACAGTTCTTTTCGCCAAGTACCCAGCAAGGGCTCCATTCTCCACGGCATAGAAGTTCTTCCTACCGGTGGCGACACATTATTTGCCAACATGTATATCGCGTATGAGGAATTGGATGACAAACTCAAAAACAAAATCACCGGCCTCACCGTCACTCACAGTCACGATCACATTCTTTCACTTTCAAATAACCTACACAGACGACAGAATCGCGGCGAATACACCAAGCTACCGCCCGTGGCCCATCCATTGGTTCGGATTCATCCTGAAACGGGCAAACCCTCACTGTTTCTTAGCCCGCACACCATGACCGGCATTGTGCAATTACCGGGACAGCAAGGAATAACACTTCTCGACACACTCATTGCCCATGCCACACAAGATCGTTTTGTTTACCACCACCGGTGGCAGCCGCACGACGTAGTGATGTGGGATAACCGTTGCACCATGCATGCCGTCACACCCTTTGATAATCAGACCCAACGCCGAATCATGCATCGCACCACCATCGTCGGGGACGAGGCACCGATTGCGGCTTAATCATTACACGGATTCGACGCAACATACCGGCGGCACTACCCACTTCTTGATAGCTACCCTCACTCGATTGGAAGGAATGAAACGATGCCAGATATTGTAATTCGTGGCGGTACCGTCATTGACGGTACCGGCCAACCACAGCGTTCCGCTGACGTTGCTATTGACGGCAACCAAATCACGGCCGTTGGCTCCGGCATCAGTCGCGGTGATCGTGAGATCAACGCCGCAGGCGCGCTCGTTATGCCCGGGTGGGTCGATGTTCACACTCATTACGATGGCCAGGTAACTTGGGATCCATACCTCACGCCCTCTTCATGGCACGGTGTGACGACTGCGGTGTTTGGCAACTGTGGTGTTGGCTTCGCTCCAGTCAATAACGGCAGCGAAGATTACCTGATCAACCTAATGGAAGGAGTCGAAGACATACCAGGCAGCGTATTGGCTGAAGGAATGGACTTTAATTGGCAAACCTTCCCGGAGTACCTCGACCGAGTAGACGCAAGCCCTAAAGTGATGGATGTCGCCGCCCAAGTCCCTCATGGGCCGCTGCGTTTCTATGTAATGGGCGAACGAGGCGCCGACCACACCATCGTGCCGAACCATGACGAGATCGAAACGATGGGGAAAATCGTAGAAGAAGCGCTCACCGTTGGTGCCGTTGGTTTTTCAACATCTCGCACCATAAAACATCGCACCGCTGACGGTCGACCAACACCCAGCCTGTCGGCTAGCGAACCCGAACTCGCAGGGATCGCGCAAGCCATGCGGCGGGCCAACGCGGGCGTCATCGAATGCAACTCCGACATGGGCCCAGGCGAGATGGCTATTTTGATCGACGCTGCACGCATCTCGGGTCGACCATTATCTGTACTGCTTCTTCAGATCAACGCCGAACCCAATTTATGGAGAGAAACTCTTTCACATATCGCCAGCGCGAACGCATCCGGCCTTGAAGTCACCGGACAAGTCGGTTGTCGCCCGATCGGAATTCTCATGGGCCTTGCCACCAGCATCAATCCTTTCTCCAGCCATCCTGCCTGGCAACAGATAGCTGAATTGCCCTTGGCGGAACAGGCCCTCGCCCTGCGAACAAATATGTCGCTTCGTGATCAATTGGGCAAACAACCTGTCGATGATCCGCACAGTCGCTGGATCAAGAATGCTTTCGAGCGCACTTATGAACTCAGCGACCTGCCTGATTATGAACCGACACCCAGCACATCCATTCGTGCAAGAGCAGAGTCAACGGGCATCAGCCCATGGATGCTGGCTCTCGATTTACTTAGCATCGCTGATGGTGAGAATTTCCTGCTGCATACTTTCGAAAACTACGCTGATGGAAACTTTGATGTCCTGCACGAAATGTTGACGTCAAAACACACCATTTGCGGATTGGGTGATGCAGGAGCTCATGTTGCGACGATCTGTGACGCGGGTTACCCAACGTTTATGCTACAACACTGGGGTCGTGACCGTACCCGAGGACCCACACTGGATCTCGAATTCCTTGTTGCAAAACAGGCCCGCAAAACTGCCCAGGCTTTTGGCTTGCTTGATCGTGGGGTGCTGGCACCGGGATACCGCGCAGACCTTAATATCATTGATCCGACAGCGATTCGAGTCACCAAACCGCGACTCCTGCACGATCTTCCCGCGAACGGAAAGCGGCTCATTCAATATGCCGAAGGTTACCTACACACATTCGTTGGCGGTGTCGAGACCCTCACCAACGGAGAGCATACGGGCGCATTGCCCGGTCGCTTAGTGCGAGGAAGTCAACGCCCGCCCGTTACCTAACCCTGCCTTTGCATGGCACTATTAACATTAACTTAAGCGTCTCGGATCAGGCGGCATCACCAGTGGTTCAATTTCAGGGGTGCCGTCCGGCACGAAGAAGTCACTCCACAAGGGCTGACTCGAATCAATACGATAACCGCTGAAATCAGTCATACCGTCATCTGTGAGTAACACATCGTCGATACAGAACTGGCCGGTAAAACTTCGCGAATCCCGCGCCAGAATGGCCGCAGCTGCATCGGCCATGATCTCGGGCGAACGACAGAACGCTAAACTCGCCTGATCCCCAATCACATTACTAATCGCCGCGGTCGCGATAACCGAATGCGGCCATAGCGCATTCACCGCAATACCCTGACTCGAAAGTTCTGCGGCCATACCCAATACACACTGACTCATTCCAAATTTAGACATCGTGTAGGCAACATTAGGCCCGAACCAACGGGGATGCATGTCTAGAGGCGGAGAAATATTCAGGATATGGGGATTACTACTGTCAGGTAGATAACGCAGGCACTCCCGTGAGAGTAGAAACGTTCCCCGAACGTTAACGTCAAACATTAAATCAAATCGTTTCATGGCAGTCTTGCTGGTCGGTGTCAACGAAATTGCGCTGGCATTGTTAACACAAATATCAATACCACCATGGGCCGACGCCGCCTGGTCTATCGCTGACTGCACCGCCTCCTCGCTGCGAATATCTGTTGGAATGGCTAGCGCCCGTCCACCAATGGCTTCTATCTCTTCTACCGCAGTAAAGATAGTGCCAGACAACTTAGGATGCGGCTCCGTAGTCTTGGCAAGAATCGCGATACTCGCTCCCTCGCCTGCCAGTTTCTTCGCAATAGCCAATCCAATACCCCGACTGGCCCCGGAAATTACCGCACTTTTGTTTTCAAACCGACGCATCGCAAAATATCCCCTGAAATTATTTAATCAAAAAACGTGGCAGAGATCCAATCAAACGGGTGCTGGTTCCAGCGCGCACGACTCTACCAATGTCTTGGAGAGACTGTCTGCCATTAAACCCTATCGAACTAGCAGTCTATGGTGAACCAACCCACCAAACCGGGGAAGACTCTACAATAGACAATAGCGGCCACTCCAGAGTATATGCACTTGATCAAGCGAATTATTCCGCCGAAAACATTTTGTGGCGTACCTTACGCAGAAGATCTAGCGGCCCTTGATGCCGAGGTTGCCATTATTGGTGCCTCACACGGAACCCCTTATACACCCGGAAAAGCAAGTCACTCGGCCAATTCTCCCGGGGCTGTAAGAGCAGCGCTTTCATGGTACAGCGCCAATCGCGAGCAGTTCGACTTTGACGCCATGACAGAAATACTCGGCGGAGCATCAGTCATGGACTGCGGCGACATACCTGGCGACCTGAGTGATGGTGAGACAAATCGCGCACGAATTACCGAAATCGTATCGGCCGTTCTTGCGCACGGAAGCATTCCAATCCTGCTAGGTGGTGATGACTCCGTGCCAATTCCGTTCTTTCATGCCTACGACGGGTCTGACCCACTGATGATTGTCCAGATCGATGCACATATTGACTGGCGCGATGAAGTTCATGGCATCACCCATGGCTTCTCTTCCACCATGCGCCGTGCTTCTGAAATGGAGCACATACAACGGATGATTCAAATTGGTGCGCGCGGGCCCGGCAGTGCCCGTCGCCAGGAAATCAGCGATGCCAAATCATGGGGTTCGCTATTTTTCACCGCTCGAGATGTCGCAAAACATGGTATGCAACCTGCGATCGACAGCATACCCAATGGGGCTAAAGTCATTTTGTCTATTGACGTCGATGGTCTTGACCCAACGCTCGTGCCTGGCGTGATCCTCCCCGCACCTGGTGGTATCGGTTATCAGCAAATGCTTGACCTGATTGAGGGTGTTGCCCCGCGTGCGCAAATCGTTGGCGCTACTTTCGTCGAATTTGTCCCTGAAAATGACATACAGGGACTCGGTGCACGCGCCATCGCGCGGCTCGCTAGTGTCCTGATTGCCGCCATTGGCCAACAGATAAGACACTAATGCTCTATAGCCAGGACAGAATTCTCACAACACACGTTGGCAGCCTGCCACGACCCGCATCCGTTGAGAGCCTGCTCGTCAAGATGGAACACCGGGAAACATACGATAAAGCGGCGATGGAGCAAGAAATTTCCGCAGCTGTCGCGCAAAGTGTCATGGAACAACGCGATTGGGGAATTGACATCGTCAATGATGGAGAAGTGAGCAAGACCGGTTATTCCACCTATGTTCAGCAACGTCTCTCTGGATTTAGTGGGGAAAGTCCCTCGCTACGTTTTGATGATCTGTCGCCATTCCCTGATTATCGAAGACTACAAGCCAGCGCTGCAGGAACCCGTAGACTCGTTCGACCCTGCTGTACCGGACCCATTCGAGTGCACGATGAGCAGCCGCTTAAACGAGATATTCAGAACCTCACCGCCGCCACGGAGCATTGTGACGCCGTCGATGTCTTCATGAACGCCGCATCCCCTGGCGTTGTTTCACTCTTTCACACCAATCGATTCTATCCTGACGATGATGAATATCTCGAAGCGTTAGCGGTTGTGATGCGCCGTGAGTACGAGGCCATTCACGCAGCTGGTTTAATGCTGCAAATTGATTGCCCCGATTTAGCGATGGGGCGACATACACAATTTCGAGAACTGTCTGCGCCTGATTTCCTAAAACGTGCAGCCATACAGGTGGAAGTGTTAAACGCCGCGTTGGTTAACATTCCCGGAAATCGGGTGCGGATGCATGTCTGTTGGGGCAACTACGAAGGGCCGCATCACCTCGACATACCACTGGAACAGCTGTTCGATACATTAATGGAAGCAAAACCGAATGGGCTGTTGATCGAATCATCAAATCCACGGCACGCACACGAATGGGAACTCTTCCGTCGGCGATCACTACCCGATGAAAAAGTACTGATCCCTGGCGTGATCGATAGCGTCACGAACTACATCGAACATCCTGACTTGGTTGCACAACGGATCATTCGCTTCGCTGACCTTGTCGGGAGAGAACGAGTCATTGCCGGAACCGACTGCGGATTTGCGACGTTTGCGGGCATAGGAAAAGTCGATTCCGCTATCGCAGTTGAAAAATTTAAGTCCCTAGTGGCGGGTTCTGATATCGCCTCTCGTAAACTTTGGCGCAGCGCATGATATACATTTTTCATGGTCACTTGTCTTGCCAGCCTTTCGTGCGCACGTCACGAGGCAACACTCGCCTCGTGCATCAATGATTCCTCACATACCGGAAACGACCACCGACACCGAGCTTCGCTCGGCGATCATTGAGGGCAATCTACCCACGTTGCTCGTCGTGTTAACTCACCTGGGCGAAGATGACGGACTGCTTGAGGTTGGGGAACGGCCATCCAGGGGTACTATTGACGGCGTACACCGCATTTGCGAAACCAGTCAAACCGCTATTCGTGAACGCGCATTTTCGGCACTAAAAAAGCTCCGTGATGGCACCATTGAAGTGCCACACCTACCAGACGAAGATCGGTTGCAGCAACTTGCCTGTCTGCTCGTTGGAGAAACTGTGCCACCAGAATACATCCCGTTGCTGTTAAAGGACATGGGATTTAACCACTATGCTGAACGGTCCGATCCCGTTAACACCGATCCGTCGAGAATTTCGAATACAGAACGGTTTTCCACCATCATTATTGGTTGCGGAGTGTCAGGCATCTGCATGGCAGTCCATCTGGCCCGACTTGGACAGCCTTATACCATTATTGAAAAGAACCCTAGCGCGGGGGGGACCTGGCTTGAAAACACCTATCCAGGTTGCGGTGTTGACTCACCGAATCATTTTTATTCCTTTTCGTTTGAACCAAATAATGATTGGCCTGATTTTTATTCAAAGCGTGAAGCGCTCCATCGTTACCTTGAAAAGGTCGTCGATAAGTACGATATAAGGCGTCACGTGCAATTCAATACCGAGGTGTTAAGCGCTAGATACCAATCAGTGGATCGTTGCTGGCACGTGCAAACCAAAGACAATCAAAGTGCGCCGACCGAACGGCGGGCCAATTTCCTAATCAGCGCTGTGGGTCAACTGAATCGTCCGTTTATTCCTGACATCGCTGGCATGAACACTTTCTCCGGCAATCAGTTCCATTCGGCTCGCTGGGATCATAACCAAAACCTGGTTAACGCCCGCATCGGAGTCATTGGCACAGGCGCTTCTGCAATGCAGATTGTCCCCGAGATTGCGCCACAGGCAAAAACACTCACGGTATTTCAACGCACTCGGCATTGGATTCGATTTCTTGATGACTATCACCGGCAAGTGAGTAGCGGTAAGAAATGGCTGCTTTCCCATGTGCCCTACTATCGCAACTGGTACCGTTTTAAGTTGTTCTGGGTTTATGGAGATGGTATTTGGGAATCGCTACACCGGGATCCTGCGTGGCCATACCCGGCGCGCTCCATGAATGCTGAAAATGATCGCCATCGCCAGCTCCTGGCACATAACTTGACCGTGGCCCTCGACGGCGACGCAGACTTAATGGAAAAAGTCATCCCCGATTACCCCCCCTTCGCCAAGCGCATGCTGATCGATAATCACTGGTGTAAAACGCTTAAGCGAAACAATGTTGAACTGGTCACAGGACCTGTAAAAAGGATTACCAGGAACGGTATTGTCGATAGCCGAGAGACTGAACATTCGGTTGATGTCATCATCTATGCAACTGGGTTTGAAGCCACCTATTTCCTTAAACCCATGGATATCCGAGGACGATCCGGGCAAAGCCTGACTGAGCTGTGGGAAGACGATGCACGAATGCACCTGGGAATGACGCTACCGGACTTCCCGAATTTTTTTGTACTCTATGGCCCCAACACTAATCTCGCCCACGGCGGTAGCCATATTTTTCACGTTGAATGCCAGTCGCAATACATTGCGAAATGCATCGCACATATGTCTGACAAAAACTACCGTGAAATCGAAGTCCGCCAGGAGCCCTACGAAGACTACAATCGACGTCTTGATGAGAAACATGCGCAACTGGTCTGGTCACATCCAGGAGTTGACAGCTGGTACAAAAACAGCCGCGGCCGCGTTGTTTCAGTGTCACCGTGGCGGCTTGTCGATTACTTTCACATGACTCGAGAACCTGATCTGGAGGACTTCAACCTGGCATGTTGATGCTCGGGACAAATCGCGTTTGATAACCTGGACAGGGATAGATTCTGCCTTAATCGAGCGAATTAACCTGCGGCGCTTCGACGTCGAACCACGGTTCAACCTCATGGCGCTGCACCTTACCAGTCGCGCTTCTTGGCAAATCATCGAAGGGAACCAATCGAATCTCTTTAGGTAATTTGTAACGGGCCAGTTGACGCTCGCACCGCTGTAATAATTGGTCGATCGTCACTCGGGGATCATTTACTGCAACTGCCGCAACCGGCACTTCACCCCAATGGGCATCAGCTCGGCGAACAACCACTGCATCGTCTACGCCAGGATCGCTCAACAACACACGCTCGATTTCAGCAGGATAAATATTTTCTCCACCCGACTTGATCAAATACTTGACACGATCCATAAAGGACAATCGACCGTCATCATGACGTATAAACACATCGCCCATATGAAACCAACCACCGCGGAACTCTTGTGCGTTTACCTTTTCCTCCAGCCAATAGCCACTGAAAAGAGTAGCCCCGCGAATAGCGCATTCTCCAGGCATACCCATCGGAACATCGTCATCGTTTACATCAACAAGGCGAATCTCGCAGAGCGAGCTCTGACGCTTGGCCAAGTCAATAGAATCGCTACCAATCGGAATTAGCCCTGCACTGGCGGGCGGTAAGCCGGTTTCTGTCGCGCCGAACGAATTAACATAAGGAGCATTTAGCACCGTAGTGGCCTGCGTAATATGGTGCATGGCAACGAGATCGGCCATGGCACCAATTGCCCGAATTCCCTTTATCCGGAGGGCTCTTCCCTCGAAGTCCTTGAGCAGACTGTCAATCATACCGGGTATCAATGGCAACCAACCGATGTGTTCGGATTCGATAATTCGTTCAAACTCGTGTGCGTTATAGCCATCGATAATCGCCACCGACCCGCCGCGCATCAATGTCGCTAACGCCTGGTCAGTC
>CAJQRU010000070.1 GCA_905612355.1 uncultured Gammaproteobacteria bacterium
AACCCTCCAGGAAGGTCAACGTCTTCTTCCCACCATTCATCCAACTGGGTCTCGCCGCGGTCTACTGCCTTGAGGTCCCAGCCGGCTGAAAAGATACGTTCTCCCGTGGCAGTCACAATGCCGACTCTCAGTTCTGGATCATCACGCAGGATGACGACAGCTTCGTTAATCATGCGGCTCAGGTCGTGATCAATAGCGTTGACTTTTGGTCGATCGAGGGTAATTTCCAGCACCGCGCCGCGGCGCTCGACCCTGACTTCGTTGTTCCTGTTTGGCATCGGGGTACCCCATTTACTGGATGTATCAATTCGGATTGTTTGGAAAACCCGGTCCTTAGGCGCCGAGTTTACGACAGTGCCACACTTTTGGGCGTCTTCCTGGATGCAATCTGATGGCTAGTCGCCATAACATAAGCGTTCCGGGGGTGGGGTGCTAAATAGGATAGATCGATGGATCTCGAACTTAGTGATGAACAGCGTCTGTTGGCGGTCTCGTTAAAGGCGTTTGTTGACAGCGAGCTGATGCCTTTTGAGGCAGTCACCGATCGGGCCGGGGAAGTGTCCAAAGAGTTGGGGCGGCAAATTGTTGACAAAGCATTGGCACTTGGTTTCTACGCTGCCAATCTTCCCGAATCTGTGGGGGGGGGCGGATTGGACAATGCCAGCCTTGTCATCATGGAGCGAGAATTAGGTAAGGTCACTCACGCATTGCACGGTTATGTTTGGCGACCCACGGAGTTATTGCTTGCGTGTGAGGGTGATCAAATAGAACGCTATCTTACGCCGTGCGTCCGCGGTGAAAAGACGGAATGTTTTGCCGTGACCGAGCCAGGTGCGGGATCGGATATTTTGTCGATGTCAACACGGGCTACGCAAAAGGGCGGTGATTGGATAGTCAACGGTTCTAAGCATTTCATCAGCTGTCACGTGTTGCCAGATTTCGCCATTGTCTTTGCTGTGACCGGAGAAGATAACACTGATCGGGGGCTTCGCAAACGCATCACCGCGTTTCTCGTCGATCGTGGCCAACAGGGATTTGATATTCAACGGGGGCCTCGTTCCGTGAGCCAGCGGGCATACCCCACCTATGTGTTGTCGTTCAGCGATTGTCGTTTAGGTCCCGGCCAGGTGCTTGGGTGTGAAGGACAGGGCCTAGAACTGGCCGATAAGTGGATCAAAATGGGTCGCGTATGGGTCGGCGCCAATTGTTGTGGTCGGGCGGAACGATTACTTGAGTTATCCGTTGACTGGGCTGCGACCCGCAAACAGTTCGGACAGTCAATCGGTCGCTTCCAGGGTACTTCATTTAAGTTGGCCGATATGGTGACTGAATTGCAGGCGGCCGACCTCCTGGTTATGCATGCAGCTCGAAAGGCCGATGCTGGGACAATGATTCCGGCCGATGCGGCGATGGCCAAACTGTATGCGTCAGAGATGTTGCAGAGAGTAGCTGACAACGCAGTCCAGATTTTTGGTGGAATGGGGCTGATGGAAGAAATGCCGATAGAGCGCTTATGGCGAGACTCTCGCCTTGATCGCATCTGGGAGGGAACCTCGGAAATACAGCGCCACATTATCAGTCGACATGTGCTGCGCCAACGGGACGGGTGATGACTGCCACACGCCACAATCTCGAACGATTGTTATCGCCGCGTCACGCTGCGTTCATCGGCGGAGAGGATGCGATGCACGCAGCGGTACGCTGTGCGCAGGGTGGGTTTTCCGGCGATATTTGGGGGGTAAATCCGCGCCGGACCACATTGGGAGACTTTCCCTGTTTTCGCAGCGTCGGTGATCTGCCAGAGCCACCCGATGCGGTTTTCTTGGCAGTGCCGAGCACTATCGCTGTCGACGTGGTTGCACAACTTGCAGCGATTGGAGCCGGTGGGGTGGTCTGTTACACCGCAGGATTCCGCGAGTCAGGCGGAGCCGGTGCAGAACTTGAAAAAGTACTGGCCAAGGTTGCAGGTGATCTGGCATTGGTCGGCCCGAATGTGTTTGGCTTGCTCAATTATGTGAGCGGTGCCCATTTATGGCCTTACGCGCACGGTGGTAAACGGGTCGAGCGTGGTGTTGCCCTGGTGTCTCAAAGCGGTATGTTTTCTGGCTACGTCACGACTAATCAGCTTTCGGTGGCTTTCTCGTATGTGATCGGCTCGGGCAATCAGACCTGTTTGGGTGTTGAGGATTACCTCGAGGCCCTGGTCCACAACCCGGCAGTTAATGCCTTTGGCCTGTATGTTGAAGCGTTGCGTGATATCTCTCGTTTTGCAGAAGTTGCCATCGAAGCATTGGCCCGTAATAAGCCAATTGTTGTGTTAAAGGGTGGCGCGTCGGAGGTAGGGGCCAGTTCCACGGTGACACATACGGGCTCACTGGCCGGCACGGATGCTTTTTATCAGGCACTTTTTGATCGGCTGGGTATCGTTCGTGTGGCGACGCCCAGTCAGATGCTCGAAACGCTGAAACTATTGACGGTGGCCGGTGCCCCGAATGGAAAGAAACTAGCGGCTTTTACTTGTTCTGGTGGTGATGCCGCGATGGTGGCTGATGGGGGAACTTTGTTGGGTCTCGAGTTTCCGCGCGTTTCCTTAAGCGCTCGAAACACTTTGAATGAATTATTGCCGCCGATCGCCTCCGTCTCTAATCCACTCGATTACACCACGCCCCTGTGGGGAAAGGAGCAGGCACTGACTCAGGTATTCAATACCCTGGTGCGCGATGACTGCGATATGGCGTTGTTGGTGCAAGACTATCCACCCCTCGACATGGCCCATGACGTTGCCATGTACCGCACGGATGCTCGGGCGTTTGCTGCCGCTACCGCAGCGGCAGGGGTGCCGGCTGCGGTGTGCAGCGTGTTGGCAGAGAACTTCGATGCAGAAAGTCGTTCACTGATGTCGCAACAGGGCGTTGCGCCACTGCAGGGCCTAGGTGACGCGCTGATGGCCATTGCCGCCAGTACGAATATAAAGAAACGTCGCCAATGTATTTTTTCTAACCGGGATGAATTGCGTTTGCCCCCGGTACAGGCAATTAATGGTACGCCACTTGCGGTCGATGAATGGCACGGCAAGCAGCTGTTATCTGCGGCGGGGATCGAGGTGCCGCGCGGGCACTGTGTGGCGCTTGATGCGGTGGAGGATGCTGCGGATGCGTTGGGTTATCCGGTGGTGGTGAAATTCATTGGAACCGGTTTCGAGCACAAGACCGATCTTGGAGCCGTGCGGGTGGGTCTGGAAAATCGTGCAGCAGTTAGTCATGCGTTGGTGGAAATGGTGTCGTCAATCGGCAAAATCGCCCCATCGCTAGTGGTGGATCAGGTGCTGGTAGAGGAGATGATTCACGCTCCAGTAGCCGAGTTACTGGTGGGAGTCTAAAAAATGAGCGTTTCGATGGACCAATTGAACCAGATAATCACCGCATTCAATGATCACGATCTGGATGGAATCATGGAGTGGTTCGCTGAGGACAGCGAGTTTCTGCTAGCTAAGGGCACAGAACCACACGGAGAGCGTTTTGTCGGTAAGGCTGCCATTCGAGAGATCCTGGGAATCCGTTTCAAATCCATGCCGGATATTCAGTGGCTTGATGGCCAATCATGGATCATGGGAGACAAAGCTCTGTCGGAGTGGCGGGTTACCGGGACAGCACCCACAGGGAAAATCGACTGTCTTGGCTGCGACCTGTGGGAGTTTAGGCAGGGGAAAATTGTCAAGAAGGACACCTACTATAAGCAGGTCATCACCACCGATTAAGGCCCTGTGTTTACTGCATCATGAACGGATCTGCTATCGGATCTGGCGACGTGTTCAGCCAAACTGTTTTAAGTCGGGTGTAATCATAAATCGCCTGGAGTCCTGATTCGCGACCGTAACCACTTTCTTTATAGCCTCCAAAGGGCGCCAAGGGCGAAACCATCCGATAGGTATTGACCCAGACAATACCCGCACGCAGGGCCTTGGTAACTCGAAGCGCCCGCCCCGTGTCGGCTGTGAAGACACCGGCTGCAAGACCAAAGCGCGTGTCATTGGCCAACCGAATGGCATCCGGTTCGTCTTTGAACCGGATCGCGCTGACCACCGGCCCAAACAGTTCTTTCTGCACAATCGACAACGACTGACTCGGACACGCGACCACGGTGGGTTCATAAAACCAGCCCCGCTCGAGAGTCGCCGGCTGACGGCCACCATGCATTACCGTCGCCCCATTGGCTTCGGCATCGGCAACGGTCGCAACGATATTGTCCATTTGAGCCTGAGTCGCCAATGGCCCCATCTGACTCGCGTCATCCAATGGATCACCAATACGAATCTCGCCCGCTCGCTGCACGACCCTCGCAAGGACCTCGTCATGAATCGCATCGTGTAACAACAAGCGTGATGCCGCTACACAACTCTGTCCGCTGGCGCTGAAAATACTGAGTAAGACTCCGTTAACCGCACTCTCAATGTCGGCGTCTTCAAAGATAATCAGAGGTGATTTCCCTCCCAACTCAAGCGAAACTTGAGCAAAATTCTCTGCTGAGTTTCGAATGACATGACGTGCCGTTTCTGCACCACCGGTGAAACTGATTCGATCAACCAACGGATGGGATGTCAAAGCCTTTCCACAGGGATCACCAAAACCGGTCACCACGTTGAAAACGCCTGGTGGGAAGCCCACCTCTTCGAACACCTTGGCGAACTCAAGCATCGGTGCAGAAGCATGCTCGGATGCTTTCAACACCACAGTATTTCCCGCCGCCAAGGCCGGGGCTATCTTTACGGCAACGAGAAACAGCTGTGAGTTCCAGGGCACCACCGCCGCGACTACACCCAATGGTTCGCGCAAGGTCATAGTCCACATGTTCGGTTTGTCGATGGGCAAGGTGTCACCGTGAACCTTGTCTGCGAGGCCTGCGTAATAATGAAAGAAATCGGCTATATAACGTGCCTGCCATCGAGTTTCCTTGAACAATTTACCGGTATCAATTGTCTCAGCACGGCCTAATGATTCAGAGTGCTCGGCCAGAATGTCGCCTAGCTTTCGCAGCAACTGACCGCGTTCCGTTGCCGTCATTCTCGACCATGGCCCCTCGGTAAACGCGTGATGTGCTGCCTTCACCGCACGATCAACGTCGGTCGCATTGGCCTCAGGGATCATTGCCCACACTTCACCAGTCGAAGGATTGACGCTTTCGAACAGCCCTCCTCCGGCAGCATCAATCCAGGAGCCATCAACAAACATTTGGTAGTTTTTCAACTCCGACATCACCGCCTCCTCAACGCACTTTGTATGCGATACATTCGATTTCGACGCGAACGTCAACCAGAAAATCACTGACCAAGGCTGATCGTGCGGGTGGTCCGTCGGGAAAATATTCACCGTAGACCGCATTAAATCCGGGGAAATCTGCACGCGACTTCAGCCACACCATTGACTTCACTACATCGGTCAGTTCACAACTGGCCTCAGCTAACGTGGAGGAAATGTCCTCCAGGCACGCCCGAGTCTGTTCCTCGATCGAACCGGAAGTCATGGGACTTCCGTCCTGCATGGGTACCTGCCCTGTCAAAAAGACAAAATCACCGGCACGCACGGCTTTCGAGAGCGTCAGTTCGCGGCCCCCGATTACAATCGGTCCACCGATGATTTCCTTCATTGGCTTCGTCATGACACTGTCCCCATGAGCTGATGGAGCATGGTAGCAACTTACCACAGGTAGAGAGTAACTACCGATCACTGGTCCAGTCGTGCAACCTCGATGATAATTGGGCGCATGTTGAATGACTTATTACTACTGCGGCACGCCTCACACATGACAGCCGCGCAACAAACGGATTCCATCGTATGACTCGTTTTAGTCCTGACGGTACCGCTTACCATCTCGAAGGTGCGGCGCATCTCCCGCCAGTGGTGTTATGCCATGGCGTGGGGCTGGATCTTCATATGTGGGAAGCACAGGTGAACGCACTTTTGGGGCGCTTCCACATTCTGCGCTACGACATGCTGGGGCACGGAGAAACCTCTGCCCAACCCGGTGTCACGAGTATCAGCGCCTTTAGCCAACAACTTGTCAGTCTTCTGAAATATCTGGAAATGGGCCCAGTCTCACTGGTAGGGTTCTCAATGGGAGGTGTCACAGCCCAGCATTTTGCTCTCCAACATCCGACTCTTCTCCGACAGCTTGTGCTAATGAATACCGTCTATCGACGGACGGCAGATGAATTAGCCGGTGTGCGCGCGCGCCTCGAGCTAACGGAAAAGGAAGGCCTCACTCCCATAGCTGATGCGGCAGTTAGGCGGTGGTTTGCGCCCACCTTCGTCCAGAAAAATCCGCAGATCATCGCAACCATTCGACGACGATTACTCAGTAATGATGTGGGTGGCTACCTGACCGCTTACCGAGTTTTTGTTAACGCCGATGACGAGATCGGTGATGGACTCAACCAGGTGACCTGTCCGACGCTGGTGCTCACTGGCGAACTTGATCCAGGGTCGACGCCTCAGATAGCCCAACGCATGATCACTGACCTTAAAAACGGCCAACTAATCGTCTTCGATAATTTGCGTCATATGGCACCGGTCGAGGATCCCGATCGAATCAATACCGCACTGCTTTCATTTCTGAAGTAATCACGCGTCTCAGCAGTACGATAGATTCTGCACTACTAACCCGCCTCACCGATCACCGTCAAGGAGATACCATGGACCAACAACGTTATAACAAAGGGCTTGCTATTCGCAAAGAAGTACTCGGTGCCGAGTACGTCGACACGGCACTTGCCAATGCGGGTGAATTTGCCGGTGAATTCCAGGAGTTACTGACCGAATACTGTTGGGGCGGTGTGTGGGGCGACGAGACCTTGCCGCGAAAAACCAGAAGCATGCTGAACCTCACCATGTTGGCAGCCCTCAATCGTATGCACGAATGGGGCCTGCATTTCCGCGGAGCGGTCAACAATGGAGTCAGCCGCGATGAACTTCGCGCGATCATCAATCAGATCGCGATTTACTGCGGAGTGCCGGTCGCGGTGGAGTGCCACCGAATCGCCAAAGGCATCTGGGCGGAGCTTGAAAAAGCTTGAGGGTTCAGTGGCCTGGTGGCAAGGGCTCCAGGCCACACCACTCGGCGATAAAAAGTGCAATAGTGCCCGTCACCTGCTGTAACGAAGACAAACTGACGCACTCATCAAAAGCATGAATATCTTTTGATACAGGACCGTAAACCAAGCACGGGCAGTCATCGTATAGTACGAATACGCGCGCATCCAGATAACCCGGGGTGACAAACGACATCAGATCGAGACCGAAACTCGACGCGTGGGCGCGGTGCAGCACCGCTTCCGCGTCGCTGCCCTCTTCAAGCACATACCCTTGCGCAAAAAAACCGTTGTATTCGATTTCTGGTGGGTGCTGTGCCAAGAATGCGTGATCTCGACTTGCCCGGGCAATACAATTCTCGATTTCTTTTGCAGCCTCTCGAGGATCAACGCCGGGATAGATAGCGACACGCAAATCAGCGGTACACCACGAGGGAACTGATGACGCCCAGTCGCCTCCCTCGATCTTGCCAAGGTTGAAATTAATCGGGTGATCTAATTTTTCAAAATAGCGGTGGTTCTTGCGTTGCGCATTCCATTCTTTTTCTAACTGCTTGAGTGCATGAAAAAGATCAAAAGTCGCTTCAATCGCGTTGGCGCCGGCGCCGGCTTCACGCACATGTATGGGTTTTCCGCGCACATGCAATCGCAACCAAATCACGCCCACATTGGCTCGCACCAGCATATTCTCTTCGGGCTCTGGAATAAGAACCGCATCAGCACGATACCCACGAACAAGACACGAAAGAGCGCCGTTGCCGGTACATTCCTCTTCGGTTACTGACTGCAAACAGACCCGAGCAGCTGGCTGCATCCCAATCGTGCGCAACGCATCCAGGGCGAAGAGATTAGCGACAAGCCCGGCTTTCATGTCGGCACCACCTCTACCGTATAACCAGTCCCCGTTGACCGTCGGTTCGAACGGTGGCTTTGTCCACATGGCCTCCGGTCCGGTTGGAACGACATCGATATGGCCGTTTAAAATCAATGATCGACCGATTGAATTGATCGGATGATGCGTCGCTACAACATTCACTGCATTCTCGTAGTCAACTTTGACAGGCGAGAATCCTGGATGTTCACAGATCTCAGCCAGGTCAATAGCCCACTGATCCATTTCATAACCGCGCCCTGACAACGCCTGGTAAAGAAACTGTTGGGCGTGATGTTCCTGCCCCCTGAGTGAGGGATAGGTCATCAGTTGGCGAGTAAAATCGAGCTGTGCGTCAAATCCCTGTTCGACAGCACCCAAAATGTCTACCACTTGCTGCTGCGTCAGTGGGTCAGACAAGCCCATATCTACCACTTGATTCTACGGCTCCCGGCTGATCACTTGCGTCGCGCAGGAGACACAACCTCCCCAATAACCAACGTAGTCAAAATCAATTGGCACCGGCTCAACTCCGCGTCGATCAAGTTCTTCGTTAACGCGATCGAGGCCTGCTGGGATAACGTAGTGCTGCTCATCAAGACTCACACCGACCGTTGCATAGGCCTTCGCTTCAGTGTCAGATATTTCAATCACTTCCCAATCCCGCAATGGCCCGGGCAGCTCACAATCCAACTCATCGCGGTAAAGAATTAACAATCCCTCGCGTACCAACACCATGGCTCCGAGCAGGTGCAACACGGTACCTTTCATGGGCATCCTGTGTACCTGATAGTCAGCCGCAATCTGCGACTCGAGCCAATCAGTACCAGCACGGTTACTGGCGATGTCAGACTCACCGACAAACAGGTGATTGCGGTAACAAATCATGTCGCCGCCTTCCAAATAAGGGCCAGGGCCTCCACTCGATGGATCAAAAGGCTGCGCTGCGGGCATCACAATGTGTTCCGCCTGATCATCCGCGGCCATCATAGGTGCAACGATATCGCGCAGAGGGAACACTTCTTTGCGACGATAAGCACGCCGGATGTTCAGTTCAAAATATCGTTTGCCGAGGGTGTAGACGGGATCAGCCGGATAAAGCAGTGAATGCCCAGGCTGGAGATGGCTAAGATACTTGGTCTCGGGTTCTGAGTATGGGCGCGGGCGGTATACGCGAACCCCGTTGCGTTCGTAAAGCGCTGCCAGTTGGTCCAGTTGCTGTACGGTTTTCTCCCAACGTTCTGGCATCGCATCAGCCACAAACAGCGGTCGGTCGCCGGACTTCCTAAGTGCCGTTTGCACCTCATCATTGTAGTGATGCAAAGTGGGGTTGAACGGTGGCAACGCCAGTCCTTCGGCACTACCAACAATCGCCGCACGCAGCACGCCGAAATCTGTATAAGCACCAAAAGTGGGCTCGCCATCTAGTCCGGAAGGGGCATTAGTTCGAAGCTGTTTCATTTGACTTTATGCATCCCGATTTCAATCTAGGGCTCTTTGTATGATCGCTGGAATCTTGTCTTCCCAACCGATCGCCATGATATGAACTCCTTTCACCAACGGCCTGATCTGTCGAATGATGCGTGCAGCAATATCGATACTTGTCTCAGCTAACCGTTCCGGGTCATCACCGGCCGCCTCGATTTCCGCAATCAACGTCTCTGGAATATCAATGCCCGGCACCTTGTCGTTCATGAAGCGCGCCATGCGAACAGACTTGATCGGGATGATGCCGGCCAGTATCGCAACATCGGTGTCTGCTTTGTTCAAAAAACTAGCCAGCGCGTCGACATCATAAACCGCCTGACTCTGAAAAAAACTCGCACCTGCCTCAATCTTTCGGTGCAGATTTTCGATTTCAGCACTGGGATCAGAAGCACCCGGGTTCACCACGGCTCCAATGTTCATAGCCGGCGCACCTTTTAACGGATTGCCCATGTAATCGGCCCCCCCGTTAAGCGCGCTGGCAGCATCGAGCACTTGCGGTGAATAAAGATCAAATACTCCCTTTGCATCAGGGTGATCACCGTTCTGGGGTGGATCACCGCCCATGATCACAATATTTGAAATGCCTAACGCCGCTGCACCCAGGATACTGGCCTGAATGGCAATACGATTCTTGTCTCTGGAGGTCATCTGAACAATTGGCTCAACACCTCGATCAAGCAGGAGATGCCCTACCGCAACGGGATCCATAGACATCTTCGCCGTATGAGATTCAGTCAGATTGAAGGCTGTCACCACCTGGTTTAGGGCTTCTGCTTTTTCAAACAATGGCTCCAGGTCAACTCCCTTTGGAGGAATTAACTCACTCGTCACCACAAACTCGGACATTGAAAGCGCTTGTGCGAGTCGACTCATCAACCATACTCCTGAAAGTTCCGATTCTGTTTATACACGCCGTCAAACAGTCAACTGCGCCAGCTTACCCGTTGGACAGTGCAGAATGTACGATTCATTCGCCATATGATCCAGCAATGCGTGCGACCGGTTCGACTCTACAAGAGACATTCTGCTCTATCAGCACAGATAACTATTTCACCTGAAACAGCGCCGCTCCCCATACCCCTGCTATCCTGTTGTCTTCACTCAACACAAATCAATAAACTCGTGAGCAATATTCTCCGACCGCTGACGGCACAAGAAGTTGATCATCACTGTCGCCGAACGATCGACCACTATCAGCAATCTGCCTCGGCGTTTCGGACAGGGACTGCCGATCATGACGTCAAACAGAACATCGAATCGCTGATTAAACACATTCGAGGTCGCGCACCTTTTCGAATTCTCGATCTGGGTTGCGGTCCCGGCCGAGATCTGGCCGCTTTCGTTGACCTGGGTCACCAACCGGTGGGTTTGGACGGCTGTGAGGCGTTTGTTCACATGGCCAATCAACTCACTGGTTGCCCAGTATGGCATCAAAGTTTTGACTGTCTGGAACTACCAACGGATTCGTTTGATGGGATCTTTGCTAATGCTTCTCTTTTCCATGTGCCCTCGCAAATCCTTGACCAGGTCCTGCGCCAACTTAATCGCTGTTTGAAAGCAGACGGTGTGCTGTTTGCGTCAAATCCGCGAGGACCCGACATCGAACGTGATGAAGACGAACGCTATGCCACCTTTCTTTCGCTCGCCACCTGGCAGGCATTTGTTCAGGATGCAGGTTTCAGCGAACTTGAGCACTATTATCGGCCACCTGGAAAACCTCGCGATCAACAACCCTGGTTGGCATCGGTCTGGCGAAAAATCAGCCAAATCGATGTCCTAGATGACTCATCAACAACAGGGAGCCGACACTAATTATGCTCGGGCATCAACATGACCTTGGTCACTGCTTCAACCGTCACGCATTTGGAGTCCACCTGACGCCATGCGGGCCGGCAATGCATCCATCGACAATCCGCTGAACACGTCACCCTTGGCGTTATTCAGTTCCCCGTTGTACGCCATGATATAACCGGACCTCTACCAGTAATAACGAGCTGCCTGGGGCGTGACCCATTGGTCACTTGCCCACCCTGTGAGGCCGCGCCCATGGGCACCGGCGGTAAAACATGACTCACCTGCCCCTGCCCTCTAGCTGGCATGAACAATCGATGGCATCGACACTGGAAAATAAGATAATCATTGGCAAAGCGACCGTCAGTCGGTACATGTGAGTAAACTCCGTCTGGACCGAGCGCTAAGTGCGGACCGCTTTATGACAACAAGAACTGGCAATACGATACTCAGGTAACCGGCACCTGTCTGCAATAACCTCAACCGTACAGCGACGCTGGCGCAACTACGTACCGCAGCAAAGAAAACTATCATCCGAAATGCTCCTGCAATGGCCACTGATATTGCCAACGTCACTTTAGCCGCGTTAGACGAGCTGAAAATTGAATACGAGGTCATCCAATGTGACCCTGCCCTTGCAGATACTCGCGAGTTTTGTGCGCACTACGGTTACGCCTTATCACATTCAGCCAATGTGATTGTCGCCGCAGGCAAAGCTGATCCTAAATGTTACGTGGCCTGTGTATTACTGGCCACAACACGGCTTGATGTAAACCGCAGCGTACGCAAGCGTCTGGGTGTGAGTCGCGCGTCGTTCGCATCGGCAGATGAAACCCGGGTCCTGACAGATATGGAAATCGGCGGCGTAACCCCGTTTGGCCTGCCAGAACTACTGCCGCTGTGGATCGATCAACGGGTCATGGAGCTGGATTATGTGTTGCTTGGGGGCGGCAGCCGTGCGATAAAACTTAAGATCGATCCGAGGGTTTTTCGACACATGCCAAATGCAACGATCGTTGAAGGACTGGCAAAGGATCCCACTTGATTCCGACAGATTATTATTCCGAGGAGACGCTGCATTGAACGAAAACTATGGACGGGACACCTTCCTTTCATTGCTAGAAGATGAGGGAGTTACTCATATCTTTGGCAACCCCGGCACTACCGAGCTCGCCATCATGCACGCGCTCAATGATCATCCTGACCTCACCTATGTACTGGGTCTCCAGGAAGCGGTCGTCGTGGCGATGGCCGATGGCTATGCCCGCGCATCTGGCAAGCTGGCTGCGTGCAACGTCCATGTTGCCCCTGGCCTTGGCAACGCAATGGGCTCACTGTACACCGCCCATATGTCAGGCTCCCCTCTAATCGTCACCGCCGGCCAACAGGAACAAGGACACGGTCTAACCGAACCACTGCTTTATGGCCCACTGGTTGAAATGGCGCGACCCGTGGTGAAGTGGGCTTTTGAAATCAGCCGAGTAGAGGATCTGCCACGCGTGATCCGGCGCGCGGCAAAGATCGCAACTACCGCCCCAACCGGGCCTGTTTTCCTGTCATTACCCGGCGACGTGTTAAATGCGGTTGCCGGCGTCGAACTCGCTACTGCAACTCGAGTCGATACGCTTGCGCGACCCTCCGACGAAGCG
>CAJQRU010000071.1 GCA_905612355.1 uncultured Gammaproteobacteria bacterium
ACTCATATTATCCGGAAAAACCGCTTCACAGCGATCATCTACGTTGGCTCGAACGCGACGACACAATGCCAGTGTCTCGTCATCGCCGAGATGATTCGCATAATCGTCCCAACCCATTCGCCCTTCTCGCAATGCAACAGCTGCGACAAACGACATTGAAAATTGCCCATCGACATAGTTCTTCGGATTCTGCTTGGTCCTTTCGGGATCACCAATTAAGTTCCAACCCGTGCGAGGCAACCCGACCTCAACGGAATCAACATCCCGGAAATCAATATCGTTAGCCGCCCGCAATGCGATCAACGCGTCGATAGCGGCATGGCCATAACGACAGGAGGGGTACGGCTTGACCGCAATCTCCATGGTCTCATAACGTTCACCCAATCCAGCCACGACAGCGGTTGGATCCGGATCCGGTGCATAGGCTTTCAAAAAACCACCTTTCTGTCCTTCAAGCGCTTGTGCGGTACCAAAAAATCCTTCCCGCGCCATCGTCGCAGCAATCAGTCCGTTCATCGCAGCATAGCCAGTATGAAATGGCTTATTCCAGGCACCATCTGCGAGAAACTGCATCGAACCTGCCGCCTGACTGCCGACTAAACCAAAAGCACGCGACTGTTCTTCAGCATTCAATCCAAATAAACGCCCTGCCGCAGCCGCGGCACCAAACGCACCACAGGTTGCCGTCGGATGGAAACCTTGAAGGTAATGCGCTGTTGGACCCAGCGCCATACTGATACGAATCTGAGTTTCGTACCCCGCAACAATCGCAGTAATCAGATCACAACCGGATGCGCCTGTCATTTCACCAGCCGCTAGTGCAGCCGGCACAATCGGCGCGCTCGGGTGAATCGAGCCGCGCGCATGCGTGTCATCAAAATCGAGAGAGTGCGCGAGATTGCCGTTGTAAAACGCAGCAGCAGGAGGGACATACCCCACTACATCGCCAACGACACTCGATTGGCCTCCGGTAAAACCAAGGGCCGTCAATGCCGCAGACACGGACCGATTAAGATCTGCCGCATGCCGGGCACGCAACGCGATGCCAACGTGATCCATCACTAGCAGTCGCGTGCGCTCCACAACTTCGCTCGGCAGTCGGTTGAAATCCAATTCCGCCACGAAGCGGGCCAATGTCATTGTTTCTCCGCTCATGGCGCAGTTCTCCTGAGGTTCTATTCGAAAGTCACGCTTTACCCACTAATCACTTGGCAATCATAGAGGTTCAAGGTGAACTCATTCAACTGTGATGACAAAAACCACAAACCAGCAAGCCAAATCAGTTGCCTGCAAAAAAGACACCATCTACAACTCCTTGTCTGTTATCTTATTGGGCTGCGGTCAGTCCGGCGCTTGACATTGGACCCGCTAGAACAATGGCTATTGAGGTCAAACTTTGACCCTGGAAATGTGGAGAACAGACATTGATCCTGATAGGTGTTGATGTCGGTGGAACCTTCACCGACCTGGTAGTAACGAACACTGAATCTGGCGATAGTAAGATTCACAAGATTCCGACGACGCCAGAGGACCCCTCCCAAGGCGTCATCAATGGCCTGCGAGAGGTATGCGATCAATTTGATATTAACCCCGCTGACGTGCGTCACATTCTCCACGGCACAACCATTGCGACCAACGCAGTACTTGAATACGAGGGTGCCAAAACCGGTCTAATCACCACCGCCGGCTACCGAGACATCCTGCACATTGGCCGGCACCAACGACCGCAGCATTATTCGATCATGCAGGATATACCTTGGCAGGATCGACCCTTGGTTCGTCGTGCCCAGCGACTGACGGTAACTGAACGACTGGTTCCTCCCAACGGGGATGTACTTATCCCCCTTGATGAACCTGCTGTTCGCGCAGCAGCGCAACAATTAAAAAGCGATGGCGTCGAGGCCATTGCCGTGTGTTTCTTGTTTTCCTATTTAAATCCCGCACATGAAGACCGTGCTCGAGAGATTATCCAAAACGAATACCCCGATTGCTTCGTAACCACATCACAAAGCGTATCTCCGCAGTTCCGTGAATTTGAGCGTTTCACGACGGCCGCCATGAATGCATTCATCGGTCCGAAGGTTCGAACGTACATTCACGAACTCGAATCCACCCTGGCAAAGCAAGGCTTCAAGCAGGCAGAACTTCACGTGATGGGATCGAATGGTGGTGTGGCGACAGCCAAGATGGTGGCAGAAAAACCGGTTCTCACATTGTTATCAGGGCCCGCGGCCGGCGTGATGGGCGGCGGCCTAAGCGGGCAATTGGTTGAGCGCAGCAATTTAATTACCTTTGATGTTGGCGGGACTTCTGCCGACATCGGGCTCATCGTGAAGAATACGTATTCGGAAGCGACAGCTCGAGACACCTGGATTGGTGGCTATCCCGTTATGGCTCCGATGATCGATATTCATACGATAGGCGCTGGTGGCGGTTCAATCGCTTATATCGATGATGGTGGAGCGTTCCGCGTTGGACCTGCAAGCGCTGGGGCAACGCCCGGCCCCGCCGCTTACGGCCATGGCGGTGACCGCCCAACGGTCACCGACGCCCACCTGGTGCTGGGCCGCCTGATCGAAGGCAAGTTTCTCGGCGGGGAGATGAATCTCGATTTACAAGCTGCGAACACTGTGATCGATCGCCTTGCCAGCGAACTTGACCTCGACAGACCAGAAGCCGCTGATGGGATTATGGCCATTATCAACGCCAACATGGCCAATGCAATTCGTTCGCGAACGATCCAGAAAGGACACGACCCTCGCGAGTTTTCACTGGTATCTTTTGGTGGCGCGGGACCGCTTCATGGGGTCGATGTCGCTCGCATTCTCGACATTCCTGAGGTCATTATCCCGCCCTACCCTGGCATCACGTCTGCTGTTGGCCTTCTCACCACGGATTTGAAGTACGACGCCATACGAACCGAATTCCAGATCAGCGACCAAGTTGACACACATCGGTTAGCGCGTGACTTTGATCGAATGCAAGCCGAATTAGCCATTCAGTTTGAGCGAGATGGGTTGCAACAATCGGAAATTACTTATCGCCGCAGCGGCGATCTGCGCTACGTCGGTCAGGGCTATGAACTGCGTGTTCCGTTTGCGGCCAGTGGCGTGGATACCGCCAGCCTTGCTCATGTTTTTGAAACATTCCAGAGCATCCATTTGGCTGAATACGGCCATATTTTCGACGACAGTCCGATCGAAATAGTCAATATTCGACTGACGGGTACTGGCGAAATGCCAAAAATCGAATTGCGCTTCGCTATTGCATCAACCGACACTCCACCGCTCGATCATCGTCCCTGTTTTTTTCGAGTCGAGGGCACCCTGCAACAACTTGACACCGCCTTATACCAGCGAGAGACACTCGCCAGCAAACAGAAAATCAATGGTCCCGCGATCATCTTGCAGAAGGACACCACCATTGTCATCCCACCGGGCGCATCTGCCATGACGCACCCTAGCAATAACCTGTTGATCGATACTGGAGTCTAATAATGAAGAAAGACAACATGAAGGTCGACCATGTCACCGCGAGTGTGATTCAGGGAGCTCTCGAAAATATTGCTGTCGAGATGGGCTACAAATTAATGCGCATGTCCTACTCGTCAATTATTCGCGAATCCGAGGATTTTGGCGCCGCGCTGGTCGACAGTGAAGGACGTGGGTTAGCAGAATCTGCACAATCCACCCCGCTGCAGTCTGGTCCCATTCCCGGTTATGTCCGCGGGGTTTTGCGTATCCTCGCCGAACGGGGAGAAACCATTCAACCCGGTGATGTCCTCATGCACAATGATGCGTACGCGGGCGCCAGCCATGGACCCGATGTCGGTTTCATCGTACCGGTCTTCCATGAAGATGCTTTAATCGCGTTTGCCACAACAACAGCACATCACCTAGACATTGGCGCCTTGACACCGGGCAGTTGCGGCATAGTTGATGCCATAGATGCCTATGCTGAAGGACTGCAGTTCAAAGCCATTAAGGTTTACGAACAAGGTAAGAAAGTCGTACCCGTCTGGCACCTGTTGCGCGATAACATTCGAGTTTCTGATCTCGTCGTGGGTGACATGGAGGCACAGATTGCGGCCGCACGATTCGGCGCAGAACAACTTGGCGAATTGATCACTCGCTACGGGCGAACAACCTTCGCCGCAGCTTGTGATGCAGTGATGAATTACGCCGAACGTCTGATGCGCCAGGCCATCGCAGCGCTGCCGGACGGCCGCTACAGCGCCACCACCTATATCGATGGTTATCTCGACGATCCCGATCCGGCTCGTCGGGACTTACCACTCGTGGTCACCATTAATGTTGAAGGTGACGAGATGACCGTGGACCTTACCGGAACAACCCCCCAGGTTTCAGATCGCCCCATCAACATGCCACTCGAAGGAACTGTGGATATCGCGATCTGGTTGACTGTACGCTCGGTATTGCTGGACACGGAAACCCATGGACACATTCCCGTCAACGATGGCCTGGTTCGGCCAATCCACATTATCGCCCCCAAAGGCAGCCTGGCCAATCCGGTGTTTCCAGCCCCAACCATCGCTCGCTTTTGTCCCGGCAACCAGCTGGCAGACACGGTTATGAAGGCACTCGCCGAGGTCGCACCGCGGCAGGTGTCGGCCGGCATTGGGAATTTGCGGGTTATTGCGTTTTCGGGCCTACAAGACTCCACGCATTGGGTCCATATGGAAATTTTTGAAGGCAGTTACGGCGGCAGATATGGCAAGGACGGCATGGACGCGGTCGATACACTGTATGCCAACACACGCAATAATCCCATTGAAGACATTGAGTCTCACCTGCCTCTGAGAGTTTCTCGCTACGAGTTGCGTGAGGACGTCTGCGGCGCCGGTGAATGGCGCGGAGGATTCGGTTCGGTTCGGGAATTCGAATACTTGTCGAACGGTGCTGCCGCAGTCGAAGGCGAAGGCCATCATTTCGCACCTTGGGGTTTTCGCGGCGGTAACGACGGTGGTGTCGCCAGCCTAAATCTGGCACGGGTTGATGGTGAAACGCAGGAAATGCCGTCTAAAGTACCCCACACGACTCTAAAAACCGGCGATCGATTTGTCTGTGTTGGGCCCGCTGGTGGCGGTTATGGTGATCCATTCCAACGTGACCCAGGGCGTGTGCTCACCGATGTCATAGACGAATTGATTTCACGCCAATCAGCCGAACGCGATTACGGCGTTGCAATTACCAAGGAGCTTGTTCTTGATCACTCAGCCACGGCCACACTGCGCCAGGCTCACTCTGCCAAGTAAATCTCTCTACACGAGAACAAGTGAGTGTTAACCATCCAAGGCGTGGGCATGTACAGACAACCGGCGACCACACCAGGGTGCTTAACCGGCTCCGCAACCCTCAAGGTATTTGAGTACTGTATCCAAGGGTTCGACATCACCAAATTTGGCGTCGATGTCAAATAAGTTCCACTCCGTCACACCGGGGACTCGATCGCCAACTGCCTCACGAACAACAATGGGCCGAAACCCCTCAGCAATCGCATCCTCTGTCGTGTGCCGCACACAACCCGCCATGGTAACGCCTGTGATGATGACCGTATCCACCTCATGCGCTCTTAGAAATCCTGCAAGGTACGTTCCGTGGAATCCACTCGCTCGCTTTTTCTCAATCACTAACTCATCAGCCATGGGAGCTACTCGATCATCAATCGCACACAGTTCACTGCCTGCTTGAAGAATCTCGGTTGGAATCTTTTTGTGCCACAACCCCATATCTGAGTGACGCCCTCCCGGGGCGTCATAGGCCGTAGAGGTAAACACAATGGGGATACCTGCTGCGCGGGCGGCTACGAGCAACTGCTGCGTAGCAGGAATAATGACATCCATATTGAGACAAGAAAATGGATTGCCCGGTCGGGTCCATGCATTCGCCAGATCGATATTGATCAACGCCGGGCGCTTACCAAAACCGATACGACGTTGAAACCCCCGCTGCTGGTACAGTTCGCTATCAGTAGCAAATATTTCCTCTAACGCTTCAAGCAATTTATCTGACACTATTTGATCTCACAATGAATAGAACAATTACTAAATTAGATTAACATGGTCTGCCACAACCCTTAGCAATGATACCTGTTTCAATCAGCCTCAAGACCAACGTCAATAGGTTTTCTCGATGACCCAGTCACAGTTTCCACGTCGTGATGACACGACTATTCATTTTTCTCATTCCGCATACCAAATGGCTAGCCGTTTCGCAGCGCGTGATCTTGGCATCCGTCATTTTCAAACCGACACGGCAGAGGCGACCCGAGAGAGAATCAGCGAAACTGATGTGCTTGTCGTCTCCGGCTTCTGGCGCGATACCTTGCTTCAGGAGGCAACACGGCTTCGCTATGTACAGTCGATCAGCGCCGGCTATGATCAATACGACCTTGACGGGTTACGTGATCACGGCGTCTTGCTTTGTAACGCGAGTGGAGTCAACGCCGATGCAGTCAGCCATCACGCAATCGGCCTCGCCCTCGCTTTAATTCGCCATTTGCCAAGCGCCCGTGATCACCAACATCAACGGCGCTGGCGCGGAATGATTTCCGACATCGACCAGCGCGAAGACGATCTGGTCGGTCACACCATGCTGGTGATCGGGCTCGGTGCCATCGGAAAACGCGTCGCTCGCCTTGCACAGGCATTCGGTATGCACACCATCGGGACCAAAAGGGATACGGCAACCCACGACGACTCGTGTGGTGAAGTCCATGCGCCAGAAGCGTTACCGACACTACTGCCACGCGCTGATTTTGTTGTCCTTTGTTGCCCGCTGACCGAAGCCACTACGGATCTGATCGACAAAGACACCATTGCACTGATGAAGTCATCCGCCTATCTCATCAATGTCGCGCGGGGTGGCTGTGTTGACCCATTAGCTTTGCAGGACGCACTCGCGAACGGCGTCATTGCCGGGGCAGGCATTGACCATTTCAAACAAGAACCACTGCCCCCGAACTCTCCGTTCTGGGCTCTCGATAATCTTTTGATCACACCCCATTCGGCTGGTGAAACACGCAAATACGAGGACAATGTGATAGACATTCTTGTCGCCAACCTTGATAAGTTATGGGCTGGCAATACTGATCTTAACAACCGCATCGTCTGACAATAATGATTCGAACATGACGGACCCATACACTATTGCGCATTCGAACTACCGGTTTGACCTGCCTCCGGACTTCAATTTTGGATTCGATGTGATCGATGCCCGGGCCGAGGAAACGCCCGGACGAATCGCCTACATCGCTGTAGATCGAACCGGCGAGGACATACGACCTGTCACGTATGCCAACCTGGCCGGTGCATCCAATCGATTTGCCAATGTCCTGCACAGTCTCGGCGCCGCTAAAGGACAATTCGCGCTCGTCATCATGGAGCGAATCCCCGCCTGGTTCGAAACACTAATCGGCTGCATGAAAGTCGGCGTGGTTGCTATGCCCGGCACTACGTTGTTGACAGCAAAAGATATCCGTTATCGCATCAATAAAGCCCGTGCGCGTTTTGTCGTCGTCTCATCAGATCACGCCGACAAAGTAGAAGAGATACGTGCCGATTGCCCGTCTCTGGAACACCTCATCATCGTTACG
>CAJQRU010000072.1 GCA_905612355.1 uncultured Gammaproteobacteria bacterium
AGACGGGGTTGGTAACGACAACGGGAGCCGCGCAGGATTATGGCGTTATCATCTTGGACGGCCAAGTAGATGTTTCTGCCACTGTAAATTTGCGCTCGGATAAAGAGAAGAACGAAGCCACAAAGAGCGAATTTGGAGAGGAACGCGTGGCTTGGGAGAAGATATTTACCGATGAGAGAATGCTTTCTTTAACAGAAACATTAGAGAAATACCCCCCTACTAGACGTCAACGAGTGCGCAATAAGGTGTTCGGCTCGATAGACAGTCGCCTACTGGTGCCTGCAACAATCCAGCGCTATGATTTTCGTGAGCTAATGAGTGATCGTGAAGGGATTGGGGAAACGTTCGATAAGGCAATATTAGAACTGAAAACGGCATAGTTCGACGTTATCGGAGATAAGGATCAAGTGCTGGCTAAAGGCGTTTTTAGACGATTAACTGTACTAACGCGCTATTTCGTAAAGCATATTTTCTGCGCCAAAGATACGTATCAAAAGTGCTGCACGCATCCACATGCCATTCCGTTCTTGCCTCCAATATTTGGCACGAGGATCATCATCAATATCCGGAGATAACTCGGGACCCCGGGGGAGAGGGTGCATAATCACCGCATCATTTTTCATTAGGTTAATGTTCGAACGAGATAATGTGTAATCCTCTAGATTGATGTCTCGTGAACCGTCTGTGGCATCGTGCTCGCTCTGAATTCGTGTGACGTAAATTGCATCCAGGTCAGCGATAACATGCGCCAGTTTTGTGGTTTGTGTGTGCCGTATCTCATGCTGGTCGAGATGTTCCAGGATATCTTGGCCCATTGTGAATCCTGGTGGAGCAATGAAGATCAATTCGACATCCTGATAGTTTTTCATTAAATATGCGAGAGATCGCGCTGTTCTGCCCCGCGATAAATCCCCCATCATGGCAATGACTTTATGGTCAATGCCTCCCCGATGCGTAAGGCTCCGTTCTAAGGTGTAGATGTCGAGTAGCGCCTGTGTCGGGTGTTGGTCCTTACCGCTACCAGCGTTAATAATTGGAATCGGACGGGAAATCGAGTCCATCAACGTGGCTGCGTTCTCTGCGAGTCCTTTGACCAGCGTGCGCATGATGATGACATCAACATAGGAGCTGAAGGTTCGGATACTGTCTTCCAGGCTTTCTCCTTTGATTTCTGATGAAGTTGAGGAGTCACGAATTTCGTTTGTTTTAACACCCAATATATGACAGGCGTTATTAAACGAGAGAAAGGTCCGTGTTGAAGGCTGCGTGAAGTAGAGCATCGCTCGTTTGTGAGCAAGCAATTTTTGCAGGTGCGATTGTCCTTCGGCCGTTTTTGCGAGTGTTCGAATATCAGTGGTGAGTTCGCATATTTGATCAAGAAAGGTGCGATCAAATTGTTTGGGGTGCAGAAGATGAAATAACCGATGATGGTTTTGGGGCGGCGTTTTGAACCGTATTTCCTCTCTACGCTGTGCCCATTCATCGATTAAGGGGGCTTTTGTCATATCGGTTATTTTTTTTCTAAGACTCACCGTTGGTCCCGGGTAGTGTAACGGGAATTTTGTTTTTGTCTTGGTAACGATGGTCCTGGTGTGTTGTCTCTTGAGGCTTGACCAAGGTGATAGCGATCATCATTACGGCGAGTGAGGCCCAGATCCATACGGAGTGTGTCTCGTTATAAATTAATATTCCCCACAACACTCCCGACAATGTTACCAGATAGGCGGTCTGACTCGCATAAACTGGGCCGGCGAGAACAATCAGGTAATAGAATCCACCATAGGCTGTCGCCATAATAACGGACATTCCGAGGATAGCCCATGAGGAACGACTGAACGGCCAAGGCATCACCTCGAAGGTGCCCGTCAACCAAACAATAGGCGTCATGATGATAACCGCCGTGATCAACACCGCGGTTACCACAACAAAAACATCGACTCTCGGAGGGGTGCGGGTCGCGATCACCAATCCTTCTGCTGCATAACAGGCTGCCGCCAGTACCATCATGATTACCCACAGTGTCGCGTTAGGATCAGGGAGACTACTATTTGGTACAACCAATAAACCGATAGAGGAGATGCCGCAAAGAATCCCCAGAACTCTCTTGTACGATAGTGCTTCGATGCGAAATACTGCGGCCGCGATAAATGTCAGAAGAGGGACGGTGGCGATGGTGATTGATAGAACGCCTGCACTGACATGGGAGGCTGCATAGAAATACAAAGTGCCTGGAACGACAGATCCGAGTAATGCGCAGATCAAATAAAAACCGATCAATGGTCGCGTTATCGGTGGTATTTTTTTCGTGAAAAAACAGTATAAAGAGAGCAAGCCGGCGCCAATTAAGCAACTCCAGTAATTGATCATCACGGGATGAATGCCGCTTTCGGTAGCCATGCGGGCAAGAGAAAATGACAGACCCCAAACGATCCCGAGAAATAATAGTATCAGTAGACTGCCCAGCCGTTTGGCACGCGGTGGATGTGCCAATGTTGAGTGCGTTACGTAAGGATCAACCATTTATTGCCTTTGCTAGATCAGGCCCTGTGTGGTATCCGATGAGGCACATCGATACGGGGTTCGTTGTTAGGGTTAAATGATGCCGGAGTCTATACAATTTGCAGTTATTTCGGTTAGATTTTCATTTGTTTTCGACAGGTTACTCTTCCACTAACCTGTCGAGCTGGGACACTAACTGTTCGGTGCTATTGTTCGACGGCCGTTTCCCGAAAGCGGGCCATGACACAAATAACCCAGTCACAGCGCATCATCGAGTGCCGGGGGCATTTTTGTCCAATAAGCCCTATTGATCGAACCCTCTGGGCAAAGTTTATTGCTGAAAATAAGACTGATTTAATTTTTGATTCGCGTCATTTTCCGCAAAGTCGAGAGTGGCTGGGGAGCAGGTTTTTCGGGATAGATTTGTGGCCAAGCGGTGGCGGATACTTCACCAACGTAGACGTCGCCGAAGGAATCGACCGCGAGTCCATGGGGCGCGATAAAGCGATCCGGTGCGTTGTCTTCTTCGAGTGAGCCGTTGACCCGTGCAAGAACCCGCCCATTATTGTCCATTACGCTAATCCGAGGTCCAAGATTAGGAAAATTGGCGTTAACTCCCAAGACCGGCCCCAGCTCGCCAACATAACAAACAGGACAGCGAGTGCTGGGCATGAACAGGCCGCACGGTCTGTGGACATTGGGCCATTGGGTCTCGAACTTTCCGTTCGAGTTAAAGACCTGTATTCGATGGCTTTCTCGGTCCGCGACATAAACCCAACCATCTGCATCGCAGCAGATATTGTGGGGCAAGTTGAACTCCCCAGGTCCGGTACCGGGCGCCCCCCAAGAAAATAACCGTTTTCCATTCGGAGCATACTTGTGAATACAGGCATTGCCGTAACCATCAGAGACATAGATTTCCCCGCTAGGGGAAAGCGCCGTGTGTGTGCAACGGTTAAAGGGCATGAGACTCATAAAAGGAGCAGCGGATTCTGGAATGCCAAGAGTCAACTCGATGTGCCCGTCTAAGGTGCATTTACTCACCGTGTGGCGACCGTCATCAGTGAGGTACAGGAAGCCGTCATCGCCGATATGGGCGCCGTGTGCTCGAACAAAATAATCCTCACCCCAAGATTGTAGAAAATTGCCCAAACGATCGAAAACCATCATGGGGTGCGGACCACGGTTAAAGACATAAACCTGATCACGTTGATCAATTGCAACGGCGGCCACTTCACTCCATTCCATGCCGGGTGGCACCTTCGCCCACGAGTTAGAGATGGTGTAGCGGTATTCTTTTTCCCCATGGATCGCGGTCATAGCTTTTACTCCCAAATTAGGGTGTCAGTCTCATTCATGTAGTGTTTCGTCATTACGCCAGAGAATGCTATAAAAGAGCAACAATCTCCATCGTAATCGGTAGGGGGGTTGCCGCTAGCATAATGCCTGAGTCCACTGTTTAACGGTGCTGGTTAACTGTTCTCCATGTGTTAGTGTCGATACAGCGCTAACGGGGGACCTATCATGGCAACAAAGTCGAAGTTAGTTGAGATGTTTTTGGAGGCCCGATGAGCAAACTCCCGGTATTTTTCATACCTCACGGGGGCGGCCCTTGTTTCTTTATGGAATGGCCCGCGCCGAATCCGTGGAAGAAGATGGAGTTATTTCTGGCAGGTTTTATCAAGGAACTTCCAGAACGGCCAATCGCCCTAGTCGTGATATCGGCCCACTGGGAGGCGTCGACAATCGGCGTTAGTACGAGTCCGGCTCCACAGTTGATCTATGATTATCACAATTTTCCAGCGCATACCTATAAGCTGACCTGGCCCGCCCAGGGAGATCAAGCCCTGGCAGGCAGAATTGAGCAGAAGTTAAGCGCTGATGGAGTGTCATGCGAATTGCAGGCGGAGAGGGGATTCGATCATGGGGTTTTTGTGCCACTAAAGGTTGCAGTGCCGAATGCTGACATTCCCACGGTGGTTTTATCGCTCAGGTCTGATTTCGATCCAGAATTTCATCTGAAGGTTGGAGCGAGCATCGAATGTTTTCGAGAAGAGGGTGTGTTGATCATTGCTTCGGGCATGAGTTATCACAATCTCCAAGTCATGCGAAGTGGTGTTCAAAGCCCAGAATCAGGCGCCTTTGACGCGTGGCTGACAGAAACCGTGCAGAGTGAAGCGCTGGTTCGAGACGTTCAGTTGCAGTCATGGAGACGTGCGCCATTTGCCAGGTTTTGTCATCCCACAGAAGAACACCTTGTTCCATTGTTCGTGGCAAGCGGTGCCGCGGGTTATGATGTCGGCCGTTGTATATTCACCGATCGTGTTCTGGGTGGGGCGATATCAGCTTATCGTTTTGGTTAGCCGTGATGGTGAATATAGGGTTAACCCATGATGGCTCCCACGGAGTCTGATGGTTTAATTAAGATTTCATTCGGGAGCATAGGGTATGAGTGATCCGATCCTTGTCTGGGGTGGGGGGGCAATTGGCGGGACGATGGCCGCATACTGGGCCCGAGCTGGATTGGATGTCTTGATTGTGGATATCGAGGCCGAGCATGTGAAGGCGTGCCGGACAGAGGGGTTGAAGATCACGGGGCCGGTGGAAGCATTTGACGTCACTGTTCCGGCTACTGTGCCAGATCAACTTGACGGTGAATTCAGTCGAATCGTGCTCGCTGTCAAAGCGCAGCACACGTCTCGTGCGGTCCAAACGTTAGCACCTCATTTGGCTGAGACGGGATGCGTAGTGTCTGCGCAAAATGGACTGAATGAGCGCGTGATTTCAGGGGTGATTGGTGAAGAACGAACGGTCGGTGCGTTCGTCAATTTTGGAGCAGACTGGCATCTGCCTGGCGAAATTCTCTTTGGTAACCGGGGTGCGGTTGTTATCGGAGAACTGGATGGAAAGCGACGCCAACGTACGGATGACATCTACCAATTGATGCAGGTCTTCGAACCCAATGCCGTGCTGACAGACAATATCTGGGGTTATTTGTGGGGCAAACTCGCTTACGGTGCGATGTTGTTTGCCACTGCACTCAATAATGACTCAATGGCTGATAATTTTGCCGACTCTTTGAGGGCGCCAGTCTGGATTGGCCTTGGCCGAGAAGTCATGGGGCTGGCCCACAAGAGAGGTGTTCGGCCAGTGGGGTTCAACGGTTTTGATCCAAACGCCTATGCACCGCAGGCAAGCGTCGATGAGTCTGCACGGAGCATCGCCGAGCTTGCCGCATTTAATCGTCAGTCCGCCAAAACGCATTCTGGGATCTGGCGAGATCTAGCGATTCGGAAACGTAAGACTGAAATAGATGAGCAAATCGGTGTTCTCTCGATGCTTGCCCGGGAGGTTCATATGGATGTGCCGTTGATTGATTGTTTGGTCGAATTAATTCATGGCATTGAATCTGGTCATCGCGAGATATCGCCAGATACTTTTTCTATACTCCTACAACGGTGTGGTTAATGACCGTCTTCAGAGCGGGCGGGCTGCCAAGTATCCACTTCAAAAGTGAAACCGGCGCCCTCAAATCTACCGTAATCGATGGCTGAAGCGATGTCACACATCAGCGCAACTTCGGCGTCGGTGAGTCCATAGTCGATCCACGCCTGCTTGAGTGGGCAAGTCGTGTTAAGCACCTCGAAAGCAGTGTCGTCCAGCCGCTGTATTTCTGGATTAAAGACTTTTCTACCGCCAGCGGAATGTTTGACGTGGTATTCGCCAAGCTCGCGAATCCGCTCCGGCGCAAACTGTTTTATAGGAGGGGAAGTTTCGCGACGGTACGGAGGGGTCTGGCGCGTATTTTTCCTTCCTTAAAAACACGCCTGTTGAAATCAACGAGGCTGAGGTTCCCGTTAAGATTCTCCGTTACGGATTGGCCCAGGATTCAGGCGGTGCGGGGTATTGGCGCGGAGGCACTGGGACGACACTGAAATTCCAGACTTTTTCTCCGAATACCACGATCACGGCCCGCAATCGTGATCGGTGTTTATTTACCCCGTGGGGTGCCAACGGGGGTGCGGCGGGGAAACCATCGAGCTTCTATCTCAATCCAGGCTCTAACCGCGAGGTGAATCTTGGCAATACCGATATTGTATCAATCGATCCAGGTGATGTTATAGAGATAACATCACCTGGGGCAGGCGGGGCTGGTAATGCACTGGCTAGAGATCCCTCACGGGTGTTGTATGACGTTCAGCGTCGATTTGTATCCGCATCAGCCGCAAGGGATGAGTACGGCGTTGTGATAGAAGGTGGAGAAGTTGATGAAAGCGCGACGTTAACGTTGCGGGGACAGATGGGGGGGTGAGGCTAGTGGTGGGGGCTTTGGATTTAATGCTGAACGGCTTGAGTTTGAGTCAACCTGGACGCGGTCAAATTACAGTGTTTTAATAAATACTTTGCTGAAGCTGCCGGTAGATTGGCGTTTCTTCGTTAAGCACAGGGGATTTGAAAGTGTCGAGAATCTGCGTTTATCAGGAACTGAGATAGGTGAGGAAGATATTAAGGCTGCGTTGCGAAACGTGGCCAATGACTACCCACAAATTTCATCCGAGCTTGCCTTTGTCTGATAGCAGAGTTTTCTTAAGGAAACGTCTCTGAAAGGAGTGGCCCGACCTAGGGCCTATACGGCTGGTTTCGTCGTACAGTCCAAGGCTGTTCGAACGGTGTCAGAAAACGATTAGTCATCCTGACTTCGTCTGTGTACCAACGGCCTGTTCGTCGAACATAGTTATCTTCTAGGGTGGCGGAGAGAAATACCGCTTGATCCGATTTCTCAAGTGTTGCTGCCTCCCAGATTACCCAGGATCCTTTGGCCTGTTCACCTTCGATTGTGATTAGCGGATTCATGAACATGTGGACCGAGAACTTCCACGGGGTGGCTCTGAGAAATTCCCATATCGCTGTTTTCCCTTCAAAACGACCGAACAGGCCATTGTCCCAGAGGGCCCCCTCGGTAAATACCGAACACTGATCCCAGGCTATTTGGTCGATCTCATCCTGAGGTTTTCGTTCGTGCTCTTCTGTGTACTTTGCATCTGCGCACAGCGCGTAATGTGCCTTAAGTTGTTTTATTTCCTCTATTGCTTCGAGTTTAGATAGGCGTTGCTCGATGGTCTCCATTGCACCTCCAAGGTTAGAAACATTCCGTCACGTGGGAATGGTGTATGTGGGATCACAGACAGAAGCTAATGAACGCGATTTTTTCAACTAATCTTGCATCTACACAGCGCTAAAGATAGATTGTGCGGACAATATCCTCGTGTGATCCTTCAAGGTTGTCCGTACTGCCACCGTCTATCACTTTGCCATCACGTAAAATTAGGTAGCGATCGCTAATCTCGAGTGCCAGTCGGAGATTTTGCTCAACCAGCAACATAGTGACGCCATCCGCTTTCATTCGGACGGTGATCTCACCAATTTCTTTTACAAATGAAGGTGACAGCCCGCCCGATGGTTCATCCAGCAGAAGTAGCATAGGTTGGCTCATCAAAGCGCGACCAACCGCCACCATTTGTTGTTCCCCTCCCGACATTGTGCTGACTTGTTGGTCATAGCGATCTGACAGTCGGGGAAAATACTCAAAGACCTGTTTTAAGCCAAGTGCTTCGTCGCCTTTGATGATGGCGCCGAGTTTGAGGTTTTCCTCGACCGTTAGGTCCCCGAACAAATCACGTGCCTGCGATACCTGGACCACGCCTGCGCGAAAAGTCTTATGGGGTGGTATCCCAGTGATGGATTTTTGATCCAAATGTACGGTTCCCTGGGTAGGTTTTAAGAAGCCGCTTATTGTATTCAGTACGGTAGATTTCCCACTCCCATTCGCACCTAGAAGCGTTACGATTTCTCCTTGATTAACCTGGAGACTGACACCTCGTAACACCACGTTATGCCCGTAACCGGCTACGAGGTCGGTTATTTGGAGTCGAGAGTTATTGTCCGGGCTCATATCACCGACCGAGGTACGCTTCTAGAACGTCTTTGTTCTGACGAATCTCTTCCGGGGCGCCTTCGGCGATCACCTCACCATTGTTGAGCACCATAATAGTGTCTGAGACGGTCATGACGAATTCAATCGCATGTTCGATGAGGATTACCCCGATGTTTTCCTCGTCAACCAATCGGCGAATGATGTTCATAAGTTCCAGTCGGACGGGTGGAGCCAAGCCAACGGCCGGTTCGTCAAGAAGCAGGAGTGGCGGATCAGTCGCCAGTGCCCTAACGATCTCCACCATCCTTTTTTGTCCTCCCGACAAATCCCGTGCCCATTGCTCTGCTACATGAGCTATCCCCATCAAATCTAGTAGTTTGAGGGCTTTTTTTGTGGCTGCTTTCTCAACCGCTTTGGCACTTCTTGTGTTTGCAAGAAGTCCCCCAAAGGAGCTTGGAATTTGCGTGTGCAGGCCAGTTAAGACATTCTCAAGTGCGGTAAGTTCCCCAAATAAGCCGCCGGTTTGAAAGGTCCGGCGGATTCCCCGAGCCGAGATTTCGTGTGGAGTAAGCGTGTGTATCGCCTGGTCCTGAAAGTGAATAGTTCCTGATGCCAGTTGTTCCTCACCGGCTATGGCCTTGAATAGAGTGGTTTTCCCCGCACCATTGGGACCGATCAGTGCCCTGACTTTTCCGGGTTCGGCCCCAAAACTGACTTGATTTACAGCGATGAGGCCGCCGAATTGGACAGTTGCGTTTGTTACGGTAAGGAGTGCCATGCTGCTAGTTGCGGTAATAACGATCCTTAAAAATTGAGTTTACTTTAGCCAGGAGACTGGATAAACCTCGTGGTAAAAAAAGAATGACGACTATGATAGAGACGCCGAATATCCATTCCTCAGATCCTACTAGCCATTCGAAATGTCTGATAACTTCGGGAGTTGCAGTGATTAGTATGGATCCGAGAATGGATCCGATCAGGCTGCCAAGGCCGCCTACCATGATGATGGCGAAGTGAAGGATCACTTGAATGAGGTCGAAATCTTCCGGTGACAGGTGACCAACAAGGGCGGCATACATCGAGCCACCGATTCCAACAACGAAACCACTTAGGGCAAAAGCCAATAAAAAATATTGCCCAGTTGGTATTCCCATGGCTGCAGCCGCATTTTCATCATTCTTAATCGCAAGAAAGGCTCTGCCAATGCGTGATTCGAGTAGACGGCTAGTGGCGATGACCACTACGACAACAATAAATAGAAATACGTAAAACTTGTGGTATTCGGTGGTTAACATCCAACCGAATACTGCAGGTTCCGGGACGGTTAGTCCCATGGAACCACCGGTAAGACCAGGTGTTCGAATGTACAACCAACGCATGAGCTCTCCGAATGCTAGCGTCATGATGGCGAGATAAAATAAACGAACACCCCTCAGAGCAGGGATGCTCGCGGCACAGCCAGCAAGAGCTCCACAAAGGCCAGCAGGTATAACAGTAAGCCACCACGGCATTCCAAGCTGTGTCGTAAGAATGCCTGATGCGTAGGCACCAATTCCAAAAAATGCAACGTTGGAAAATGCCAATTGACCAAGATTGCCCACTACGATATTAAAACCCACGCCTACCAGTATATAAACCAGTATTAGATTGACCACGTACTGCAAGTACTGATTCAGCACTAGTGGTAGCGCCAGTACTAACAGGGGAAAGATCCAGAATATCGAACGATTAAGTTTCATTAGATTATTGAGTCGATCGATATGTCGCGGAGACGATGTCGGTTTCTTTCACACCGTCTAGATTCTTAGGGTTGCGTGTTGTCCGAATAGCCCTTTCGGTCGAATGAGCAACACAAGAATAATAACAAGGTAGCAGGTGATCTCTATGAATGCCGTAGAGATGAAGACTCCCAGGACTTTCTCCAAAATCCCGATAATCAAACCGCCGATTACCGCTCCGTAAAGTGATCCAAACCCCCCTAGAGTCATGGCGGCAAAACCACGAAGTAATGTCCACACTCCAACATCTGGATCAAGAGCTAATGCTAGGCCAAGCATCACCCCGCCGAGAGCGCCCAAAGAACAGCCAACACCCCAAATCAGATTGTTGTAGTGCATCACGTTAATGCCTACCAAAGAGGAGCCGCGTTGGGTCTGGAACATAGCCTGTACGATCTGGCCAAAGCGTGTCTTAGAAAATACGATGTAACTAACCAGTAACATAACGATGACTACGCCACAAAAGATCATTTCATCTAGTGTCATATACGTGCCGATGCCACCCCAATTGAATACTTCAAATTCCTGCTCTGGAAAGGGCCGCGGCATTTGTAAGACTTCTTTACCGTATTCTTTTCTGATGACACCTCGTACCGCATAGCCAATGGCGATTGCCATCAGGGCAAGACTGAGGTGAGGGCCTTTAAGAATCGGCCAAATAAATACGCGGTGAATGATGTATCCCATGGCAAACAGGACGAACAGAGACAGTATCAGGGCAACTAGAAAGGGTGGAACAAAGGAGGCGAGTAAACCCAACGCCGAAGACTCCACTGCGATGTTGAAAGTTACCATTGGCATAAGTATGAATAATGCATATGCGCCAAGCATTACGAGGTCGCCATGGCCAAAATTGACAACAGTCGTGGCGCGGTAAAGTATCGTCATTGAGAGTGCGATCAATGCATAAAGCATGCCGATAGCAATGCCGCTGACGACCAATTGAGGCAGGACGGGTAACATCGCATCCCAATTGGTAAGGACTGACTGGATTTGTTCAATCATGACTTTTTCGTGTCGTGTTAAATATCGACATCCTTCGCAACGTGTTGATCCAGATCATAAGTGAGGAATATGCCCTGGTGGCGTTTCGCAGTATAAATGTGGATTTATAAAACAAGGCCGACAGACGCGTGGTTCAGTGCGCTGTCGGCCTTAAGCGGGTCTTATTTTGCATGCTGACCAAATAAACTTAATTTGGTCAATGAGCTTAGTGGAGTGCTTTACCCCAGCTGCTAAAAATAACCTCATTTCCATCTTTATCTAAACCGTTGAAATACATATCGCTGACACCAACATGTTGTTGGGGAGTTATCGTCACTCGACCAGCAGAGATATTGTTATCATAGTCACTCAATGTCTCAATCGCTTTGATATAGGTGTCGCGGGTCAAGTCACGCCCGGCGCGCCGAAAACCTTCAACGACACCGATCCCGTTAAATAACCCAAAGTAATAGAAATGGGTTGGGTCACCGGTTTTTGGAAGTTCATCTTTTGTCAGGTATTTGAGAAGAATCTGTTTGCCCCACTCAAGCGCAGGAGATCCAATCTTATCCTTGTAGAGGTGGCCTTGAAAAAAGACACCGTTGACTGCTTTCGCATTGCCGACTTGTTGCACGACTTGTCCAAAGTCGGCGCCGAGGGCACCAATGATAGGGGTGTTCAGCTTGTACTTATGAGCAGCCTTTAACAAGACGACGAGTTCTGGTTGATATAAACAACCTAGCACGCCGTCAACGCCCTTCGTTTTAATCTGGAGGACTTGTGCCGTTGCGTCTGTCGATCCCCGTTCCATAGCGGTATCAAGAACAACTTCTGCTCCTTGGGATTCAATGTAGTCAATCGCAGGATCACAGTAGCCTCTTGCCCAATCATTGGTATGCGCAACGATGGCGATCTTCTTGGTATTCGGCTTGGTCATGATGAATTTGCCCATGGTCATGCCGCTAAAGTAACCGTTCGGCGTAACATGGAACATGTATTTGGGTGGAGCACTTGTGCCGCCGGACCCAACAGATCCTGTGATTTTCGGGTTCGCAGATACACCACTCCAGGGCATGCCTTCTTTGACTAGGGTAGGTTTGATGGCCATGGCGACACCACTGCATGGGTTGACTGTAATCATAAAGACTTTTTCGTCGTAGATCATTTTCTTTGCCGCAGCAATTCCCTTGGCTTGGGCGCAGGCAGTATCACCAAGGACGACATCAAATTTTCGTCCAAAAACTCCGCCCATATCGTTGACGTAACGCATATAGGCAACTGAGCCATAATTTAATGGATTGAACATAGCGGCCTTCCCGGAAAAAGGTCCGATGTTGCCAATCTTTATTGATGTATCAGTAATGCCGCGTTCAGCGGCTGCGGCAAATCCAGAGACTGAAGCAATCGCTATCGCAATGGCAGCGGTCTTGAGAGATTTTTGTAAAGCGTTCATCACTTTTCCTCCTTAACTTAGAAACGTTCAAAGTGAGCGTATTGCTTCGCGCATACGCTCCACACCGACATGATCTCCTTGTCGCTTTTAGAATGCAACTAATTCCCTCCCTATTAGCCTGGGATTCCATAAACCTAAACCGTGTGAAAGACACGATACAGTGCTTAGTGTTTAATCATGGATCTAGAGATGAATGTGATCATACAAACGCCATCACCATTAAGGGCCCTGGTCTGGATGCTTGGCACCAGTTTCTTTGCCATTCTCATCGGGGTGTCGGGACGGGAATTGTCGGCTGAAATATCTCTGTTTCAGATCATGTTTTTCCGTAATTTAATCTGTCTCTTGGCGACGATAGTGGCGTTCTTATTTATCGGTTGGAAGAGCGTTCGGACAAAATTTATCGGACGCCATATTGTGCGTAACGTGGTCCATTTTTCAGCGACGTATTTGTGGTTTGTTGGCATTGTTTCAATTCCGATGGCCGAGGTTTTCGCTTTAGAGTTCACAACACCTCTTTGGACCGCACTGCTTGCCGGGATTTTTCTTGGCGAGCGCCTTGGGCGTCGACGGATGTTGGGTGTCCTGCTTGGTTTTTGTGGTGTTCTTATTATCCTCCGACCCGGAATTGCAATTATTCATCCGGCTGCGATGGCTGTAATGGGTGCAGCGGTAGGCTTAGCCGTGGTGTATGTGTTGACAAAAAGTGTCATCAAACAGGATTCGCCGTGGACAATTTTGTTTTGGATGAATCTTGTTCAATTGCCCATCTCCCTTGCATTGTCTCTACCAACCTGGATGTGGCCGTCAGTATCGTTGGCGCCCTGGGTTCTGATTGTTGGCGTCGCTGGATTTGGAGTGCACTACTCCATATCAAAGGCCTTGATTTATGCAGATGCCTCGCTGGTGGTTCCATTCGACTTTTTACGTTTGCCGTTAATCTCGGTTGTTGCGTGGATTCTTTACAATGAGTTTCTTGACCCTTTTGTTTTCATCGGGGCGGCGATCATTGTTGGCGGCAGCGTTTTAAACGTGCGACGGGGGTTGAGTCAGTAAGAGTCCTGCTCGTGGTGGTTGTCGGTGCGTTAAGCCGGTTGGGTTAGTCGGGCCACACGTAGCGGGCGATGTCGGCATGCGTTGCAAACCAGACATCTCCGGTGCTCTTCATGTGTTGAATGAGATCCTCGAGAATCCATATGCGTGAGCGATAACCAATCACGTGGGGGTGCATCGTTAACAAAAAGAGACCATTTTCCTCGCGGGCGCCATCAAATTCCCGTCGAAATATGTCATAAACTGCGGTCGGTGGAGTATAGGGTCGCAGGCCCCCGAAGCGGGCCATATTGAAATAAACGGCATCGTCGCGAATCCATTCCACGGGTAGTTCGACAATGCCTGTAGCTTTGCCATCCTCCAGAAGCTCGTAGGGATCATCGTCAGCAAACAACGAGGAGTCATACAAGAGTTCGAGTTCACGTTCTATTCGTAATGTGTTGGGGCTGAAATCCCACGACGGCGTTCGAAGGCCAACGGGTCGAACACCGGTGATTTTTTCGAGTGTTTCGGCTGAGCGAAACATAAGGTCCTTCTCGATCTCGTAAGGGAGGACCGAATTTAATTCGTGAATCCACCCGTGGATGCCAATTTCGTGCCCAAGGTCGATTACCCGGCGTTGCTCGTCAGGGTGAAGTAAGGCTGACACAGCCGGGACGAAGAAGGTTGCTGAAATGTCGTGTTTGGAAAGAACATCAAGAATTCTAGGTACGCCTTTACGCGTGCCGTACTGTCCCCATGAGAGGCGCCCGACCGATTTCCCGCCGTCGCGAAGTTCATTGGTTTCATGGTCCGAGTCGAATGAGAGAGCTACTGCGACAGAGGCGCCCCCCGGCCATTTCGCAGGTAACAAATTTCTACCAGCACGAACTTGATCGACAAGACCCCGCCAGTGCGGTTCATCCCATGTCCATGGTTCTGATTCGTCATTCATGATGAGCTAATCCTCTTTGTATGTCTGGGCAGAAACGACCAGTCGTCATATCCCGGCGATTGGCGTGATCTTGCTACCGTCCGAGAACCTTTGTACTCTGAAGGGCGTTGGATCGACCAGGGGTTTTTGGCCAACAGCAAGTTGGGCGGCGAACTCTCCTGCTGCGGGGCCGATGCCGAATCCATGCCCAGAAAATCCAGTCGCTATGATGCATCCAGGCAGATGGGGTGTTTCAGAAATTACAGGCACGGCATCCGGTGTGACATCGATCATGCCCGCCCACTGTTCGGCTACTGATAATCCCTTGAAAAATGGGAATGCGGCTGTGATATTGGCGCGCGCCTGGTCAAGCAACTTAACTACCGGTGTTGGGTTGAGAATGCGTTCCTTCTCGAAGATGGTAGTCGTTTGACCATCCCAACGAGAAGAATAGGTTTGTTCGGTTGTAAACCGCTCAGATAGGCGTAGTCGCAGGCTGTTGCGGCTCATCCAGGCTAGCGGAAGAAATTGTCGCAGATAGCGGAATGAATCGGGTGTTAAGTCGTAGGGAATTCGAGTCCGTCCGCCAAGGGCTATCGTGTAGCCACCATCGGATCGCTTGCGCGCAGCAAAGCCCGAGGCATAAATGGAGATTTCTGGGCCGCCGGGCATGGGATGGGTTCGAAATGCTGACGAACGCACTTTGAGTTGTGGCACGCGGACCCCTAAATTGCGTAGAAATAAACTCGTCCAGGCCCCTGCTGCGACGATCACCGTTTTGCATTTAACTCTCCCACGCTCTGTAACGACGCCACTGACACGGCCCCCTTGCGTATCGATAGTGCGAACTGCTGTATTGGTAAAGAGTTGTGCTCCGAGCCCCCTAGCTGCAAGGGCTATAGCAGGTGCAGCGAGCGTTGGTTCGGCGCGACCATCCGAGGGGGTGAATAGTCCACCTTTCCAACTCGTGGTGCACCCGGGGATGTGTTGAACGACGTCTTTGCCATTCAATAGTCTGTTATTAACTCCATGTTCCTGTCCGATGGCTGACCAGGCATGGTGTTTTTGAAGTTCACGGTCATTCTGTGCAAGCGTTAGGACACCGCACTCGCTAAACCCAACGTTACGCTGTATGCGTGTATTCATGCCCCGCCACAGGCGTAGGGATTCGATGATCAACGGCATTTCTCGCGGATCACGTCCTTGTTGTCGGCACCACCCCCAATTCCTCGAGGATTGTTCAGCCGCTATTTGTCCTTTTTCGAACAGCACGACGGGGATTCCACGTTCAGCGAGCGTGAGTGCAGCACACACACCGATGATACCGCCTCCAATGATGATGACTTCGGTTTCCTGTGGTACTTCACGATCAGTAGGAACTGGGTCAGGTATTGGTGGCATCGAACTAGGGTGGGGCGATCGGTATATTGAGTTGTTGTAATGTCAGTTATTTGGGTTCACCAAACTTTAGAAAACCCTTAAGAATATAGCAGTTTTATGGGCAAGGGGTTCATGTCTGGTTAGACTTGAACGATACATAATGAACACACAACACACAACACACAACATGATGTTTAGTCAAAGCCTATGACGACACAGGGAAACAGCAGTTCGCTGGCGGTCGTGACCGGGGGCGCGAGAGGTATTGGTCTTGGTTGTGCGAAATCCCTTGTTGCCAAAGGCTTTAATATTGTTCTTGTCGATGTTCTCGAAGACGAATTGAATGAAGCGACTCGCACACTGCGTGCTACTGGGATGCACGCTGAATCTTTTGTAGCGGACGTAAGTAGGTTTCAAAAAGCGCAGGATGTTGTCGAAGAAATTCTAGAACGTTATGAGTCGATCGATGTGCTCGTTAATAACGCAGGAACGCCGATGCCAAAGGGTTTGCTTGACATTAGTGAGGATGAATGGGACCGGACCATTGACGTACACCTTAAAGGCTGCTTTAACTGGTCCCGGGCTGTCGTACCATCGATGTTGAAGGCCGGTTCCGGGCGCATTGTCAATATTTCGTCTATAAGTGCTTACTCCGGAGGGGTGACCCGAGCAGTCAGTAAGTTTGCTTATGCTGCGGCTAAGGCAGGCATACTGGGTATGACTCGTTCCCTCGCCAAGGAGTTAGGTCCTTCGGTTACAGTAAATGCAGTCTGTCCGGGCGCCATTAAGACGGAACTGACGGGCGACATGCTTGAGCGACGTTCGGCTGAGTTTACCGAAGGGATTTGTCTTCAACGCTTGGGTACGCCGGAAGATATCGGAGAAGTTGTTGCCTTTCTCGCGAGCGTCGAACCAAATTTTATAACGGGTCAGGCCATTACGGTAGACGGATTCCAATGGATGTCATGAGCTTGTCTGAGGTGGATCAACTATGAGAAGCACGTTGTGCTGTGCGTGGAATCCTATATGAGCGGGAATAATCCAAATAGTTGTGATTGGGTGATTGTCACTGGGGCTGCGTCAGGAATCGGGTTTGGTGTGGTGCAATCTCTCTTGGAGGAAGGGCATAGTGTTGTCGCGTTGGATCACGACGACGAAAGACTTGATCAGGTTTTCGATAGTGCTAACGCCTCAGTGGCATGTCGTTGTGTAGATGTGCGGAATGCAGACGATGTTGCGAGCGCGATTGCCTTGCTCCCAAGTGAAGTCGGCTCGATCAAAGGTCTGGTGAATTGTGCCGGCGTTTACCCCGTTACCCCTTTCCTAGATATCACGGTAGAAGAATGGGATGACGTATTAAATACCAACCTTCGAGGGGCCTTTATAGTGTCGCAAGCTGTCGGGCGGATAATGGTTGCAGGCCGAATCAAAGGCAGCATTGTTAACGTGACATCTACATCAGCGACTTTCTGTCGTCCCGGGGTGGCCCATTATGGGACTTCTAAGGCAGGACTAACACAGTTGACTCGTGATATGGCGCTCGAACTTGCGGAGTTCGGCATTCGCGTCAACGCTGTCGCGCCAGGAGTGATTGGAACGGAAAAGGTATTGGCTTTGGCCAACGCACGCGGGGCTGAGGAGCACGCTGCGAAACTTGCGTCGATACCGGCTGGTCGAATAGGTGGGGTGGCTGAAATAACGTCTTTAATCGTATTTCTGTTAAGCGAACAGGCAAGCTACTGTACCGGCAGTGTTCTGCTAGCTGACGGCGGACTGACTCTCGGCATTCCGCGGTATTAGTTGAAAAATGATTTTTTTCGTAACCGTACAGATAGGTTTAATGATCGCCACCTGCTAGGTGCTGGTCGGAGACAGTTGATGTTTACAGTAAGCCAAAACAAACCATTAGCGACAACGATTACGGGTTCGTTACCAAAACCATTGTGGTTTACCGAGAACTTAAGGCGCCGACCGTTTCTTGAGGCGATGGGATCGGATTACCAATATCGCGAACAGTATTTCGATGCTGTCATGGCGGTCATTAGCGATCAAATCAGGGCAGGGCTGGACATTGTTACGGATGGCGACCTGCGGTGCGATAGTGATATCGGTGGACGGTCGTGGTTTGGTTACCTATTTGAACGTATGGATGGCTTGGGCGACATCGCGATGCGCCATGGCGGGAGCGAGTGGGCAGCCAAAACAGGTAATAACAAGTCAACTAAGCGGGTTGATGCACCTGGCGATATTCTCCATGAGGTGATGGAAACACGACTTCCTCCAAAGATACTCGGACCGATTGGAAGGGGTTCTCTTCAATACGATGCAGTTTTTAAGGCGGCGCAGAGGCTAACTAAGTGGCCAGTAAAAATTGGTTCGTGCTGCGGTCAAATGGTTCATAAGAACGCTGTGAATGACTATTACGAAAAACCAATAGACGCTGTTATGGCGTTTTCCGAGGCGTTAAATGAGGAATATCATTCGGTAGCAGACGCAGGCGCGCAGGTTCTTCAGATTGAAGAACCTTGTCTTCACTTTGTCGCGGGTACTGCGTGGGAGGTATCTCTCGATGATTACGTTACGGCATTCAATCGGGAGGTTGCTGGCTTACGAAACAGGCTTGAAGTGTGGTGTCATACCTGTTGGGGTAACCCTTTGGCTCAAAAGGTAGAGGCTAACTACAGTTATGAGCCGATTTTGCCGTATTTAGATCAGTTAGATGTAGACGTTGTCACGTTTGAAACAGCCGATAACAATGGTGCCGAACTTGAAGCTATCGCATCGGGAATCGGTATGGACAAGAAGATCTGTATCGGAGGTGTGACGCATCGAACGCTGCAAGTCGAAAGCCCTGATCAGGTCGCTTCTTTGCTTCGACGCGCTCTAGAGTTTATCGAACCGGATCGACTGTTGATCAGTAGCGACTGTGGGTTTGGCCGCCAGGGCATGAGTCGCATGCATGCTTTTTATAAGATGGTGTCATTGGTCAAAGGCGTTAACCTGGTGCGTAAAGAACTGGGGTTTGAGACGACCGTAGCGCCTGCGGCGCTTGGGCGTTATGACTTTCTCACGCACGACTGATTCGAGCTTGGAGAAGGTCATTGCTTAATTTCCTGATGTTTTGTTGGTTTTTATGTTCGCATTAGACAGCTATCCTTGGTCTAAAGGATGGGGGAAAAGTTAAACTGATGGATATCGGCGTAGATACTGGGGGCACCTTTACTGATGTGATATGTCGGCGTGATGGCTATCCTGACATGGTTCTCAAGGTTCCGAGCACTCCCAGTGAGCCATCTAAAGCAGTGATGAGTGGGGTGCGGCAGATTCTCAAGCTAGTGGGTGGTGAGGTGGCTGCAGTGCGGCGTTTTGTGCACGGCACAACTGTGGCAACCAATGCAGTACTGGAAAGAAAAGGTGCTGAGAGTGGGCTCATTACAACCAGCGGTTTCGCTGATGTGCTCGAAATCGGGCGACAGATGCGCACTGATATCTATGAACTTGAGTTAGAACCTGAGACACCAGTGTTTCTCGCGCCAGGTGCCAGGCGCGCTGAAGTCATTGAACGCATGTCGAGCGAGGGTGAGATTCTCAAGCCACTAGATGAAGCTTCGTTGCGTCATGCGATCGCAACTTTGCGCACCGAGGGCGTGAACTCTATTGCGGTCTGTTTCTTGTTTTCGTTTCTAAACCCGATCCATGAACGGCGAGTTCGAGACATTATAGAGGTCGAATATCCCGATATTTCTGTTTCATTATCTTCTGACGTTGATCCGGCTTTTAGGGAATATGAGCGAACCGTAGTTACGGCATTCGATGCGTATACAAAACCGGTTCTTCGTGATTATCTCAGCGAATTGGATTCGGCCTTATCTAAAAGTGGTGTTGTGGCGCCTTTGCAGGTTATGCAGTCGCGCGGGGGCATCAGTGCAGCAAGCACTGCAACCAAGCGACCTGTTCGGCTTTTTCTCTCTGGTCCCGCTGCAGGGGTGATTGGTGGAAGTAAAGTGGGCCAGGCCGCAGGGGAAAACAATCTGATTACTGTAGATATCGGAGGTACCAGCTGTGACATTGCGCTGGTTGCACAAGGGAGGCCTTTAGTAAGGCCTGAAGGGCGAATTGATGGTTATCCGGTACGTGTGCCGATGGTAGATGTCAACGCGATGGGTTCTGGCGGCGGCAGTATCGCTTGGCTTGACGCCGCTGGTGGATTGCGAGTAGGGCCACAATCGGCTGGTGCCGATCCGGGACCGGCCTGTTATGGGCGCGATGGGAAATTCGCTACCGTTACTGACGCGTCGATCGCGCTTGGCTTTTTAAATCCGGATTATTTCGCCGGCGGCACGGTGCCATTAGATCGTGAGCTCGCCGAACAGGCCATACGAGAAACTATCGCAGTACCCTTGTCGATGACCGTCGAGCAGGCTGCACTTGGCATTCACCAGGTAGTGAACGCACAAATGGCCGAAGGTATGCGTCAAGTGTCAATACGCCAGGGTCATGATCCAAGAGATTTTTCCCTCGTTCCGCTGGGTGGCGCAGGTCCGGTACATGCCATACCGCTGGCGGAGGAGCTTAGCATCGATACGATTATTATCCCGCGTCACCCTGGAGTTTTGTCGGCAGAGGGACTGCTGGTTGCACCAATCGAGCACGAAGTATCGATTGGGTTTCCTCATGACCTGGATTCTGTGGGTATTAATGAGCTTAAAACAAGATTTGATGAACTGGATGCGCAGTGCGCAGCCCTGATGAATGCGGAGGCAAACGAAGTCGAGAATATCGAAATCATTCATGCGGTCGACATCTGTTATGTCGGTCAGTCGCATTATCTCGATATCACTGTCGACTTGAGCAACGCTAAACCGCGTGAGTCCATTTACCGTGACTTCATTCATGCTCACGAACAGGTTTTTGGATACAGCACCGAGTCGCCGGCGCGTATCGTCAACCTGCGTAGTATTTATCGTTCGCAAAGGCCTGAGGTTAGTGTTCCGATAGCAGCAGAACGGTCAAGCCACGATCCTTTAAAAGGACGCCGCATGGCGATATTCCAGTTTGGTCAAGACGCTGAGATTGATATACTCGATCGTTCATGTCTATCCGCTGGAACAGCCATTGATGGCCCTGCCATCATTGAGCAAGCGGATACGACGACCGTCTTGCATGTGGGCTGGACCGCAACTGTAATTGAGAGCGGTGAACTGGTACTCAAAAAAAGGGTGACAACATGAATCGAATGATCGACACGACGACCATAGATCCAATAACACTTGAAGTGGTGAGAAACAAAGTTGATGGCATTGCTAACGAAATGCAGTCGACATTGCTCCGGAGCTCCTTCTCTACCGTAGTAAAAGAGGGGTTAGACGCGTCAGCCAGTCTATTCATGCTTCACGGAGAAACGCTCGCCCAGGCCATCGCGATCCCCATCCATCTCGCTACTTTAATTCCAATGGTCGAGACGATCGTCAGGACTTTTCCGCTCAATGAAATGAAGCCAGATGATCTCTATATCATGAACGACCCGTATCTCGGTGGGACTCACCTTCCGGATATTGCGATCGTGATGCCGGTATTTTTCGATAACAAGCCCATCGCGATTAGTGCTGCGATGACACACCACCAGGATGTAGGAGGAATGTCTCCTGGCTCGGTTCCGCCAAATGCGACGGAGATATATCAGGAGGGTATTCGAATACCACCGCTAAAACTCCGAGACGGGCAAGAGTTCAATGACACGCTCATTCAGATGCTTAAACTCAATGTCCGCGTTCCACAAGTTTTTATGGGTGATATTGGTGCCCAGATATCTGCCTGTACGGTCGGCGCGCGTCGCGTAGTTGAGCTGGCTGATCGATACGGACGCATCCAAACGTTACAAATCTTCAACGAACTACTGGATCGATCAGAACAACTGACTCGCAAAGCGCTGGAAGCGATTCCTGATGGGACCTATAGTTACGTTGATTATCTGGATAATGATGGGGTGAATCTTGAGGAGTCAGTCAGAATCGAAGTCGCTGTTACCATTAGCGGGAGCCAATTTCATTGTGATTTCGAAGGCACCGACCCGCAGACTCGCGGGCCATTCAATGCAGTTAAGTCTGGATCTCAGGCAGCTGCTTATTATGCAGTGCGTGCTGTAACCGACAGTTCGATCCCGACCAATGGCGGTTGTTTCCGACCAGTCAGCCTGCACCTGCCAGAAGGCACCTTGGTAAACCCCGTCGAACCCGCTCCAGTAAATTCGCGAACCGCTACATTGAAGCGCATAGCAGGTAGCATTGTTGGTGCGTTGAAAGGTGCGCTCCCGGACCAAATACCGGCGGATAACGCAGGTGAGTTATTGGTATTGTCACTTGGTGGAAAGAATGCCGATGGAAAGCCTTATGTGGTGGGCGAGTTCAACGCTGGCGGCAGTGGGGGCGGGCCCAGAAAAGATGGAGTAGACGTGATTGAGACAGACGGCAGCAACTGTATGAATATGCCAGTCGAAGCTCTGGAACTGGAAGCACCAGCTCGCGTCCATCGCATGAGTCTGCGGACCGATTCTGGCGGGGTCGGTGAATTTCGTGGTGGGCTAGGGTGTGTCCGAGAAATAGAATTTCTGGCCGACGATATCGCTTTGACCCACCGAGGGGAGCGTCACCGTCATGCAGCCCGTGGTTCACAGGGAGGTGGGGACGGTGCTAAGGCGTTTTCGAAAATTGTTCGGCGGGACGGTAGTGAAGAAGTGGTGAATTCAAAACTTTTTACAATAGTTCACGCGGGCGAGCGACTTATTCTGGAAACTGCCGGTGGCGGTGGATATGGAAAGTCCAATAAACGTGACCGCCAGGCGATTCGTGATGATGTCAGTAATGGGAAAGTAAGCCAGCAGTGTGCAAATGCCGAGTACGGTCTCGGCGATGTTAACTAGGTACAGTCATTTGTATTGAGGGTCTTAGTGTGCCAAAGCGCGGGTCGGTTTTATTTTCCCCATATCAACTACGAGGAGTTTCTTTTCGGAACAGAATCGTTCTGTCTCCAATGCAAATGTATTTGGCAGGTGATGATGGTATCGCCACTGACTGGCATTTTCAGCACCTCGCAAAATACGCTGTAGCGGGTGCGGGTTGTGTTTTTACAGAGGTTCTCCCGCCTGAGCCGCGGGGTCGAAATACTCATTGGGACCTCGGTATCTGGGATGATGCGCAGATCCCGGCTTTAAGTCGAATTGCTGCCTTTATCGAAAAAACGGGTGCAGTTCCCGCTGCACAGATTGGTCATGCTGGCACCAAATCAGCTCGCCAGAGGCCTTTTGATGGTCTCCAACCCCTCGGTGATGATGATGCAGCTCGTGGGGAGCCACCATGGCAGCCGGCGGGCCCGATGAGTGAGGCGAATGTTGAAGGCTATCACCCACCGCATGCTCTTTCTCCATCTGAAATCCATCAACTCGTCGATGATTTTGGCAAAGGTGCGCGCCGCCTTGCTGCGAGTGGTTTTCGTTTTCTTGAAGTTCACGCAGCTCATGGCTATTTAATTCATTCGTTTTACTCCCCGATCAGTAATCGACGTAGCGATGCTTACGGAGGTGATCGCTCTGGACGGATGCGTTTTGCTCTCGAGGTCGCTGAGTCCGTACGTGCTAATTGGTCTGATGAATTCCCGTTGAGTTTCCGCATCTCCAGTATCGATGCGGTGGTTGGAGGATGGGATCTAGATGATTCGCTGATTTTTGTTCGAGAACTAAAGTCCCACGGCGTTGATATTGTGGACTGTTCCTCACGCGGCGTTGGTGCCGCGAATTCAATGGCCCGTCTTGAAAAAGAGGGTAAATCTCTCGAAGAAGGTTATCAGGTTCCTTATTCAGAATACCTGAGGAGAGAGGTTCCCATACCGACGATAGCGGTTGGTTTGATCACGCGGGCGGAGTTTGCTGAAAGAGTGCTTCAAGATGGACGAGCCGACTTGATCGCTTTGGGTCGTGAGTTACTCTACAACCCCCATTGGGTGCTGCATGCGGCGAACGCGCTTGAACTGGAAACAAAATGGAATGATTGGCCACCGTCCTGGAATTGGTGGTTGGAGAGGCGTGAGAAGCTCGGTATTAAACGGGCAGAGTGAATTATTCTGCTTATTAAATGCTTCTGGGGCTAGAGGCCTTCACCTGAACTCGGGAGCAACTTGACGTCACTCCGGAGGTGGCGATAAGGATAAGCACGAGGATCAACAATATGGGCGCCTGGTGCGATAGCAATCAGGGTTCTCTCGGCGATGTAATCGAAATCCGCTCTAAAGTGACATGTGCTTTTGAGTGCCAATATTTTCTGTTTGTCTGGTTCAATACCAATATGACGAAGGATATCTTGGTCGTAAGCTTGCATACGCTTGCTCGAGACAAAGACCGAAACCCCACCAATTCTTATAACCGCACAGGGTCCCAGGTTGATCTGGCGACCTGGAATGCTGCGGCCAGTAGTGACGAATTGTCCGGCACTTAGATGCGTGACTTCAAATTTAGCTTTAAACGCCTCCACACCCGGGACGTTGTGTTTCGCGCCGATCGCGATAGTTAACTGAGCACCGATACCTGCTTGATGAGCCGCTAGGGCAGCATCAGCGTCTGTGAAGACACAGAGAATCGCGTCAGCGTCGTGGCGCACGAGTGCGTCCAGAAGCCCCGTTGTATCGCCCGTACCCCCACATCCGGGATTGTCTTGAGTGTCAGCAATAATGACAGGTCGATCAGCGGTTAGAGCTATGCTCATTGCGTCGCTCACTGCTTCATCTGGTGTTAGGAGGGGCTCTGCAAACTCAACCTCCCGTTCGATGACCATCGTTTCGAGTTTGTCGATTGCGGCTTGCACTGTCCGTTGTGAATAGCCGTGGCATACCACTGCCGGACCACATTCACTTAAATCAGAAGGTGGAAACCCGGCAGCGTAACAGAGGTTAAGTACGTCACCTCCTTCTCCGGCAACGCTTGCGTCGACGATGCCTTTGGATGGATCGATTAACGTGCATTGAAAATTAAGAGGTAGAAGAAAAGGTATCCGTCTTAGCAGGCGATGTTGGGGCACGCCTTCTTCTAGTACTCTCATCAGAATTCTGGCGGCGCGTGAGCCAGTATGTTGGCGGTCTATATGGGGGTATGTGAGGTAAACGGCCATGCCATCAGTGCATTCAACCATCTGTGCAGTTATGTTCGCATGGTAATCAAGGCTGATCACGATCGGGATTAATGAGCCGACGCTGGCACGTACCCGTCTCAGTAACTCGCCTTCTGCGTCGGGAAATGTTTCGCTACACATTGCGCCGTGAAGGTCGAGGTATACGGCATCGACCGGTAGTAGCGTAGATAGACGACCTATTAATTCACCTGCGATTCTTTCAAAACACTCGTCAGTGATGTATCCACCCGCTCCGGCGTGCCCCCACAGTAACGGTTCGAGCGTGTGTGTCGGAGATATGGTGTCAAGAAAGCCGGACATGCCGAACGAAGCACCCTTTGTTCGTTCGATTACTTCTTGCCCGTGGGCGAGTGGGGGGAATTCTCCTCCCACTGCGTAGTATGCGTAATCTGTTTTCATTGGCACGAAGCAGTTTGTTTCGTGCAAGAACCCACCGATGGCTATTCTAGACATGGTTGTACCGTTGTTTCAGTTAAGTGGCGCGTTTGCTGCGAAGGTTCAAAGCGGGTAATTAAATGGATTTGGATCAATGAAGCGATCTATCACATTTTTTAGAAGGGTAGAGATGTTGTTGTCAAAATTGTTGTACGGCAAGCTACCACAGAAAGTTATTGAGCCGACTGAAAATACAGCACCCCCGGAAGGGGTTTCGAAAAAGACCATATCGGCGCGGATAAGTTCATCCATCGGCGCATCGGCTAGGTTGGCAAGTGGATTCATCATTTCCTCTGGAACAGGCATAAAGTGATCGCTATGGCCTTCAGAGCTCGCAAGGATGAGTGCGTTGGTGGGCGTACCAAAGCGTGGTTCGGCTCGATCAACTTCGAAGCCGGCCGCTCCGCCACCGCTTAGGCCAAAATTCCCCAGAATGTCCTCAGTGAGATCTTTAAATATCCACGATGCACGTGGATCCTTAGCGGCAGACTGTTTACGGTAATATGAACCGACAAAATCACCTTGGCTTGTAAAACCCACACCCACGAGTTGTTGAGGTGGGCGACCGTTGCGAGTCCAGAGCCCGCCATATTGGCCATCGAAGGCGTTGTAGTATTCGCCCGGTTCGCTGGCCCAGACACGTATACCGCTTTCTGCTCTTCGTATTTCGAGTATGCCGGTGGTGTCGGGATGTACGGCGATGCGCCAGTAGAACCCGTTTCCTCCGAGGTAACACAGGCGACCACCATTCTCTTTGTAATCGGCGAACGCTTGCCAGCTTTCGAGGGTGTGGTATTCAGGGTGAGTGCCCGTCAGTACCACAGGGTAGTTTTTGATCGCTTCAACACCTTCAAGGTGAAGTTCTTCGTCGGTCACAATGTCATACGTATAGCCTGAGTTTTCCAGCCAGGCCAGCAAGTGTGTGTCGGCCTGCATGTGTCGAAGACCCGATCCAGTGTCGTGAGGGAAGATCAGGTAACCCGGTCGAAGAGTCAGTAAGGGGCGAAAGCGCGATGAATAACTTACGCCGCTTCGGTCGCTGTGGTGATTATAGGTAGACAAACCGTATTCCGGATGTGCACCTGGGCTGTGAGGATAGGCATTCCATTCCGACGCGCGGCGCTCCCACGCTTCGCCATAGTCATATCGAACGTAATTGCCGTAAACAATGTATGTGAAGGTGGGAATGACAACACAAATGTCCGCGTTTCTAACGCCTTTCGGTGGGCAGACATAGAAGGGTATAGCGTCTTTACCACGGTCATTTTCTAGATTAATGACATAGAAGCCACACTTGAAGGCATCCGGAATGTCGAACACAAAGTCGGTCTGCCAATTGAAATCACCCGCATCGTCGTCATGAAAATGGATGGCGGCATATTCTTTAGGTGCATGGCGCCAACACATTTCATTTCCACTCCATGAGCTGCTTTTTACCGCTCGAGTAGGAATGTTGTGAAGAACGCCATTTAGTTGATTGGGACCTACGTCTGTTGTTCTATCTGACTGGGTTTCTAAAGAAAAGTCCCAAGCGGCATAGATATCCGTGTTTGTTGCGCAAACCTCAAGAGTCCGTGGGCTATTAAAGTCGAGAACTTTTGAGTGGATGCTTGGCGCCTCGATTTTGCCGTTAAAAAAAGCGTGTGGCTTTGGGTCTAGTAGGCAGGCCACAGACACTTCGACTATTTCGGGCAGGGCTGCGGTCGTAGGGCACTGAAATGTTTGTTGCAGGGTGCGATTTCTAGTGGGCGTTGAAACGCTTGTGCAAGCCATTGTAATAATTCCGGCGACGCCGTCATAAGAGCAGAAGACCTGGTACCACTCGCGTTCAGACAGTGGCCCAAAGTCTGTCAACCTGAACACGTTGACGTGTTTAAGATCGGTGCAGAGGTAACCAGTTTCGTCGATGAACAGGGACAACGGGCCAATGTCAATTACACCCTGGATACCCAGGGTAGGGGTAGTGGGGTAGATCAGTGCGGTCAGGGTTGATGCCGGCCTGTCAGGAGGGGGGGCGCTACGGGTATCTGCCAACATATAAGAGCCCAAATGGTGTGGTTGGACCCGGGAGGGGTAGCTGGTATTGATGGCAGCGTCAATCGGGGTTTCCTGCCAACCCGGCCCCTCGGGATTGGGGTCTGCGCAAATTACACGGGCAACTTGGACTTGATAAGGGAGAGCGCTTTCACTGGAGATCTTTACTTCAAGTTTTTCGCCTGGACGAATAGATAGTTTGTCAGCGTAGCCGGTAATCGGGAGCATCTCGGAACCTTTGTTCGTATTTAGGGAAAGACCAGCTGAGGATACATGATCGCTCGTGCGAGTAAAAATAAAGGTCTGGTTAATATAACCATTCGTGTAGGATGAAGTCGCTTGTTCTAGATTGATGGAGCAACGATGTTTTTGTAGGCGAAAGGGTCTTTATAACGATGCCGCTTGAGGCATGGGTAAAACACTTGGTATAGCGTTTCTAATGGATGGGGCGACCGGATCTGTTACGCAGGCAGGTGGCGTGTGATCAGTGACTAATCTGGTAGATTGAGCCACTCATTCCTATGGGAGATGAGCGACATGGCAAAGCCGAGTGAGACTAGGGATCTGGCAGCGGATTCATGGACCTGGCCTGATGAGCGGTGGCAGGCTATTGTTAACAAAGTTCGTGCTGGTCGTTCCCTTAAACCGAAACAATGGCCAGGCAAGGCCAAGGTTGCGGTTTCGTTTTCGTTTGATTCTGATCATGAATCTAGCACGTTGCGTTGGGGCGAATCATCGCCGGGTAAATTGTCGCAGGGAGAATATGGAAGTCGCGTCGCCGTGCCGCGCATTAAAAGCTTATTGGCCCGACACCATATCAAGGCGAGCTTTTTCGTTCCTGCGGTTGTCGCAAAGATTCACCCGAATGAACAACGTGGGCTTACAGATGCGGGACATGAAATTGGTATTCACGGTTGGATACATGAGCTGAACAGCAAACTCCCGGAGGTCGCTGAGAGAGACCTGATGATGCGAGCTGCCGACACTTTGGAAGAGATCAGCGGCCAACGGCCCGTCGGTTTACGAACGCCCTCCTGGGATTTCAGTGCCAATACGCTGGCTATCTGCCGAGAAATGGAGCTTTTATACGATTCGTCACTTATGGCGGATGATGAACCCTATGAGTTATTGGAGGAAGGCGAAGCGACAGGGATTGTTGAACTGCCAGTGGAATGGATTCGAGATGATGCGGTTTACTTCAATATGGATCGATTTTCCGCGCTGCGGCCCTATACCGCTCCATCAGCGGTACTGGAGATTTTCAAGGCGGAGTTCGATATGGCAAGGGAAGAGGGTGGATTATTTCTGCTCACAATGCATCCGCATATCATCGGACATCGATCCCGAATACGTTTGCTGGAGGCGTTGATCGAGTACATTCAATCCTCCAGTGATGTGTGGTTCGCGACTCACGCGGAAATCGCTAAATACTGTCGTGATTCCTGCGATTAAACGTTGGCTTCAGGTATTGGGCTCGCCGCACTGTTGTGCGTGCAAGGTGACTACCTAATCGTCACTCGGCGAGGGTGCAGGCAACTTGTTGGTGAGGCCAATCAGATCGCAGGGGCGGATCGCTTTCCGCACAGATCGCGAGCGCGTTTGGGCAACGTGTACGAAAACGACATCCTGATGGTAAGGCACTTGGGTTCGGGGGTTCTCCTTCGAGCCAAAAATTATCTGTAATCCGTTTTCCCCCAATGACCGGGATTGCGGCCAATAATGATTGCGTGTAGGGGTGTCGTGGATGATTGAATATTGTTTCGGTTTCCCCGAGTTCTACAATTTTTCCTAAGTACATGACTGCGACTCGGTCGCAGAGCATTCGGATGACCGAGAGGTCATGGGAAATAAACATATAGGTGAGATCGAATTGCTTTTTTAAGTCCAAAAATAAACTGAGAATAGTCGCTTGTACCGACACATCGAGTCCAGAGGTGGGCTCATCGAGAATAATAAGGCTAGGATGTAGGGTCAGTATACGGGCGAGACCGACCCGACGTTGTTGTCCGCCACTTATTTCGTGGGGATATAACTCGAGGTGCCCCTGAGGAAGTCCGACAGCGTCGAGAATTGATTTGACCCGTTCATCACGCTCCTGATAGTCAAGGCCGGAATGAATGACCAATGGCTCGTGCAGAGAGCGGCGAATTTTCCACCGTGGATCCAGTGAGGCGCCAGGATCCTGGTAGGAGTACTGTAATTGCCTGCTGAGTTGTCGGCTTTCTTGTCGAGTTAGATTGACCAGTGGTCGATCTTCAAATACCACTTCGCCACCGTTACTTTTATGGATGCCCATTAGGGTCTTCCCTAATGTAGATTTGCCACAACCACTTTCTCCTACAATGCCAAGAATTTCTCCGCGATACACCTCCAGAGAAATATCGTCTACCGCCTTCAGCCAGCCGATACGTCGTTTCCAGGCATTCCGAATGGCGAAGAATTTTTTCAGCTTGCTGATACGGAGGATTGTCTGTTTGGGTGCAGTGTTCACGGGTCTGAGTAGGGTTAATTGATGAGCTTCCGGTTGAGTTCTTGATGAGTGTTCGGGTGATGACAGCGAACGGTGTGGTTGGTCCATATAGACTTGGCAGCGGGGCGTGTATCGGCACATGTCTTGTCAGCACGGTCACAGCGAGGATGGAAGCGGCAGCCTGTCGGTGGTGAAATCAAGGTGGGGATGTCGCCAGGGATACCTTGGAGTCGTTCCTTGTCCCGGGGCAGACTCTCCAATAATTTTTGTGTGTAGGGATGGCTTGGCCGATTGAAAAAATCCGAGGTAGTTGCGGATTCCATTTCCTGTCCTGCGTACATCACTGTAATGCGATCACAAATCTCGTAGGTCGTTCCGAGATCGTGCGTAGTAAAAAGTACTGCGATATCCCGGTCGTGCGCTAACTGGCGAAGTAACTTGAGTATCTGAGCCTGAATAGTGACATCCAGTGCGGTGGTCGGTTCATCTGCGATAATCAACTGTGGCTCGGGAAGCAGTGCCTGAGCGATCATTAGTCGTTGGCGCTGCCCACCGCTAATTTCGTGGGGATATTTTCTTAAGATGGCTTCCGGTTCGGGCAATTGAACAGCGCGCAATAGTTCGAGGACCCGGGCTCTGTCGGCTTTGAATCGTTGTTTTTCATAGCGTCGAAGACTCCACCACGGGGAGCCTTGGGTAAGACTATGCGTATTACGGAGAGGGGATTTCCATCTCATCAAATCAGTAATCTGACTACCAATCGTGAAGACCGGATTGAAAGAGCTAAAAGGATCTTGGGGAATAAAGGTAATGGTCCGTCCGCGGACTTCTTTCGACAGACGTTCCGATGGCATCTCGAGCAGGTTTTCCGACTGAAACTGGATGCGGCCTCCATCAATACGAGCTGAATTAACAGGTAAAATGCCGAGGATTGCTCGCGCAAGTGTTGTTTTTCCGCAACCTGATTCTCCAACGAGACCAACGATTTCTCCACGTTGGATTGAGAAATTGACCTTGTCCAGGACACGAGCAATACCGGTGTCGGTTGCAAAACTGACGCGCAAATCACTGACATTAAGGAGGTCACTCGTCATGTCTAACGCTCCGCCGTATGCGGGGGTCGAGAATGTCACGCAAGCCGTCGCCAAAAAGATTGAAACCCATCACGACGAGAAAGATAGCGAGTCCAGGTGCGGTGGCATACCACCACGCCTCCGGTAAGAATTCACGTGATTCAGCGATCATTCTTCCCCATTCAGGTGAAGGTGGGGGTGCACCGAGCCCAAGAAACCCAAGTGTTGCGGCGGTTAAGATCGTACCACCCATACCGATGGTAGTGCGCACGATGATGGATGATGAAATATTCGGTAATACGTGCATAAACATCACGCGAATTGGTGATGCCCCTAAAGCAATATTGGCTTCAATGAAGGTTTCCTTTTGTATCGAGCGGGTCTCGGCATAGACCAGGCGGGTCCAGAACGGCCAGTAGGTGGCTGATAAAGCGAGAATGATGTTTTCGATTGATGGGCCCAGTGTTTGGGCAATGGCGATGGCTAAGACAATTTGAGGAACCGCAAGAAAAATGTCAGAGGTCCGCATTAGTAAATCGCTAAACCACGTATGGTAATAACCCGCAACCAACCCAATCGGAACTCCAATGATTACGGAAACTCCGATTGCAATAATGGCAATGGTAATGGTAATCCGAGCTCCAAACAGAATTCGACTATAGATGTCGCTACCCATTCGATCGGTCCCAAACCAGTATGTGCCGTCTGGAGCGATTAAGCGATTTGGTGGATGAAATTCCGCAATATCTTCAGGAAATGTGGCTAAGAATGGAGCTGCGATGGCTGTGAAGATCAGTAGTAGGATTAAAAGCGCGCCGAGTAAGGCAACGCGATCTTCAATCAGTTTCTTTAAAAGAAAACGAAGTGTTTCCATGATAGTCGAGCTTAGGTTTCTCGCGGATCAATAAAGACCTGGGCTATGTCGACCAGAAGGTTGACGATGATGAACAGGACTCCTGTGACGAAAGTAAAGCCCATGATAGCGTTGTAGTCTGATTGAATGATCGACTGAACTGCGTAATATCCCAACCCTGGCCAGTCAAAGACTGCCTCAACCACCACTGCGCCGGCGATTAGAATTCCAAAAATTAAGCCAATTTGTGTGATCGTTCCGATTAAGGCGTTACGCAGGATATATTTCCAGATAATGACTCGCTTTGGAAAGCCCATGGCTTCCTCGTAGAGAACGTAGTTGCTGTTCATCGCATTGAGTACGCCCGCCCGTGTGAAGCGAACGATGGTCGCCATCGCCGGAAAAGCCAAGGTCGTGACGGGGAGTATCAGGTGGAGGGTAGCAGCCCGAAGTTCACTGAGATCCCAGCTCAACAGTGAATCCACCAAAAAGAATCCCGTCACATGTTCGGGGCCCCAACCACTTGTTCGTCCCTGCAGGGGAGTCCAGTCGAGCTCCATCGCAAAAAATAACTGCAAGAGAATGGCGAACCAAAAGCTCGCGATGGCGAGGCCTGATACCGTGAAAATGCGGACAACATGATCCAGAAATGAATTTCGACGAATCGCTGATATAACGCCGAGAGGTACGCCAATTAAAGTGGATACCAATACCGAAACGATGGTCAGTTCCATGGTTGCGGGAAGCCGGCTGGCTAGATCCTCGGAGATTGGTCGGAGGGTGTACAGACTGACTCCAAAGTCGCCACGTGCCAGGTTGATAATGTAATGAAACAACTGAATATGCATAGGTTGATCAAGACCGAGTTGCGCCCGTAGCGCTTCGATTTGTTCATTTGTCGCGTTGTCACCTGCAACGAAGGCGACAGGATCAGCAGGGATAACATGACTGATGGTGAAGGTAATCACCATCAGTCCGAGGATGGTTGGGAAAAACCATAAAAACCGATTAATGATAAGAACCAGCAGTCTCATAACAAGGATCTGGACTGAAAAATGTAGACCGGGCCCGAAAGGGCCCGGTCAGTACCCGGGGTGGGTGAACATGAGTTGTTTATTTACTCAAAATAGACCCAACGCATTTCCTGAGCGTTCCCAATGGGACAGAACCGGACTCCTTTCACGTTTTTATTATATGGGCCAAACCATTTAGTGTTATAGACAAAGATACCGCCCGCATCCTCCATCACCTTAGTGGATGCTTTCGCATAGTTAGCGGCGCGCACGGCTTGGTCTGTGCTTCCAATAGCCTCTGTGATCCACTGATCAACTTGGTCGTTTTGGTACCAACTATTATTGCGAGACCCTATGTTGGGACCGTAATACATCTCCCCAACCCAGTTGTTTGGGTCGGCGTAATAAGTCGACTTCCATAACGGCAGCAGGTCGTACATTTGTTGCTCATTACGCATTTTGCCGGAGGCAACGGGCCATGTTTCAGAGAGGATTTTACTCTTTACCCCAATTTTCGAAAGTGCACTTTGGAGAAGGACAGCAGCTTGCTCGGTTTGGCCGTAACCGGCGAGCGCGCCAATGGTGATTTCTCTCAGAGGTTCTTTGACTTTAGCTAGGTGTTCCCTGGCCTTGTCGAGATCATATGTGTAGCCTTTTACCCCTTGTGGCGCTCCCCAGATATTGTTGGGTAGCGGAACGGGGTTGCGTGCTACAGAATCACTTAGGATGTCTTTAATGAATCCCGTGTAATCGAATGAGTATGAAAGCGCTTTCCGGAAGTTGATGTCGTTCATCGGGGAGCGGCCATTATGAATAATGAAATAGAAGATCCGCATGGATTCTTCTTCGAATACGTTCACTTCGTCCGTTTTCATTAAGCGCTTGATCTGATCCTGGGGCATGTATCCGTCTGCGCCGTGGAAATCGCCCTTCATCAAGCCCAACACGCGGCTATTAATTTCTTTGACCGTGCGAAATTCGATCGCATCCAGATACTTGTCACCCCAACCCAGAAAATGGTCAACAAAACGCTCAGCAAGAAATCCTTTTGCTGGGTCATAGCGCTTTAGCTTGAATGAACCCGAGCCTGCATCGTTTTTGGATACCCAGGCCGAAGCCCAGTCGCCATCTTTCTCATGCTTTTTCATTAGATCAGAGTTCATCACGTGAATCTCTGGAACTGTTGCGAGAAAAATAGCCGAAGATTTGTTTAGATTGAATTGGACCGTTCGGTTATCTATAGCTTTTGTTGATCCTGGTTTGATGACTTTGACGAAAAGAGACGATGCACCTTTTTTTAGAGCCAGAATACGGTCGATCGAATAGGCTACATCTTTGGCTTCTACCGGAGAGCCATCGTGAAACTTGGCATTGGCTCGTAGGGTGAAGGTGTATTGTTTTCCATCTGACGATATGTCATAGCTTTCCGCAAGCCATGGGTTAAGTTTCGGCGGATTGTCCAGCCATCTCAAAAGACCATCGTAAAGGTTCAGCCGGTAGGCAACGCGTCCGACATCGAAGACGACCTGCGGATCCATGGTGTCATAGGGACTCGCATTGGCGAATACAAAGGTATTTTTCGCTTGGGCCGCGTTTATTGGCGCGAGTAAACCTGTAACACTGATGATGACGGCGGCAAGGAATGCCGGGATTAATCCTCGTTTCATTGATGCCTGTTGGCTGTTAGAAGTGAGTTTTCGCATAAGTTCCTCCTTTGGTGGGTAATGAAATGATGCGTCGCGTTTAGGCTACGCGAAACGCGTATTCGGCAGACTGTCGAGTTAGACAATAAGCGCGACTGTCCTTCGAATGAAAAAAATGCAAATAAGAGTCAAGTGTTGGCGTTAATGGAACGTGGGTCATGTCAAAGCTTCCATTGGAACCCGTCAATTATGAAATGTTGACCGGTAATGAAACAGGGCTCGGTTGTTGCTAGGAAGGTAACAAGCTGCGCGACATCTGAGGGTGTGCCAACACGATTTAGAACAATACCACTGACAAGTTCGTCCTCACGGGCCCGTATGACGGCGTTGGGTCGCTCGGTCTTAATTAAACCGGGACAAATAGCGTTGACAAAGATAGAGGGTCCGAGTTCTTTGGCAAGCGATCGTGTAAGTCCAAGAATTCCCGCTTTAGCTGCGGCATAACAGAACTTGCTGACAGCGCTAGTGACACCACCACTAAGCGCATTAATGGAGGACATATTGACGATTCGACCACCGTTTTCGTTCTCGAGCATGAACGGAACGACTGCTCGGCACCAGTTAAAGCAGCTCTTCAAATTAATATCGATGGTGCTGTCCCATTCGGCTTCGCTAATCTCTAGCAATCCTTTTGGCATAGCGCGACCAGCATTGTTGAATAAAAAATTTATTTGTCCAAAATGTTCAGTGACCTCGGCCACGATGGTTTGTGCGAGTGTGTGATCACTGACGTCTGCGACATAGGTGCTGACTGCTGTACCGAGTTGTCGTATTTCTGTGGCGGTTGCTGCTAGATTGTCTTCGAGGAGATCTACCAAGACGAGGTTAAAACCCGCTTTCGCCAAGTCATGAGCACATCCCCTTCCAATTCCACGAGCTCCGCCCGTGACGATGGCCGTACGCTGACTCATGCTTCCACTTTCATGTGATTTAGACCGCCGTCTGCTTGGGGATCAGACTCGGGCTTACGGTAAGTAGGTAGGTTTGTTAATCCTACTCCAACCATATTCGGCTTGCATGATTCCCACAACGAGTATGTGTGATTATGTTTTGCCTTTGGGGATCGTGTAGCATTATTGGACATTCCACATTAATGTTGTACCCGAGCAATGGACATCGCTTTTGAAAAGCAAATTGTTCTAGTTACTGGCGCTGCGCGCGGGGTAGGACACGCCCTGTGCACGGCCTTTGGTCGTCGTGGCGCACAAGTGCATGCCAGCGACATTTTAGAACCGGAGCTCGAGTTGCTAAACCAGTCAATCCAATGCGATCGGGGTGGGACGATACAAATTCATCCAGCGGACATAACTGACGAAACGAAGGTTGCGGGATTGGTTGAGGAGATTCAAAGACTTAATGACGGGCGTTCCATCGATATCGTTGTCTGTGCTGCGGGGGGTATTGTTGGGCAACAGGCGAAGCCCATTGATGAGGTGACTCAAGAGGATTGGCGTGGCATTATTGACGTCAATATCACGGGCGTCTTCAACGTGATCAAAGCGGTTGTGCCCGGGATGAAGAAGGGCCGGGCTGGACAGATCGTGGTGATCTCTAGTCCCGCGGGTCTTCGGACCAGCCTGACGGGGATTCAAAGTTATGCCTTATCCAAAGCGGGGCAGATCGGTCTCGTGCGCCAACTGGCCCAAGAACTGGGACCGCATGGTATACGGGTTAACTCAGTGGCGCCGGGTTTTATGCCAACCAGTCCGGATTATGTTCGCCAATGGGAGGGTTATGGGTCAGCGGGTCAGGCAGCGTTGAAAGAAAGAATCGCTCTGCGACGATTGTGCACGCCAGAGGATGTTGCACATGCGGTCATGTTTTTAGCCAGTCACTACGCTGGGTTTATTACAGGTCAAACCCTTCCGGTCAATGGGACACCGTGACATGGGGGTATTCCTTGGTTAATCGGTTAAAAGACATTGAAATCATTCCGAGTAATCAATCACTCGGGGCAGAAGTGTGCGGCATTGATCTCGCGGAAGATATTCCAGGTGAGGTTGTTCATCGTATCGTCAAAGCGTGGGAAAGACATCATGTCATCTATTTCCGTGGCCAGTCGATTCAAGACGAACGGCAACTTGAAATCACACAGTGGTTTGGACCTCGACACGCCCCCTATCCAGATATGCCAATACTCGGGGATGTTTCCCAGCCAGATATCATTTCCATTTCAAATGTGACGGAGGACGGACTTCTGGGTGGAGGCCGTCTCGAACCGCATCAGGACACGATTTATTTACCCACGCCGTTGGCAGGTGCCGTAATGCGAGCGGAGGAGGTGCCAAAGACGGGAGGGGATACCGCCTGGTCGAACTTGATCCAGGCGTATGACGAATTAAGTCCGGGTATGAAACGACGACTGAGGGGGCTCAAGATAATTGCGTTCAATCCGTATGCGGGACGCAGTGCGCGGCGGGACCTGGGCGGTGGACAGCAGTGGTTTGGGACACAAGACAGTGCTCCGCATCCACATCCTCTTGTGCGTATACACCCACCAACCGGAAAGAAGACCCTTTGGGTCTCGTGCCTTAATTCTGAGCGGCTCGTTGGGCTTCCGGACCTGGAAGAGGGGCATCAATTGTTGAGTGAACTGAAGACCCATGTGGACCAGGATCATCTTTATTATACCCATCGATGGAAACAGGGGGATGTTTTGGTCTGGGATAATCGCTGTTGTAATCATAAACGCGAAGCAATCCCAGAAGGTCAGCGGCGGGTCTTTTATCGCAGCGTGATTGGGGGCTGTCGGCCATATTGATACCAAGTAGGGGTGGCATGACTTTTGCATCGTTGATAGAAGCCGAATGAAGGCGGCTTCCTACCAAGAAGTGGGGCCGGCCAAGAGGGTACTGAGGCTAGGAGAACATTCCATACCCGAGGTGCCAAGCGGAGGAGTGTTGGTAAAGGTGTGCGCTTCGGGAGTCAATCCTTCGGATGTGAAGCGCCGGGCAGGTTGGTTGAATGGATTAATGGAATATCCAGAGGTTATTCCCCACAGTGATGGTGCAGGCGTCATTATCGCGGTCGGGGAAAAAGTCTCAAAGAAGCGGTTGGAAGAACGGGTTTGGGTATATAACGGGCAATGGGAACGAGCGATGGGTACTGCAGCGGAATACATAGCGTTACCGTCCGAACACGCAGTGCATCTACACGATAACGTCGGATTTCTCGAAGGCGCCTGTTTGGGTGTGCCCGCCTGCACAGCCTATCACTGCGTCGCCTCAGGTGGTGATTTGAAGGGACAACAGGTACTGGTTCACGGCGGTGCTGGTGCAGTGGGGGCTTATGCAATCCAGATAGCCGTGCTATTGGGTGCCCACGTGATTGCAACTTGCAGCACGAAAGAGAAGGCCGATTTTGCCTTGTCGATGGGTGCTGCTGTAACGATCAATTATAAAAGTCAAAACGTAGTGAAAGCGGTGATGGCCGCAACACACGGAAAAGGCGTTCAGCATATTGTGGAGGTCGACTTTGGACAGAATGTCGAAATTGATGCAGCTGTGATTAAGTCAAGGGGTTCTATTGCCAGTTATTCTTCTACTCTTAAACCGCGGGTCGAATACGATTATTACGGATTTGGGTATAAGGGCGTTTCTATTGAGTTCGTCCAAGTATATTTATTGTCAACTAGCGAACGCCTAGCAGCTGTGACTCACCTGAATCAATGGATGGCCGCAGGAGCTTTAACGCATTGTATTGGCCACGTTTCTTCGCTCGAGGGTATCGCACAGGCGCATGAAGTTCAGGAGTCCGGGAAAGTGATAGGCAATATCGTGTTGGACATAGAAAAGGAGTCGGTAAGTGTCTGATATCCAGCCGCTGGTGATCGCGATCGATGTTGGTGGAACATTTACTGATGTCATTTTGGTAGATGGTGAAAGCGGGCGTCGATGGATCGCTAAAACCCCTTCAACGCCATCTGATCAGTCAATAGGATTTTTTACAGGATTAGAAAAGGTAACCGGGCAAGCGCATATTGATTCGGCATTGATTCGACGGGTTTTTCATGGGTCGACCGTCGCAACGAATGCCATATTGGAAGGGAAAGGTGCCCGTACCGGAATGCTTGTTACTGACGGCTTTAAATATGTGTTGGAAATTGGACGTCACGATGTTCCGCGCAAAGAAAACCTGTATACGTGGATTAAGCCGGCCCGACCCGTTCCCCCGAGACGCATTCGGGAAGTGCCCGAAAGAGTGCTTCTAGATGGAAGCATAGAGCGTTCACTGGATGCTGTGGCTACTTGCGCTGCAATTGAAGAGTTAAAGAAAATGGGGGTTGAGTCCGTTGCTGTGGTGTTTCTGCACTCATATGCCAATGCGGTCAATGAAAAGGCAGCGGCTGCTCTATTAGCCGAACATTTCCCTGAAGCACACGTTTCGATATCGAGTGAGGTCTTGCCTGTCTTTAGAGAGTTTGAGCGGGCGATGGTTACCGTTTTAAACGCATTTATTCATCCACAGGTCAGTCGTTATATCGGTGGATTGTCGGCCGGGCTTAAACAGCGCAGCATTGATGCACCGTTGTTAATTATGAAATCAAATGGCGGAGTTTTTGGACCACGCCAAGCCACAAACCAAGCCATCAATATGGCTTTGTCTGGACCGGCGGCTGGAGTCATTGGAGCCGGTGTGGTGGCCAAGTCAAGCGGGCATCTTAACGCCATTACCATTGATATTGGCGGAACGAGCGCGGATGTCAGCCTCATTCGGGCTGGTCAGCCCGCGATGACTAACGAGAGTGAGATTGGCCCCTTTCCGATACAGATCCCGACGATAGATATCCACACGATCGGTGCTGGTGGAGGCAGCCTTGCTACGGTGAGTGACTATGGCGTACTGACTGTCGGTCCGCAAAGTGCGGGCGCTGATCCGGGGCCTGCTTGTTATGGAAAGGGGGGGAAACATCCTACCGTAACGGATGCCAATTTGGTCCTCGGTAGGATTCCTGAGTATTTATTGGGGGGTGAGGTCGAGTTGGACCGAGAACAAGCGCAGAGGGCGATCGTCAAATACGTGGCCGATCCCTTGGGCATGGACCTGTATGAGGCTGCCGCGGGCATTTTAGATATTGTTAACAACAATATGGTCGGCGCCTTGAAGGTGGTATCGGTAGAAAAGGGCTACGACCCAAGTGAGTTTGCGCTTATTGCATTCGGCGGCGCCGGGCCAATGCATGCAAGCGAACTGTCGCGGCTACTGGGGACAAAGACTGTCGTTATTCCTGCTCTGCCAGGTATTTTGTGCGCAGTCGGTTTGTTGGCTACTGACCTTCAATATGACTACGTGAGAACTTGTTTACAAAGAGCGCCTGAGTATGATCTTGAACTAATGCGTCGTGTGTTCGGTGAACTTTTAACACTTGCACAGCAAGGTCTCAACGAAGAGGGCGTGCCTGAAGCCCAAAGGCGTCTTGATCGGCTGGCTGACGTTCGTTATGCAAAACAGGGCTATGAGATCACAGTTCAACTCCCAATGGGTGATGTTAATGCCGAAAGCGTTTCACTTCTGGTTGAGGACTTCCACCAACGTCACGAGCAGTTGTATACCTTCTGCGATAGAGAGGCGGCCGTTGAAATTGTTAATCTTCGCATTAAAGCAACCGGTATCGTAGACAAACTGGAACTGAGCACTGTGGACAGTTGCAATGGGACCGATGCAAAGTCAAGGTCCACGCGAGAAGTCTTTTTCTCGGATCGTGGATTTCAGACTGCCCCTGTTTATGCGCGCGAAGACCTATTGGCGGGGCACGCATTAAAAGGTCCGGCTATCATTGATCAGTTAGACACCACAACGGTTGTTTTTCCGCGTGAGATAGCGCGAGTTGACGCACAAGGCGCTATCTTTATAGAGATTGATCATGAATAGTCCTGAGAAGACCCTCGATCCTGTTACCGTGGAACTCATCAAGGGCGCGTTGCAATCCGCTCGTTCTGAAATGGAAGCATTGATTGATCGAACATCAATGTCACCGTTCATCCGGGAGAAAAAAGATTACTTCTCGGCGATTTTTGATCGCCAAGGACGGTTGATATCAGGCACCCGTGTGCCGTTAGCAGGAAATCTGATTGATTGCATATTAGAACAATATCCGCAGGACGATATGCGCGATGGTGATCTTTATATTTACAACGATCCTTATTGGTCGAAGGGTGCTGTCTCACATCTTCCGGATATGGTGTTTGTTGCGCCGGTCTTTGCCCGTTCTGAGCTCATGGGTTTCGCCGAGGCCTGGGGACACTTGTGGGATATTGGGGGGTTAATGCCGGGAAGTATTTCTCCTGACGCGACCGAAACCTTCCACGAGGGTATTTTAGTTCCACCAACCAGAATTTATAGAGCGGGTCAATTTAACGAGGAAGTGATGCGTATGTTCCTGCGCAACTCTCGTTTTCCGGAAATGGTTAAAGGTGATCTCAAGGCGATCATGGCCAGTTGTCAATTAGGTAAGCGCCGCCTGGAAGAGATCGCGGAGCGTTTTGGGTTAGAAGCCTTGGATGCTGCGTTTGAAGAAATGTTGGAACAGACAGCTTTTTCCTTGCGCACTGCACTTAATGAAAAGGTGCCCGACGGGCGCTATCGGTTTTCCGATTGTCTCGATGGGGATGGGCACAACGATCAGGATTATGCAGTGTCTTTGACTATGGAAAAGTTGGGAGAGGACATTTCTTTGGACTTTACGGAGTCAACGAACCAGGCCAAAGGGGCAATTAATTTCAAAATGGATAAAAGTGTCCCTGCCAATATGCTAGGGCTGCTCCTGACCGGAGAAGACACTAGTGTACAAATGAATGCGGGTTTTGAGCGTGCCCTCAAGAGTGTGAAGCTTCGAGAAGGTAGCATCGTCGATCCCGTCTATCCGGCAGCCGTGGGAATGCGATCTCATACCATGGTACGAGTTACGGGATCACTATTAGGTGTTCTTGGACGCGCTACCGACGGACAGATTTCGGCGGCATCACCGGTATATGTTCTTTACTATCTGCGAAGTCATGATCGTTTGCGCGGTAGTTACGAGTTGTGCATTGAAGGACTGGGTGTGGGGTTTGGTGCCCGTACCTTCGCTGATGGTATTGATGCCGTGTACTTTGTGGCCCAAAAGAATTATCCGGTCGAGTTCGCTGAAATGGAATTTGGTGTTCGAATTGAGGCATATCGAATTCACAAAGACTCGGGTGGGCCAGGCGCGTATCGAGGTGGAGCTGGCATCATTCGGGACGTGCGCGTCATTGGGGATGAAGCGGTACTGGGATTACGACTCGACAATGTTAAACATCCCGCTTGGGGGATCAAAGGCGGGCACGCAGGCCGACCGGGGCGAGTGATTGTTAATCCGGGCGCGGAGGATGAACGCCAGCTTCGCCCGATGAGTGACCAGAATCAATTAAGGAAAGGCGACCTATTAAGGATTATGACCAGCGGCGGAGGTGGATGGGGGCATCCGTTTGCTAGGCCGGAGGCAAGTGTCCGTCTGGATGTGCTGGATGGTTTTATTTCTAGCGAAAGTGCGTTAACAGACTACGGAGTATCCTTAACCCGGGATTTTGACATTGATGTCGAGGCGACTCGAACCATTAGAGCAGGAGTTTGCAGTGATGGCGATATGTTTAATCATGGGGAAGGCATCACTAGTAAAGAGGGGCTGTTAAATTGAAGGTGATGCCGACATTTAGTCATGAGGATCTAATCTATGCTGAGTAAATCAGATCTTAAACAACGGGTGTGTCACGCTATTGATGCACAACGCGATGACATTATCTCGATTGGTGACACTATCCTTAGAAATCCGGAGACAGGATTCAACGAACACAAAACAACTCGACTGGTCCTTGATGAATTCGAGAAATTGGGTCTGCCGAGCGAATCGGGCTTGGCTGTGACCGGTGTCAAATCGCGATTGACGAGCGGTCGCAAAGGTCCGACGGTCGCCATCTTGGGAGAGTTAGACAGTTTGGTTGTTTCCGAGCACCCCTTAGCCGATCCGATTACCGGTGCCGCGCATGCCTGTGGTCATAACGCCCAAATTGCCGGTCTCGTGGGCGCGGCACGGGCTCTCAAAGTCAGTGGGGTGATTTCGGAACTGAGTGGAGAAGTGGTCTTCCTTGCTGTGCCTGCCGAAGAGTTTATCGAGATTGAAGACAGAAAAGCGCGCAGGGCATCCAATGAATTGGAGTTTCTTTTGGGCAAGTCGGAATTGGTTGCCAAGAATCACTTCGATGATATCGATATGGCGATGATGATCCATACGATTGCGGATTCAAAAACCCGATCAATTCTCGTGGATTCGTCTAATGGCGCTGTCATTAAGCGCGTTAAATTCAAGGGACGGGCAGCCCATGCGGGAGCTATACCTCAATTGGGTATTAATGCCCTAAACGCGGCCACTATTGCTTTGATGTCTATTGGGTTGCAGCGAGAAACATTCTGGGAAAAAGACACCATTCGAATTCATCCGATCATTACTAAAGGCGGTGATGCGGTTAGTGTTGTCCCCTCAGAAGTTTGTGTTGAGACATTTATTCGAGGTGCTTCGACGGCCGCAATCTTGGATGCGAACGAAAAAGTTAATCGCTGCCTTCGGGCGGGAGCCATGGCGGTGGGGGCTGAGGTCGAGATTGAAACGATACCGGGATATCTGCCGCAGATTAATAATCCGGAAATGGGTAGTTTGTTTGGTGAGAATGTCGATATGCTTTTTGGGCCAGGCCAGTTTGCCTCAGGCGGTCATCGCACAAGTTCTACCGATATGGGTGATATCGCGCACCTGATGCCTGTCATCCACCCCTACGTGTTGGGTGCAAAAGGACTAATCCACGGGGAGACATGGCAGATCGACGATTCTGAAAATGCTTATGTTAGTCCGGCTAAGCTTCTGGCCATGACCGTCATAGACCTGTTATATGATGGGGCAGAACAAGCGCAACGCATTCTCAAAAATTATGTTGCCCCGATGTCGAAATCTGATTACCTGGAGTATCAGAGACGTTTATTCTCGACAGAAACCTATCTTGCGGAACCTTAAATACACGGTTTGCGCAAATTGCCTGATGTCAGTTATAGGGTTTAAACGGAGTCAGGTTGTGAGAGAGTTACCCCATAATGGCGTTGGACAACGTCTGCGATTAAGTCAAAACAAGCACCGTGCCGGACCACCTCAAATGTTTCTACATTGAGTAGGGTCGATGAACGCCCGTATAGGTGATATTTTCGGAGTCCGTGGTCAACGATAACGTCTGCAATATTTAATATTTCCGGTTCAATATCGGTTACCCTGAATTTTGTTCCCGTATTGGAAAGATTGGCCGAGGAGCCTATTAATAAATGCTTAGCTTCGTAGCTGAGTCGACTGATAGCTGCGTGAAGAGGGCCTGCGTTGACTAATAAAACAATCGTTTCATCTTTGACGCTCATTTCCCGTGTGCGCTTGTCAAGGGTTTTTAGGAGGGGGTGACTCAGGTCGCAGGGCGCGATAGCCCCAAGGGGGAGGTCATAGGTGACGGTGAGTAAATGTAATAATTCGCGGGATTGGGGAGTCAAGTTAAGGAGTTCATCAGCCAATGTGAGATCACCCACTAATGCGTTGAGTTTTCCAATGGCGCGACCCTTAGCGTTAAATATCCGCATCAAGGCATTAGATGAACCACCAATCAACGAGTAACCGATATCCATGGGGAGGATTCCAATGCCACCGTTTAGAATGACATCGAATGCCCTAACGGCGTCATGCTGGATTAATTGCTGTGTCATGGGCGGGTTCTGGCTGTTTCTGGCCTGGAGGGATTAATTTGGTGTGGGATTGTGCCTGAATGAGCTAACGACGGACAGAGAGTGATTGACCTCAGGGTGATGGTGATGAATGATGAAAGCAGATTGAGTTTAACAAGGATCATTGATGGCTAGAGTAGGCGTAGATGTAGGGGGAACCAATACGGATTTGGTCTTAGAGGCCGATCACGGAGTGTATTTTCACAAGGTGCCTAGCACGCCGAACGACCAATCAGATGGTGTATTGGTAGGTCTTCAACAGCTATGTGAGCAGGCCCAGGTCAAGCCAGAGGCAATCGATTTAATAGTGCATGGGACAACTATTGCAACGAATGTCACGCTAGAAAACGATGGCGCTGAGGTAGGCATGATCACGACCCGCAATTTTCGAGACATCCTGCACATCGGCCGACATAAGCGACCCTACAATTTCTCGTTACATTTCGATTGTCCGTGGCAAAGTCGGCCATTGGTCAAGAGGCGTAACCGGATAGCGATTACAGAACGGATTCGACCGCCGTCGGGTGAAATTGAAACTCCTCTGAATGAAGATGAGGTTCTCGAGGCGGTGGCCTTATTCAAGAAGAGAGGCATCAAATCGGTCGTGATCGGGTTCATGTTTTCGTTTTTAAATGACACACACGAACGCCGCGCAAAGGTGATTGTGGAGAAAGAAATGCCTGATGCCTTTGTCTGTGCATCATCTGACGTGGCTAATGTGATGCGCGAGTACGAGCGATTCTCAACAGCGGCAATGAACGGGTACGTGGGGCCTCGGACATCTTTCTATCTCAATAACTTGAAAGATAAGTTAGCTCGCGAAGGATTTAGTGCCAACTTGAGAATAATTCAATCGAATGGCGGCATTGCCACGGTCGAGACCTGTTCTCAGCGAGCGGTCACGATGTTGATGTCGGGGCCGGCCGGGGGTGTCATTGGCGGGAAATCGGAGGCTCTCGCGTGTAAAGCGAAAAATATCATAACAGTGGATATTGGCGGCACGTCGGCTGACATCAGCACCATCACAGATGGTCAAATCAAGGTCATGAACCCACGAGACACCTACGTTAGTGGGCATCCTGTTCTGATTCCCATGATTGATTTAGTTACCATCGGTGCAGGTGGAGGGTCCATTGCATACGTGGATTCGGCCGGAGGATTCCATGTTGGGCCACGTTCGGCGGGTGCTGACCCGGGTCCCGCTTGCTATGGCCGTGGTGGTGAAGAGCCGACGGTAACGGACGCGCAGGTTTGTCTCGGGCGACTAGATCCGGACAAGATGTTAGGTGGGGATCTTCCGTTGGATAAAGCCATAGCAGATCGAGTCATTGAAGAGAAGATTGCACGACCTTTAGGGATTTCGGTGACCGAGGCCGCTCTGGGAATTATCCGATTGGTTAACTCAAATATGGCGCTTGCGATCCGTTCGAATTCGGTTGCGCGAGGTGTTGATCCCCGGGATTACTCGCTCATACCCTTTGGCGGGGCGGGCCCCTTGCATGGGGTTGCTTTGGCGGAAGCGGTGTCTGCGAAGAATATAATTGTGCCCGTGGCTCCCGGCATTACGGCTGCCATGGGACTGCTGCAAACCGATATGCAGTACGAACACGCCCGATCCGTCATCGCATCCTTATCCAATATCGGCAGTGACAGTCTGACCACAATTAACCGAGTCTTGTCTGAACTTTCCGGAGCATGCCGTAAGGATCTCGAGAATGATGGTGTTCCGGCTTCTGAACAACAATACCAGAAGATAGCGGAATGTCGTTATCACGGACAGGGATTTGAACTGCGGGCGATCATCAAGACCGATCAAGTGACTGAGTCCAGTGTTACTGATGTAATTGATAGTTTTCACCAGCAACATCAACTGGATTATGGCTATGCCTTTCTGGACGGAGAGGTCGAGTTGATTACGCTACGAGTGATTGGCCTTCAGTATGTAACGCCATTGAAAGTCCCGCGCTTGGAGAAGTCAGGGAAAAGTTCAGTGAAGGATGCGATTTTATATAGCCAAGAGACTGTTTTTGACGATGCGGAGAGTCATTCGACACCGAGGTATGATCGATCCCAATTGCGTGATGGCCATGTTCTGTCGGGACCTGCGATAGTGCTACAACACAATTCGACCATCTTAATTCCGCCGAGTTACACCGCGACCGTTGGTGAGTTTGGCAATCTGATTATTGAACATAATCACTAGCACGAAATGGAAGAGCCATAAACCATGTCTGCGCAAGAACTAGATCCGATAACCTTACAAGTCATTAGTGGGGCGCTTGACACGATCGCCGAAGAGATGGGGCATATTCTTTACCGAATGTCCTTTTCTTCGATTATTCGTGAATCCCAAGATCTGGGTGCGGGATTGTTCGATACAGAATTCAACACCTTATGTGAATCTGAATCGACACCGCTTCATATTGGGTCATTACCTGGATACCTGAGAGGAATTGAAGAATCCTTGCAAGGTGGCACGTGGAATGAAGGCGATGTTGTGATTCACAATCATCCTTATCTTGGCGCAAGTCATTCGCCTGATATAGGAATAGTCATTCCCTGTTTTTACGGTGGTGAACTGGTCGGTTTCGGGGCTAATACGGCGCATCATCTGGATATCGGTGCGGCGACTCCCGGGTTGATTATTGATATTCCCGACGTTTTCGCAGAAGGAATGCTGTTTGCGGGAATAAAACTTTATGAGAAAGGCGTACGCAACGAGGGCCTTTGGCAGTTTTTGGGTCGAAATAGCCGGGCTGCAAAACAACTGCAAAGTGATATTGAGGCCCAAATAGCTTCGGCACGTCTGGGTGTTCGTCGTTTCGAAGAATTGATGGATCGCTATGGCAAAGACACGATCCTTGCGGCTACTCGTCAACTGATGGATTACACGGAACGAGTGGTGCGTCAACGGATCGCAGCAATTCCCGATGGCGAGTACCGGGCGGAAGGCTTTCTTGACGATGATGGAAAGAATCGGGATGTTCGTTTGCCGATCAAGGTGTGTGTCAGAATTATGGGCGATTCGATTCAAGTGGATCTCACGGGCTCGTCTGATCAGGTCGAAACCGGTTTTAATGTGCCCTTTGAGGGGTCCACCAAAGTGGGGTGTTACTGTGCTATTCGTTCATTATTGTTGGACGCAGAAACCTCTGAGATTACGGTTCCTTCGAACGAAGGGTCATTTCGACCCATCGAGGTGATAGCGCCCAAGGGCTCGATCTATAACCCGAAGTACCCTGCTGCCGCAGAAGCCCGGTTTACTCAAGTAAATCGAGCAATTGATCTGATTTATAAGGCGCTTGCACCTGTTCTACCGAATGAAATTATCGCTGGGAGTTCTGCGTCTTTATCTTTCGCGGCGTATTCAGGGATTCGACCCTCTGGGGATTACTGGGTATTTTTGGAGGTTAATGAAGGGTCCTATGGGGGTCGTCCGCAATCAGATGGTCCTGACAGTATTGACAATTTAATGGCGAATACACGAAATAATCCACTGGAGGATCTTGGAATGCACCTTCCTATGATCTGCGATCGTTATGAATTACGTGACGACGTGTTACCCGGCGCAGGGCGGTATCGAGGAGGTATCGGTGTAGTTAAGTCACAACGGATCCTCACCGATGGTTTTATTACGCATGAGAATGAAAGACACCATGATATTCCATGGGGAATTTTTGGTGGTTGGTCGGGAGCTACTGGTAAGGTCGAAGTCTTTAATATTGATGATCCCAATGCTGTTCGGGATATGCCTGCCAAATTCTCCGGCTTGCGGGTTAAGTCGGGTGATGTTCATGCGTTTTATGCCCCATGCGGGGGAGGTTACGGAAACCCGCTCGACCGCCCGGCAGAGCAAGTCCTGGGAGATGTCTTGGACGATTTTTGTACTGTTGACCATGCGCGCAATGCCTATGGCGTGGTGATTGATATTGTCAATGAACAGGTGGACGAGGCAGCGACAGAAAGTCTGCGCTCGCGAATGGAAAACGAACCGAGCACCACATCAATTTCGACATTGCCCTTGCCGGTTGCGAACGAAAAAAATCGTGATCACCTTGAAATAACCCCGTCACATTCTGTTAGTGATGGGGCCTCCTCGAACGGCGACAGGTTGGCATCGCTTGCTGCAATACGTGCGATTTGTGGGGACCAATGGAGTTTCGAAGTGGTGTACTACTCTCAACGAGGCAATATGGCGGAAGTTCGAGGCGAACTACGATCAAACCAATCCTACGTTGCTGAAACCGGCTCAGCAGTGACTGACCAAGGGGTATCGTTAGGTGCTGCATTGCAGACTGCCACTGACGTAAGTTTTCAGCGGTGCGTCGAGCGACTGGTTGCCCAGAAGTCATAATGCGAGCGCTTCGTGCATTGTTACGCAATTAAGTTGACTAAGACATTAGCGGAGATGCAGTGGTGGCTCAATCCATAGCATTTATTTTCGTTATGGGCGGCGTCGCTGTAATTGCTGTGTTGGCGTTTATTGCCTATCTGCTGATGAGGCAGCCAAATTCCCGAGCGACGTCTACTGATGACGTTGCCGGAGAGGGTAAACGGCTGCGCTGGATTGAGTACCTGCTGGCGATCGTAGTGGTACTGGTCGTTGTGGCGGGTGGCATAACGTTAGTCGTACAAACATATCCTGAAGCAGGTGTGGGCCAATCCGGTTGGCGGGCAGATAGCCGATCCTCGGTATTTTTGACGATCATGAGTGCTTCTGTCGTGGTTGCCGTGTTGGCTTTTGTTATTGGGTTTTTTGTACGGAGACCTAAAAAAGTCGCGATAGATTCGTTTTCAAAAGGGAGGATAGAGGTCCCCGCAAGCGCAATGGAGACTTCGGCTGGGGCGGGGATATTGGGTTTGTTATGTTTGTTTGTTGCCCTATTGCTATTGAACTGGGTGGCCGTTGAACGCGCCGATCAATATCGGCTCATTCTTCATTTACTCTATCCAGCGACGCTCGGTGTGGCACTGGTATTGCTATTTGATAAGGCGACTCGGGCTTGGTCGATTAAGCAACCCGGCGAGGCGCTTCGTGAATGGGTATTTTGTGATGCAATGGTGTTCTTTCTTTTTCTGGCTTTCTTAAATCTTGTCTGGCACGGAGATGGAGATACCTATACCGCATTATTCTGGGATGTGGTGAACATCGTCGCTTTCTTCCTTGTGTTTTGGGTGTTGGATAGAAAGGTCACTCGGTATCGTTTTCTTGTGGGTTATGTTTATTTCACACTGGTTCCCTTGCTGTTGCTAATTTGGCGAACCGTCCAGGGGCATGAAGTGCTCGCGGAGAGCTCTTGGTGGGAGTCTGTATGGCCATTTTTCCTTGTGGGGCTGACATTTACGTTGATTGAAGTGATGGTTCTCATTGCGACTCGAAGTTCGGGGCGGCAGGGCGTGGGTGGTGTACGAGATGTGCTATTCGTTGTTATCTATGGCATTCTTCTGCTTAGCGTAGCGTCCTAATCAGGCTGTTTGAACATATTAATACGGGATATCATTAGTGATGATCTTTATCTTTTGCAACGAGGTATAAGTGGTAATGACGGGCTGGCAGTGGTTTTGGACTTTGGTAGGGTTTCTCCTCCTGATATTGGCGTTGACCTTCTTGTATTTTTTCCCGCCATTTGAGACGTTGGTAAATATTGTTTTGGAGGGATTTACCTTTCAGAACAGCATTTTCTGGGTGACGGTGATCATTGGTATCGTGGGGTTTTGTGCGTTTCACTGGAGCGCCTATAAAACCTATATTGGAGGTCAAGGCAGTGTCGAATCGATGGTTTTGACGTCGTTACGAGGGTCAACTTTCACAGCGGTTCTTTTGTCTGCAGGAGCGGCGTTACAGGCGGTTCAGAATGCCTGTGTTTATTTATTGCAGACCAGCTACGCTTTTGATGGTGGTTTTGGTAAAAAGGTGGGGACTATCATTGCCTTAGTAGTCATTACAGGTGTGTTTTGTATCATCTTTTGGTTGTTGAAATTAATTCGACCAGTTAAGACATAAGAAGCGGCACGAGCGCATAATGCGGGAGCGTCACTGAAAAGCTTCACGGGTTGAAACAGAGGGTTTAAGATGTTGTGGGGTAATTAAAATTACTAGGAGGAACAGAGCTATGGCGGATAAAGTGAAAATAGAAGGGGTAACAAAGAGTGGTGTGAGTCGTCGTCAATTTATGGGTACGACTGCCAAGGCGGTTGCGGCTGGTACGGTCGTGGCGGGGTTTCCATATATCTCTACCGGTAATGAGCCATTGCGGACCATTGGGCTTGGTGTGAGCATCATTAACGATATTCAGGCGCAGGCCTCTAAAGATCTTGGGTTTGAAGTTCGGGGCCAGGCACTTGGGTATGGTGCGATGTTCGGAAAAATGTTGAATCAAAACGACCAATACGACATCGCCGAAGGTTATTACAACGATTTTGATGTATTTATACCTGCTAAGGTTTGGCATCCAACCGATACCAAACGGGTTAAGGAATGGGACTCGATCTCTGATTTAAGCAAGACGGGACGTTTGACGCCGGATTCGAATCCAGGCGATGGCGATGCACCTTTCCGAAAGCTCTGGATCAATGAGTCGGGAGATTTGGTAGACGGTCCATCCCGATATGTTTCTGCCGTGCCGACTTGGCACAACGCGGACACTCTCGGATATAACCCAGAGGAAACCGGTGGCAAGCTAGAGAGCTGGGCGTCCCTTTTTGATGATAAGTTTCGTGGCCGAGTTGCGTTATTGAATGTGCCACAGATTGGCGTAATGGATGCCGCGATGGGTGCCGAGGCGGGTGGTCTTATCAAGTTTAAGGATAAGGGTGATATGACTCGACAGGAGATCGACGTCCTCATTGAGTTCCTTATCGAGAAAAAGCGGGACGGACATTTCCGAGCGTTCTGGGAAACTTTTGGTCAGTCAGTGAACCTAATGGTTTCCGGTGAGGTAGCCTTAGAAAGTATGTGGTCACCAGCGGTAACGGCGATTCGATCGGAGGGGGTTCCCTGTATTTATGCGGACCTTAAAGAAGGTTATCGTGGCTGGCACGGTGGATTGTCAATTTCCAATAAGGTGTCGGGAAAAAAACTCGATCAGGCTTACGAGTACATTAACTGGTGGCTCGATGGTTGGGCCGGGGCATTTGTCGCGCGGCAGGGCTACTATATGTCGCAGACTGATAATGTGAAAAAGCATCTCTCGCCTGAAGAATGGGACTATTGGTATATGGGTAAACCGGCAGCCAAGGAACTAATGGACCCATTTGGTAATCCATTGGTGCCCAAAGGCGAAGTCCGAGACGGGGGCTCTTACTGGGATCGATTTAAGAAAATCGCCGTATGGAATTCCCTGATGAAGGAAAACGATTACCTGGTTAAGCGCTGGACTGAGTTTTTGACCGCCTAATCTAATTCTTGCCTTTTGTTGCTCTGGTGACCGGCGAGGCTCGGTCACCAGAGCAAACATCAGAGGGGCAGAACTTTTCCATATGGCGCACGGGCCCGCCCCGGGGGATACAGCTTCGCAGGTTAAGTGTGTGAGGGTGTGCTAATTGCTAAGGTAGTACAGTGGTTGTCCAAGTACACGGGAGTCGGATGGAAGAGAGGGAGGTTTCGTTGCACCGAGGTTTGATTGGTGCCCAGCCTGAACCTGCGGCCAACGGTCAACGCGTGAACCGACAGGCCTCACGAGAAGGCGGGTTTTCAACGGGTTGGTTAATTGCGCCGAGTGTTGCATGGTTGTTGTTGTTTCTGGTCATTCCTTTGATCAGTATTTTTATCTTCAGTTTCTGGACGTCCACCGGTTATGGCCTGGAGCCGGGGTTCAATCTCCAAAATTACGGAGATTACTTTGTATCAAATGGCTTCTTCGATCCAGAGAGTCGCCGTTTTCTTAGCCCGAGTGTTTTTATTAAGACGTTGGGGACCACTTTCCGCTTTACATTTGAGGTCATGTTGTTATGCCTCTTAATCGGTTATCCGATCGCTTATTTTCTCGCAATGCGAGTCAAAAGTTTTAAATGGCAGATGGCGCTTTTTCTCCTCTGCATGGTTCCGTTCTGGACCAGTTACTTGATCCGCGCTGTCGCCTGGTTGCCTATGTTGGGGCGTCGGGGATTGTTGAATTCGATGTTATTGGCTCTGGATATCATCGATAAACCGACACGGGTTCTTTTGTATTCAGAGTTTGGGTATACCACTGCGCTGGTACAGATATATATAGTTTTGTGCGTTGGTCCGATCTTCTTTTCTTTGGCCAAAATAGATCCTGACATTATCGAGGCGGCTAAAGATATGGGCGCCACGGCGTTTCAAATCTTTAGAGAGATAATTTTCCCGCTGTCTTTGCCAGGTGTTGCCATTGGTATGATTTTTATTTTTGTGATGTTGATGGGTGAATTTGCCACAGCTGTCGTGGTTTACGGGGGGAAAACAAGCACCGTGGGAACGGTAATTCTAAATTACTATGCGATTGCTAATTACCCATTTGCCGCGGTCAACGCGATCATGTTGATGCTGGCTATGATGGCGGGAGTCATAATAATCTTGCGGTTGGTTAACATCAGGAAGGAGCTCTGAGTATGGCGCAATGGACTCCGCAAAAGAGGAAAAAGGCCTGGGTCACGACGTTGTTTGGCAGTTACTTCGTGATATTTATCCTGTTTATTTATGGCCCAATGATTGCGATGTTCATCCTTTCATTTCAAGGGCGACGGGGTGGCACGAGTTTTCCAATGCGTGGGGTAAGTCTGTATTGGTGGGAAAAGCTTATTGAACCGTCTATGGTGGGCGATATGCAGGGAGCATTGATGCGATCGTTGATCCTCGCATTGATCGTTATGGTGATTACTGCGATTTTCTCCACCATGTTGGCGATGGCATTTAGAAAGAGATTTTTTGGGGCCAATGTCCTGTTTTATGTCGTAATGGCTGGATTGATGGTCCCTGGTATCTTGCTCAGCCTCAGTATGGCAACACTATTGCGGCAGATAGGAATGCCCGCAGCGTGGTGGTCCTCAGGTTTAGGCGTACATGTTGTTTGGACATTGCCGTTTGGGTTTCTGGTGATGATGGCTGTATTTAATCGATTTGATACGAGCCTAGAGGAGGCGGCTCGAGACATGGGCGCGGACGAGTGGACTGTGTTTAAAGAGGTCACATTCCCACTGGTTTTGCCCGGCATTGTTGCGGCAGGCCTATTTGGATTCACCTTGTCATACGATGAATTTGCTAGAACAACGCTCTTAGCGGGCGAATTTAATACGTTGCCGCTGGACATTAATGCCTCTATGACTCAGCGTATAAGGCCGACGCTGTTCGCGCTCGGGACAGCATCCACGTTGTTTTCACTGCTAATGATTGGACTCTTTTTAGGGATTTACAGTCTGCTGTATCGACGGATCAACTGACAATTGTTCCGTCTGACACCCTTGGGTCAAGCCGCTCAGGGTGACAGCTTGATCTTGGGCGGGTCTGTCGCGCTTATCGGCGCGATCCCCCATTTGGGTAGGTCCGATATCAATCGAGCAAGACGGCAGAAGCAGCAGACCAACACAAGGTTTCTTTTTCACCCACTTTATAGACCTGATTTCTGCTATCCCGGTGTTGCTCGACCTGTATATAGTGTTTTGGCGCGAACTCAAAAACATCCGTTTCTAGCGATCCTAGATATTCTGTCGCGACATAGGTCGCATCAATGCGATTGGCCATGTCTGGATGATGCCCGGTAACGACCCAGTCTGCTCGAACGCACAGGGATACGGATGAACCGATAGAGTGATGATGTTGTCCATCAGGGATGCTGACATAGAACATCGAGTCACCATGTTCTATCAAAGCGATAGAACCACTGAGGGAGGTGAGAATGCCATCAAAGAGGTTGTTGTTTCCAATAAATTCGGCAACAAAGCGAGTACGGGGCATCTCATTGATTTCTCTGGAGGTGCCTGTTTGTTGAATAACAGCATCGCTCATAACGATGACCGAATCAGCCATAGAGAGTGCTTCTTGTTGTGAATGAGTCACCATGATGAATGTTATGCCGATTTCTTGTTGAATCTTCTTTAATTCGACCATCATGGTTTGTCGAAGACTGTAATCCAACGAACCGAGGGGTTCATCAAGGAGCAAGACGGTGGGGCGACTGATTAAGGCTCTTCCCAGAGCAACTCGTTGTTGTTGGCCTCCGCTTAGATCACGCGGATGACGATCGGCTAACTCGGTGAGGCCGACGAGGGCGATCATGTCTTGTGCTTGCCGGCGGCGTTCCGTTGATTCAATGCCCCGCATCTTCAGGCTAAATTCTACATTCTGTAATACGGTTCGATGCGGGAAGAGGGCGAAGCTTTGAAACATCATCGAGGTGTCTCGTTGCGATGGCGGCAGATCAGTAACGTCTTGCCCGCTGAGGTAAATCTTGCCGGTGGTTACCTCCTCTAGGCCCCCGATCATTCGCAGCGTGGTCGTTTTTCCACAGCCACTAGGGCCTAACATCGCGACAAAAGATCCTCTTTCAATGCTCGCGTTGAAATCGATAACCGCGCGGGTATCCCCGGGGTAGGTCTTGCAGACGTCGGCTAGAACGACGTCGTAGTCAGGCATAATGGGTGTATCGATGAATTGTTTTTAATTGACGGCCTTTGATGTGGCGAGAACAAGGCTCCATACGGTTTCGAATGGAACCTCGTTGAAGACGCCATCCTGATTGAATTGGGCGAGCGCTGAAACCGCCTCTAACTGTGTGGTGTCTGCACCGGCGACACCTTGGAGTATTTCGATCGCTTCGACGAAGGTTGTGGATTCGCGTTCACGCTTTGTCTTCAGGGTTGTCTTGAGTAATGTGCCGATATTGGCGACCGCTTCCTGAAAGCGTCCTGCGCCATTGGGAGTCCCGAAGACGCCGCGCACGCCATTTTGAGCAAATCGCTGGCGTAGCCCGTCGGGAAGTGATTGAGCGAGCCCTTCAAGCGCTTCTCCAATTCCAAAACCGGTGGTAAAGAGGCCTCGAATGTTGTCTATGGTTCCGTCATCACTGCCGCCATACATTCTGATTTGGGCCCCCTGCAGAGCGTTGCCCATCGCTTTAGCCTGATCGCTACGAACGTCTCGTTCTGCTTCTATGTGCATTTTTGATAGTTCTAGGAACGTCGCTGCATCGTTGTATTTCTTCAGAGCGTCTGCTTTGGCTTCGATGCCGCTCGCTTCAGCTTCTAGCATGCGCTGCGTATTCGCGACCCGGAGTTGTTCGATCTCCATCTCCGCGCGGCCCTTTGCTGCGGCTTCTTTTTCGATGCCAATAGCCGAAATTTGTTGTGCGTCACTGGTGGCCTGTGCGCGTGTACGAGTGGCTGCGGCCTCGCGATCAGCGGCTTCTTTCCTAGCGTCGGCCTGAGCAAGCATATGCATTCGTGTAATTTCGGCGTTGTTTTCCTCCTCCACACGGCGTGTATCTGCGTTATTTTCAGCTTCGATCAGGTCGACGATCTTCTGACGTTCTGCGTCGGCGATATATCGCACCGAGTCCGCGTTATGTTCAGCCTGTTGTCTGGACGCTGTAGCCTCAAGTCGTTTTGCCGCCGCAAAGTCAAGGTCGGCGTCTTTCGCGGCTAACGCTATTTCCCGATTACGCTCTTCACTTTGGCGCGCCAAGGAACGTTGCACCTCAGCAGCTTCACGTTTTTGCGACTCACTTAGAATCGACGTGTCTTTCGCGATCTGCGCCTTCTCGAGGTCCAACTCCTTATTGATTTCCTCTTGTTCGACCTTCCACTTCTCTTCGAGCAGGAAGCGCTGTTTTTCACTTAACAAGGTGGCTTGCGCTTCCGCTACATCTTTCTCTTGAGCAGAAGTGGCAAGAGCGTCCTGTTTGCTGACATCTAAAAGAGCGAGTCTAGTTTTGAGTTGTTCCTGATTGATGGCGATTTCTGCCTGTTCAGCGGCTTTACTCCGCTCAAGGCGGGCACTTTCTTCACGGGCAGTGATCGCCGTCTGGCGTTCGATGTCGGCTTCATCTCGTTGCCGTTCGTTAGCGATTAACTGTATTTGTTTATCCTTTTGTGCCGCATCCAATGCGATCTCGCGGGTAATTTGAGCCAGCTCTTCCTCTTTCGTTTTTTCAACGAGCTCTATTTGCCGATCTTTTTCTGCTTTATCCAGTTCGAGCTTCCGTGTGATTTCGGCGAGTTCTTCCTGCTTTGCTTTGCCGATCAGGACGATTTCACGATCGCGTCGTTGTTGCTCGATCTGTTTGCCTTTTTCGATTTCCGAAGATTCGCGTTTTCTGGACTCCTCAATGATGGCGACATCACGCTCAGTGCGGAGTTGTTCTACCACGCGTTCGTTTTCGATCTCCTTTTGCTCGACAGACAGTTTCTGATCGAGGACGTAACGTTGCTTTTCACCCACATGGAGGGCTTGTTCGTTGGAAATCGCCCTGTCTTGTACTGAACGAGCGAAAGCCTCTTGCCGTTCGATTTCCAGCAACTCGAGCTGAGTCTCTAATTCCCTTTGTCGAATAGCGATACTGGTGCGCTTTTCTGTTTCATGAACGTCGCGTTTCGCCCGTGAAGTAATCTCGGTAATGATTCGGAGTCCTTCTGCATCAAATACATTATCGGTTTTGAAGTACTCTTTTCCTGTTTGTTCCATTGATACAATGGTGACTTCTTCTAGGACGAGTCCATTGGCGCTAAAGCTTTCGATGACTTGGGACTTTATGTCGCGGGCGAAGGTGTCACGATTCTCATGGAGTTCTGCTAGGTCTTTTGTTGCGGCGTAGCTGCGCAATGCACTGACGATTTTTGCTTCTAGGAGATTTCGAACAGTGTCTGGATCAAAGGTCTTTTGACCCAGACTTCTACTAGCGGTGAGAAGCGACTCTGCGGTGTGTCCGACGTGAGTATAGAGTTCGGTGACTACATCGATTCGAATATTGTCATGAGTCAAAATGGCCTGATCGCGCGCACGGCCAACGATTAACTTTATCGTTTCCAACGAAACCCAGGAGACTTCGTGAAATACAGGTAGAACAATGGCACCTTGGCCTAGGCATACACGGGTTCCACCGAAACCGGTACGGATGAAGCCCATATTGGCAGGAGCCCGTTTATAGACCCAGATAGAAATGACATAGAAAATGGCAACCGCAACGATTGCTAGGAGAACGATAGTAATTAGGCTTTCGATGGACATAGGCGCGTTCCAGCTGTTTTGTAGCTTTCCAGTGGTGGATTGTAATGCCTGTGGCGGCGTTATTCTGTCGGTTTAAGTATGAGACGATTTGAAGTTAAGTGCTTAGGATTCTTTAGCTGCTTTCTCTAACCGGTTTTTCTCCAAAGTCGAAATGTGATCGTTTTCCTGGCGCACCCAGGAGCCGTTGGCGTAATGCTTCCGTTTTCTCAACGTCGATGGTCCCGATGTCTGAATCGATCACCACGCCATAATACTCTTTGGCCGACTCAATGGTGGTTAATCCACGTGCGACGTCCTTTTGGACTGCTTCTACAGGGCGTCGCAGCGGGTCTCCCCAACCTCCAGTGCCAGGACCTGCGTAAAGAAGTTTATCACCCGGGTAAACGGGCAAACGGTCTATTTTGGGAGCGAGCGTTCGGCGTTCACCGCTTTTGGTGGTCAAAGACTTTTCAGAACGCGATCCGGGTCGACCGCCAAAAATACCCCATGGCTGGCCAGTTTGGCGATCATCTTGAATTGACAATGCTCCGGGTGCCGTAAATCGGTAGGTTGTTGCAACGCCGTTACCACCCCGAAAGGATCCCGCACCACCAGAGTCTGGAATACAGCGGCGGGAATCAACTCTGATTGGTGCTTGATGTTCCATCGCCTCTATAGAATACAGTTTTGTCGTGTGTTCCCAACTCGGTCCATCGATGCCGTCCGCAGCCAAACGTGCCGGTATCGCCCCGAAGTGGGTTTCAGCCAGCGGTAACCCCTGTGATGCGTCGTCCGGTACAAATGTCAAAACGCCCTGATTTGATTCTCCTGCCGCTACGACCAGGAAATCAGCCGAGTGGCTGAACACCCCATTGATGACATCTCGTAATCGACCTAACAGGTGCCTGCGACTCCCCAAGGCGGCAGGGAAGGCTGCCTTAATCAGTGAACCTTCGGGTAGTGTGATGTTGAATAATGAATTGCCACCGCCGGATGGTTCCATCTCTGGGTCGATACGACGAAGGAGGTATCGACCCACAAGATTCTGTAGAGTCGATTCCTGTAGATGGAGATTAATGGGTCCGAACGCCTGGGCATCCGTGCCAGTCCAATCCAAATATGCTTTGTCTTCTTCTCGCCAGATGGTCACCTTGAGTCGAAATGGGCCGTTTCCACAGCCGTCATCGTCCACGTAATCTTCAAATGATTGCGGCTCACTGGGAAAGTACTTGGGTATGATGGCGCGCATCACCTGACGTGTCCGCTCTAGCAGTATTTGACTTGCCCGGGTATAGCTCGGCTCACCAAAGCGTGCACATAATTGAAGCACTCGGGCCTCACCTATCCTCGTGGCCGCCACTAGTGTCATTAAATCATTATGATTCGCAACGGGCGCCCGGGTATTGCTCGTGAGAATGGCAAGCGCTTCGTGATTTAGGTCCCCGTTCTTGTATAACTTGATGGGTGGAACGCGCAGGCCTTCCCCAAAGATCGAATGTGTAGTTACCGAGTTACTGCCAAGTGATTCGCTGCCAATATCGGTCATATGTCCGTAGGCCGAACTAAAGCCCACGAGCCGGGCCCCTAGAAAGATGGGAGTCACCACGGCCCAGTCGTTCAAGTGCCCGCCCGCTCCGCCCGGGCTATAAGGGTCACTGTGTAGAATGACATCACCGGGGGCGAGGTCAGGCATCGAGGCTCGTAACATTTTAGGTAAATCGGTTTCAGTATGACCCACGAGCAAATGCCCGTTGGCATCTGCGATCATGGTGTCGGCGTCACGTTGGAGACGGATCCCGGCGGACATGGCGCTGCGAACGAGAACGACCTCCATCTCTCGTCGAGCGGACCTTAGAGCAGTCTCCACAATATATGGAAGCGATTTTTCAACATCGTCTCCAGCGCGAGTGTTGGCTTGTCGAACTCTCGAGATATGTTCGCTTTGGCGCAGCGCGTCGGTGGGCCCGGGGCCAGGTGCCTGGGGTGTGCTTTGGTGTCCGTGGGCAGATATGAAATCAGCGTGGGTATCCGGTGCTAAATCGGCGTGACAACGGGCGAGCGCATCATCTGTTGCTCGTTGAAGGGCGATGCCGATATTGCCATCATTAACGGCCGTGCCAAACTGCATTCGGGTTTGTCCCATCGCCGTTAGACGACAAAGCACCCGGACCTCGCCAGGCTCCACCTTATGTTCAACAATTTCGTAAGACCAGGCTTTGGCGTAAGTGTCTGTAAGCAACGTCGTAATGTGTGGGCCCACTGAGGATGGCGCGTTATGGGTATCATTCTCCGTTAGATTCGGGGATCTAGGCGTCTGACCCGCCTCATCACCTGCGCCAGGCGTACCGAGCGCCATCTGTGTCGCAAATAATCTATCAAACTCGCTTTTGTTGGCGTCGGCGAGTTCCTCTAAGGATAGGTCAGGTTTGTTCACGGCGGTGTCGTGTTATACGCTCTGGACTGTCTGAGGTTTAATCAAAAGAGTGCCGTCAGGGCAAACAGTAGCGTCATGGCCTGGGTGAATGAGTGTTGTGGCATCGTATTGCAGTATTACAGCAGGCCCTGAAACAGACATGTCCGAGGTCAAATCCAGGCGTTCGTATACTTGAGTGTCCAGGAAATCTCCATCAAAACATATTCGGCATTGATCTGGGATTGTGGATTCCGGTCTTCGTAATTGGCTTTTCGCCTTTAATGTCGATACCTGAGGTTGTGTATATCCAATGATTCGCAAGTTGACAATCTCAACCGGTAGCTCTCTGTCAAATCCGGATAGGGTCTGGTGTGCGGATACAAACTGCTCTTCCAACTTATCGAGGTTTGCACTCGGATTTGCGAGATGTAAGGGCAGTGTTATCTCCACGCTATCGCCAGCGTAACGCAGATCGGCTTCTGCCAGGAAGGTGTACTTATCTTTGGCTGATCCGTCGTCTTGCAACTGGGCATTAACGTGGGTTTGCAGCTTTTGCAATACCTGATCGAGCAGTGTGCTGGACACAGTGGTAATCGGTTTTAGTATGGTCTGAGACAATTCGTGACGTTGCGATGCAGACAGGGTTCCGTGGGCTGATAGCATTCCCGGTTCGGGCGGTATGACAACAGGAAACATATTTCCCAGCATTCCAAGCGCGTTGGCGTGCATTGGGCCGGCACCGCCGAATGCAATCAACGTTAAATGTTTCGCCTCTAGATGTTTTTCCGACGCTAGCAGGCATATGTTTCCGTAAACTTTCTCGTTCGCGACATCAATTACTGCTTTGGCTGCCTCTACAAGATCCATTCCGAGCGCTTTTGCCACCGGGGACATCGCGGTTTCGGCGGCACCGGTATCTATTGGAAATCGTCCCCCTAACAACCCGAAGGGTAGTCGACCCAGAATTACATTGGCATCGGTTAATGTCGCGACGGTTCCGCCAAGTCCGTAACACGCCGGACCCGGGCCATTGGGGGTGGGGGCCTTTATACGAATCATGCCCGTTATCGGGATGTCGACCAAGGAGCCTGCGCCGGCTCCGATATGTCGCGTGCCCAGCGTTGGGAGTCCCAGGCGATAGGGGCCGACCGATCCATCGCGCAAAGGCGGTCGTAGCGTCTGATGGAGCAGCGTAATCTCTGTTGTGCTTCCCCCCCAGTCCAAAGCGAGCGCATCGCCGGGGGCCGCGGAAGAGGCAATCTCGTGCGCCGCCCTGGCGGCACAGGCGGAACTGGACAATGCGGCAAAGATTGGAAAACGCTGCGCTCGTTCCGATCCCATCAATCCGCCATCCGATCGCGCTACCAATATGTCCGGCGGTGCAGATAGGTCTGTGAATTTGTCATTCAGAATCTTCAGGTGAGTCATCATGCTCCGTTGAAGATAGGCGTTCATGACGGTGAGAGAGGTACGCTCAAATTCACGAAAGACCCGTCGTAGTTCGCTCGAGAGTGTCACCGGAAAGCCTGGAGCAAGGTTTGATATCAGATCGCGGAGCATGCGCTCGTGTATGGGGTTGGAGTAAGAATGAAGTAGTGATATCGCTATATGTTCTGCCCCAAGGTGAATAATTTCCTGAATCATGTTCGACGCCACCGAACTATCTAGCGGCTGTAGAATCTGTCCCTCGGCTGACATCCGTTCCGGAATTCCGCGCGTCAGCGTAAGATCCGCCAGTGGTTCCGCCTGGGTGGCCGTGTGGGGGTTGGATGAGGCAAAGCCCTCAGATACCCCGCCTAGAAGGAGAATGTGCTCAAAGCCTTCACTGGTGAGTAGAGCGACCTTCGGTCCGTTTCGTTTAGCGACGGTCAACGCTGGTATCGATGTGCTGTTAACAACCGTCGCGATGTCCGCCGCCGCTACTTTGCTGGTATCGAGGAGTTCACGAAGTCCAGTAAAAACTGCTGATGCCAGGTCCTCGGGCGTCGAAAGAACCTTTGTAGCGTATAGCTTGCCGGACCCCTCATCCAGAAGGGATAAGTCCGTAAATGTCCCTCCGATATCAATCCCTAGGCGGGCAGCCATCAGCTTAAACCTCTCCTTTTAGATTGAGTATCTGGCGGAATACCAAATGGCCTAGGATGACCGGTTCGGCGCGCATCGAATCAGAGGTGAACAATCTACAACAGATCGCGGTGCTCGGGAAGTCGTTTAAAATATTCGCCAAAACTTTTCTTCAAACTCACGAGGCCAGCGGCTGACACGAATGAGACCGTTGATGGTATAAAGACCTCGACGCGCAACATCTAGAGAGTGAATCAGCGATGGAATCCTCACAAAACCGGTGGCGACGGCCCGGAGCTTGGATCGGGCTGGGTATTTTTGCTGTCCTTGTTCTTTTTTTGCTGTTTTACCAACCGGTAGAACAGTACTTAATGGAGCGCATCCCACAAATCCATTTTTCCAATATTCTTTTCTGGTTTGCATCGGTGGTCGCGATCATCAGTTTCGCCATATCGCACCGGCAGTCGTTTAAAAAGAATATATTTGGCCAATTTTCTGAAATAAGTGCGCAAGAATTGGTTTTCGATACCCTGCAGATAGCGATTTTAGCCGCTGTCATATTATGCGCCGGGGCCACTATTCAGGCAGTAGAGATGCTGAGTGAGCATCTAATGAATGATGGCCAGCTCATCACCGCGGTATTCGGCAGTCGCTTGCTTTCGGTGTTTGTTTTGATGTTAATGGCGATTCTGTTTTATTTGTTGCACCGTGTAGTGCGGGCTTATAGGGTGGGTTGGCGCCGAGGCTGGACACCTCCCGGAGCGGTCGGGCGTGGCTAAGGCGTTGGCGAGGAATCTGGGCTATTCATGAACCACGACTGGGAAGAACCGACCCGTGCTGATTACGCAGCGAAGGGTTTAGGAAGTCGGTCTGGGTTTGGCGAGAAACCGGCACTTCTGATCGTTGATTTCAGTAACGGATTTACCGATCCTGCATCCCCATTAGGTGGAGATTTTGATAGTCAGGTTGACGTTACCGCTCGATTATTGGCGAAGTTCAGAGCGGGATGTTTTCCGGTGGTCTATACCACGGTAGCTTACGACCCAGACTTTAATGATGCGGGCATATTTATAGAGAAGATTCCCGCATTATCGTTGCTCGTTAAAGGCTCGAAATGGGTAGAGATTGATCGGAGAATTGCTCCGCTAAAAGGAGACGAGGTCATCGTTAAGAAATACGCGAGTGCATTCTTTGGGACCGAGTTGGATCGATATTTTCATGGGCAGGGCGTCGATACTGTGGTGATTACGGGGGCGACGACCAGTGGGTGTGTGAGAGCCTCTGTAGTTGATGCATTGCAATATGGCTTTCGGACCATCGTCTGCCGTGAGGGTGTCGGTGATCGTGCGGAGGGGCCCCATCACGCCAATCTATTTGATATGGATTCAAAGTACTGTGACGTAAAGGTTGAACAGGAGATCCAAGAACACCTTGAGTCATTGGTTGTGTCTGGGGGAATGCAGGGGCGCGCTAATAACGAGTTTCGTCAATGGTGGCAAGGAAGATTGCCAACGCGTGTTGATTTCTGAGAACTTTTTGCATGGCCTCAAACTCGCGTAACGCTGGAAACTCTTTTTCAGAACTGCTTGATGCAAATCGAGAGCAGCTGGAGAGGCTCTATTCGAGCGTCAATATCGAGTCTTCACGCCCAGGTTCGAAACCGAGCAGTGGTGAGGTGTCAGTTGTTCGGTTAAGCGACGACGCCCGAGAGCATTTGGGCGATCCAATCGAATGGTTGGAACAACATTATGCCGGCAGGTGGCGACATGAAATACGAGATCGTCGTGTCGAGGATGATGAGATGCTTGTGTTAGTGCGGTTGGAGCTTCCCGCGCTTGGCATCCGTAAAAGTCAGTTCGGGCGAGCGCCAGTGAACGAGCGTTCAGGTAGGCCGCTAGACCTGGGTCAGAAAGGGGGTATCGGCGAAGAGCGGCAGGCGTGCGATGCGGCTGTGCGTGACGCCCTTAGACGGTGTATCGAACTGTTCTGAACGGTCGAGCGAAGGATGTAAGTTGTTTGGAATGGTGACCAGGTCGTGAAAAATATCAAACCATTTAGGTTGCGGAATCATTCTGGTTTTTCTATCCGATCTGATGACTTTCTGGGTCAGCATGTTGTGTTCTGTTGTATCACTTTAGGCGCTTTCGCCTCAGGAAGTAACCAGCTTACAGAGCTTGTTTCGCGTTTGGGCTCACGAAACGTTCGAGTGGTCGTCATCACCCAAGGGGGGCTTGGGGCCAATCAGGATTTTTCGATGCGGATCGGAGGCTCGATAGACGTTTTGCTCGATGACGATGGCACAGTGTCTCAAATGCTTAGAAGTGTTTGTGGTCGGGACCGCGTTGACTGCCAGGCGTTTTTGGCGGTTTTAGGACCGATGGGTCAATTGGTGAAATGGCTGGATGCTGGTGACTTGAAAGGTGGACTGGAAGCGTTAAATCATTACTTCTTGGCGAAACGATTAATCGGTGATCGTGTTCCGGATGTTCCTCTTCAACAATTGGAAGATGGGAAAGTATTGACGCGCAGTTTCGGTGAATGGTTCGCGAAAAAGCGAGTGGTGGTTTTCGGGGTGCCTGGTGCGTTTACGCCTGTCTGTAACCTAGAGCATCTACCAGGGTATACCGCCGCCGCAGGCCAAATGCACGCGAGAGGTGTGGACCAGGTAGTTTGTATTGCCGTGAACGATGCGTATGTGATGGATGCGTGGGCGCGTGCTACCAAAACCCCGAGTACGGTTGCCATGTTGGCGGATGGGAGTGGCCGCTTTACGAGGGCGATGGGCTTGTCACTGGACCTGAGGGGCGCAGGGCTTGGGATGCGCTCCTGCCGTTATGCGATGCTCGTCGAAGGAGGAGTTATCATTCACATGAACGTGGAGACGGGATTTGATGTCAGCGTCAGTGGTGCCGCGCCGATGCTACAGTTGTTGAACCACTGAGGGGTAGTGCCAGCCGGTCGGAGCTAGGATTTGTTTTCATTGGCCGATAGGGTCATCCATTTTTGGAAGACTGGGGTGGTCGGTGGCTCAAGGTGGGTGTCTGACAGACAGTTGGTTTTCAACTCCTCGACGCTGCCACCAAAATCGAATAATTCAATCTTTCCCCGTGACGATGAGAGCTGACGACGCAACTCAGCCGTAGCGGTGTCATTGACTTTATTGTCGGTGGTGATGACAACGCCGTAACGTTTTGCGCCTTCGGGCGAAACCAATCGCCTTCGGACATCCAATGCAACTGTGGCGGGGTCACGTGCAAGGGGGTCGCCCCAACCACCACCGCCCCAGGTGTTGAAATAAAGCGTATCTCCAGGTGACACTTTGACTCGATCACATTTAGAAGGCATCCATTCTGATTCACCAGTATTGCGCACCATCAGTTTCGTACTGCGTTTTCCTGGTCGCCCACCATTTACACCCCAAGGATGGGTAAGCCAACGATCATCATGGATGGAAATTTCCCCAGGCTCGAGAAATTGATAGCCCATGGATAGGCCATTACCCCCCCTATGTAGCCCGGCACCGCCACTATCGACAATCGTTTCATACTGAACAATTCGCAATGGAAAGTATGCCTCCAGGAACTCGTTAGGTACGTTGGTAAAGGCGGGCCACAGGGAATGGCCGTCCGGGCCATCGCCCGCGGGCCGCCCGGGGACTCCGCCAAAGCCAATCTGATAGAGTTGATACCACTCACCTTCTTTGTCATAACCGGAATACATAAAGTGGGGACTGTCAGAAAAACCGGCAGCACACAACGCATCTGGTGAGCTTTGGCCGAGCAGGCCGCTCATGACGTCAAAAATGCGGGCTAGCATATGCGTCCGTGAACTCAATGCTGCGGGCCTGATCGGCTTCAGTATAGATCCGCGGGGAATCCTGACGTCGACCAGATCATAAAAACCATCATTAAAAAGTATTTGCGGGTCAAAAAGATTGATAAAAAATGCCCCCAGGAACATTTTGAACATCTCCTCATTTAAGAGGAAATTGACCGAACTGATGGACTGTGGGTCAGTTCCGGCGAAATCGAAAATGACCATTTCGCCGTCGCGCCACATGGTGCATTCGATTTTATACGGACCCATCCCCATTCCGTCGTCATCGATATAGTCAATAAAGTGTTGTTTTGATTCGGGAATCACCTTGTTAAGAATGGATCCCATGGCACGTTTGTTTCGATCCAGCATCTCTTGCATTGCCGATATCAACGGGTCAACTCCAAAGCGTTCGACCATTTCAACAATACGTCGTTCCGCCAGGCGAAGCGCTGCTACCACCGCATTGAAATCTGAACGATTCCATTCTGGGAGGCGACAATTGCGAAGAATCATTTCCAGAATTTCTTTGTTTAGTTCACCCTTGCGATAGATTTTGACCGGAGGAATCTGAATGCCTTCTTCAAATATTTGCGCAGCATCGGTCGGTAGGCTGCCAGGCACCTTGCCACCGATGTCGGTCATGTGTCCAAACATCGCAGCCCAGGCCACGATCCGTCCATCGATATAGATGGGCATCATCATCAACCAATCGTTCAGGTGGCTGATCGCACCGTTGCAGGTGTACGGGTCATTAGTCAGAAAAATGTCACCCTCTTCAATGGTGCCGTCGTAACCTTGCTGAAAACCCCAGAAGAATGATCCGAACTGGCCGACCACCATTTTTCCTTCCTGGTTAGCTATCATAGGAAAGGCGTCGTGTTGTTCACGTATGCCCGGTGACATGGCAGTCCTAAACAGCACCGCGTCCATTTCTGTCCGCGCATTACGTAAGGCATTTTCGATGATGTCTAGCGTAATCGGATCAACGGCGACAGGTTGAAACGGTTTCGTATTGCTTTGTATCAGTTGTGCTGGCATGTTTAGGAGTCCCGATATCTACACGTTGATCGGATTAATTAGAATATTCCCTACGGGATCTACGTCACCTGCATGGTTCGGCAGGATCAGAGTGGTTGAGTCCATTTCAGTAATGATGGCTGGGCCCAAAATTCGATCGCCATACCTGAATTGCGATCGATCATAAATCACTGCGCCATGATCATGCCCATCGACAAAGATATTGGTTTGAGCGTAAACGGCGCGCTGGGGGTCGCCACCGCCTTCGGGGAGTCGCTGTGCCGTCGCCGAGCTTTCGCGTCCTTGAACGAGAGCGCGTAAGTTGTAAAGCTCCCGTTGGGTCTCGAGTGAGAAGGTGAACATTTGTTCGTGCATCTTGTCAAAGCGTTGACCTAGGCCCTCTAGGCCATCTTTCTTGAAATCTTCGGGCGACACATCGACCGTTAGTCGCATTCCTTGTCCAGCGTACCTCAGGTCGATTTGATACAGCGTGGTCTGTTCACTCTCAGGCACTCCCTCGGCGTGGAGCGTCTGCGCCGCAGCGGTCGCAAGTTCCTGGAGGGAAGACAACACCTCATCATTAGTGGTCTCGGAAAATCGTCGTACAAAGGTTCGGGAAGCTTCGTCGCGAACACGGGTAGTCGCGTCACCGTAAGCACAAAGCACACCGGGGCCTGGCGGAATGATGACCGGCCACGAATTCATCAGCCTGCCAAGCGCGTTAGCATGAAGGGGGCCGGCGCCACCGAAACCCACTAGGGCGAAGTCACGCGGATCGAAACCTTGTTCAACAGAGACCAGTCGCAGTGCCCCAAACATATTCTCGTTAACGATGTTGATGATGCCTTCGGCAGCCTCCTTTAAGGACAAACCCATCCCCTTTGCCACTATAGTGACCGCCTGTTCGGCTTGTTTTCGGTCAATGGCCAGTTCCCCGCCGAGTCTTGCGTCTGCTGGCAGATAACCCAGTACAACATTGGCATCGGTGACCGTGGGTTCCATGCCGCCTTTCCCATAGGCTGCAGGCCCAGGTTCTGCGCCGGCACTTTGTGGACCCACTCGTAAGGCTTTCGTCAATTCCGGGACATAAGCGATTGAGCCACCTCCAGCTCCCACCGTTCGGACGTCAACCGATGACGAGCGAACAGTCACATCGGCAACACGGGTTTCTCGCCGAGTCTGAGGGACACCGTTCTGAATCAGTGCAACATCTGTCGAGGTGCCTCCCATATCAAAAGTCAGGAGGTCACTAAAGCCGGCTTGTTTCGCGATCCATATCGCACCCGATACCCCACCTGCTGGACCACTCATCAATAAATTAACCGGCGTTGCTTTGGCAGCTTCCGCTGAGGCTAAGCCACCGTCGGAACGTAGGATATGCAACTGCACCTTATTCATTCGGCGATTTAACTCGCCTTCTAAACTCTCCAGATAGGTCGAGACTACGGGGCGAATGTAAGAATTGACAACGGTTGTTTCCGTTCGCTCGTACTCATACATCTCGGGCACGACCTCGGAAGAGATCGACACTGGAATATTGGGCATTACCCTTTCGGCAATAGCGCGGACTCGTTGCTCATGAATGCCACTGGCGTAGGCATTCATTAACGAAACGGTTAAGGCTTCGATGCCTTCGTCTGCCAGGGCTTTCAAAGAAATTTGCAATGCATCTTCATCAAGAGGGGTAACAACGTTGCCTTTCGCATCCAGTCGTTCGATCGCTTCGATGGTAAGTTCGAGCGGAGCTAGGGGGTCGCTCTTGTTAAAAATTACCCAACCACCCAGACCCCCGGGAACATAGGAGCGGGCGATCTGAAGCACCTGTTGATATCCCTTGGTAGTAACCAAGCCAACCTTTGCCCCTGATGCTGTTAACACTGTGTTGGTGGCGACAGTCGTTCCGTGCATTACATGACTAATATCAGATGGAGCGACATTTGCCGAGTTACAAACGCGTTCAATCCCCTCCAGCACGCCGATAGATGAGTCCTGTGGTGTTGAGATAACTTTGGCAGTGAAAAAGTCACCACTGGTTTCATTGATCAATAAAACATCGGTAAAGGTTCCTCCTACATCGACGCCCAAGCGATAAGACGCAGTTCCAGTCGAAGCGCGCCGTGTCGTTTGGTCTCTATGAACCGGTGTATCTTCTCTTTCAGCCCGGGCCGTGACATCTGCCGGTAGCTGTGGTGTTTTTTGTTCTCGACTAAGCGGCTGTGACTTAGAGTCGGGTTTTGAGCGAAGTTTGCTGGGGGTTGTAGTGGCTCTGTCAGCCTTGGTCTGATGCTCTGGCGACGAGACGTCTATGTGTTTTGGGGTTTCGGGTTTGTTCAGTCGCGTAAATTCATCTTTAGCGCGTCGCAATTCACTGTCAAACCAGTCCGTTATTTTTCGGGAATCCTTACTCATACTTATCTGCTTGTTAAGTCGTCTATCGGTAGGGTGGCTAATTGGTCGGGCGTTTTATTGGTTGTTATTGCGGCGCCAGTTTGTAATCGCATCAATCATTGCATCTGCCGTGGTCAGATCGCAGTATCGCCGGGAGACATCACGTAAATTATCCCAGTGTGGTCCCTCATGCTGATCTCCGACACAGTCTTCCGGCACTAGAGTGCGGAAACCCCACTGGAAACTGTCAACTATACTCGCGCGTACACATCCTGAGGTGACACACCCTAAGAGAATGATTGTGTCTACACCTTCTTTATTGAAAAATGCAGCCGCGGGTGTTTGAAAGAACATGGATGCGCCAGATTTTCGCATCGCAACGTCATATTCCTTGTTATAAGTTCGCGGATCAAATTGTGTCGAGTGATCGCCGTCGATAAATCCTTCTAGGACAGCAGTAATCTTCCAGTAAGGTTTGTCACGGGCAGAGCTATATCCTGTGTAGCAATTGGCAACGGGCACGCCGCATTCTCGAGCAACGTTTAACAGTCGGGTGGAATTACTGATTGCACGTTGGACTAATGCCGAGCCACCTAGTGAGTGGTCGGGGTCGGTAAATCCCAGTTGAAAATCCACCACAGCAATCCCTGGCTTTTCTCCAAATCCGATTGTTTGAGCGCCGTAGGAGCGTGCCTCATAGGCGTCGTTCTCGTTGCTGTTCATGATGTTCTATGGATAATCAATTTTCTCAGGTTAGTATTTCGCTTGCGATCGCGTTTATTCGACAATCTTGAGATACGTGATGCGCGAGGAAGTATAGAGGGTTGTTCCAGGCTCGCGCCATTCGAGATATCTAGATCTCGTGGCGAAGCGGGACTTCGTGCAAAATGGGCGGAAAAATCGTTTTTTCTAGGGTAAAGGCGTAAGCAGAGCTGATGACATTAGGTGGGGCCAGTCGATGAACCAGGAGGCGGCATTCTTTAGCGGCGAGCGGTCGTTGTCTCGCGCTGGTTTCCAGTCGCGTGTTTTACGGGCCGGTAATGTGCTCGCGTCGTTGGGGGTGGGGCCAGGTGATGCAGTCGCCTTATTGCTGCGCAACGATTTCTGTTTTTTCGAAGCGACTTACGGGGCGAATCTAGTGGGCGCCTACGCAGTGCCGATTAACTGGCATTCTACTGATGATGAATTAGCTTATCTGCTAGAGGATTCGCAGCCGCGGGTGTTGGTGGGTCATGCGGATTTGCTGGCCGGAGTTTTCGGTGCCTTGACTCACGCGAAGCGGCGGGGTATGCAGGTTTTGGTGGTCGAAACCGCACCGGAATTAGCCGCAGCCTATGGGCTTGCGAAAGAAGTCTGTCTGGCGCGTGGCGAGGACCCCTTATGGAGTGCGCTTATCGAGAACGCGGCAGAGCTCCCAGATCAACGTGGCGAGGTCATTCAGTCCATGTTTTATACCTCGGGGACGACCGGGTCGCCCAAGGGGGTCCGCCGCTTAGCCCAGTCGAAAAGTGGCGCTGAAACATTAGGTCGAATTCGTGATCGTATCTTTGGCTTAAGCTCAGGGATCAGCGCACTCGTTCCAGGCCCTCTCTACCATAGTGCGCCGAACTCCATGGCGCTTAGGGCGGCTTCGCAGGCACAGACCATGGTGTTAATGCCACGCTTTGATAGCGAGGAATGCCTTCGCCTGATCGAGAAATATCGGATAACCAACATGTTTATGGTGCCGACAATGTTGGTGCGCCTGTTGAAGTTACCGCCAGCGGTCCGTGCCCAATACGACACGACGTCACTTCGGTACGTCATGATTGCCGCCGCACCATGCCCTGCGGAAGTTAAACGGAAAATGATTCATTGGTGGGGACCCATTGTTCATGAGTTTTATGGGTCGACGGAGCTCGGGTACATGACGATTTGTGATTCTGCGGAATCACTTAGGAAGCCCGGTACGGTGGGGCGAGCGGTTAATGGGGCGCGGGTTAAAGCGCTGGATTCGAATGGCAACGAGGTTTCCGTAGGTGAGCCAGGTGAGATTTTTGGTCGGCTTTCAGCCTTCCCAGACTTCACTTATAACAATCGTGATGAGGAGCGGGCCGAAATTGAAAGAGACGGGTTAATCACTTGCGGCGATATGGGTTATTTTGACCGTGACGGTTATCTTTTCTTATGCGATAGAGTGCGTGACATGGTGATCTCTGGCGGGGTCAATATCTACCCGGCAGAGATTGAAGCGAGTTTGCTTGGCATGCCTGGAGTTGCAGATTGCGCGGTGTTTGGGGTTCCCCATGACGAGTATGGAGAGCAATTGTTAGCGATTGTGCAATGTGTAACCGGACATTCTCTGAAGGCTGAAGATATCAAGACTTATCTGCGCGAGCGAATAGCAGGGTTCAAGGTTCCTCGCCGCGTAGAGTTTCAACGCGAACTCCCTCGGGAGGATTCAGGAAAAATATTTAAACGTCGACTTCGCGAGCCCTATTGGCGGGGTGAGTCTAGAAAGATTTAATCCTTCGGAGTTATGCCCCCTGCTGCCCAACGATGACGACCGAGCAGACATTCTGATGAGGGAAGCCGCCCAGATTATGTGTTAAACCAAAAACGGGATCATGGGCAGTTTGTCGATCCCCCGCCCGGCCCTGCATCTGAAGATAGATTTCATACAACATACGTAGTCCTGATGCCCCGATGGGATGCCCGAAACACTTCAGCCCTCCGTCAATCTGACAGGGGACTTTGCCGTCTGAGTCGTAAAATCCGTTCCTGACGTCATTAATCGCCTCGCCTTCGGGTGAGATATAAAGATCTTCCATGGTCACAAGTTCTGTAACCGAGAAACAATCATGCACCTCGAGAAGATCGATTGCCGTGCGCGGCTTTTCGATGCCGGCCTCTTGGTACGCGCGTTTGGAAGCTGCGCGTGTGGTCATGAAGTAACTACCGTCCCATGAATTGTGTTGCACCTCGGTACCATTAGAGACCGCGAGCTGTAGTGCTTTTACGGTAATCAGGTCTTTCTTGCCTAATGCAGCGGCAATATCTGGAGTGGTGACAATGGCGCATGCTGATCCGTCAGACACCCCACAACAATCAAAGAGCCCCAGTGGTTCAGCGATCATAGGCGCGTTCAACACTTGTTCTTCGGTAATCGGTTTTCTAAGGTGGGCCTTCGGATTCTTTGCGCCGTTGTCATGGCTTTTCACGGAAATATGTGCCATGGCTTGCTTAAGATCTTGTTTCGAGACACGATGTTTTGCCTGATATGCGCTCGCCAATTGGGCAAAGGATCCTGGGGCGGACATATTCGACCAATACATGTCATTTAACCCACCACGAGACCTTTGCGGCAACCCGCCATATCCTGTGTCTTTTAGTTTTTCGACACCTAACGCGAGGGCGATATCGGCGGCACCGGAGGCAACTGCGTATACGGCACCGCGGAATGCCTCCGAGCCCGAGGCGCAATAGTTCTCGACACGCGTGACCGGTATATAAGGCAGCCTTAAGGCCATGGCGAGTGGTATGCCGGATTTGCCTACGTGTTGTTCTTCAATGGCGGTTGAAAACCAGGCCGCCTCAATTTGATCTTTTTCGATGCCGGCGTCTTTCAGCGCTTCCGAAAATGACTCCACCATCAAGTCCTCAGCATTGTCATTCCAGCGTTCACCAAATTTGGAACAGCCCATTCCGAGAATCGCGACCTTATCTCTGATCCCTTTAGCCATTGTTAAGGTTTCCCGTTGTTATCGAAAGCGTTATCGATCGGTACCGCTTTCCAGAAGTATCGGCGGAATCCACGCACCACATCATAGTCCTTCACTCGAAACATGAGGCACATCGCTTGCCCGACGGAAAGTTCCGAGTCAGAAAAAATATCCGTGAAGTCAAGCATCGCTCTACCACCCTCATCAAACTGTACCATGCCGTAGTAAGCGGGAGGATCCGGGGAATAGGTGAGGCGATCAGCCGTATACGAATTCACTTTGCACGACAGGTTTGAGAATGGGTGGTCAGCTTGCGTGTTCAATGCACCACAATCGGGATTCACGCAAAGGTTGGATTTCGGATATTGCAGTGTATCGCAGGTCTCGCAACGTCCACCAATGAGGCCAAGCAACATTTCTTTGTTCCGGTAAAGTGTGGTCAGACCTGTTTGCTTATCCACCTCGGCCCGGAGGCCTTGCTCAATGGTTACCAGATCGTTAATCGCCAAATATCGGTGATAATTGTCATCCTGACATCCCGCACTCAACAGTTGGTTTACGTCTTTCATGGGACCTTGTGTAACGACCTGATCAGTTGTTCGAAAGAGCAGGGCGTCGCAGCCTTGTCCAAACCCTGCAATCAGGATTAACTGGCCAGGCGTTGCCTCCTCGAGTGCGTGCGTAAGCATCAGAAGGGTATGGATAGATCCAGCTTCCCCTGTGCGCCCCTGTAAGTTGTCACGCACCGCACTGTCGGAAATGCCGAGTGTTTTTGCCAACATGCCGGCAACCCGTCTAGCAGGTGAAGGAAAGCAGAAATGATCGATTTCTGCAGCTGCGATGTCCGCATTGGATAAAGCCTGACGAACCGCACTAGGCACGATCTTAAGGAACCCCTCGTCCCGCACCCATCGTTCTTCCCACACGTAATCGAATGGTTGATTCTGCCCCCGGTAGTGATCAACAAAATCAACGCTTTGTGTCGCGTAGCCGACAAGCGTGGCGACACCCTCGCCAGGTCCTACTAACAGGGCAGCGCCGCCATCTCCAGAAGTCAGTTGGAGTGGGCTGCTTGCTTTAGTCTGGCGTTTTTCCCCACCGATCACCAGAGTGTTGCGCTGATTTCCCACTGCAATTTGCAAGGCGGTCAACAAGGCCGAAGTGCCTGCGCGCTGCGACCCGGTGATATCCATTGTGTGAAGATCATTGCCAAGGTGCAATGCTTCCGCGGCGATCCCGGCATTCTGTCGGTCCTGGAACGGCAGGCTGGTGGAAGCCAGATAAAGACCGTCAATCTGCGTGTATTGTTGTGGAGTGAGCGCATTGCGTGCAGCTTCCACTGCCATCGTGAGCGCATCTTCATCCCAGTTGGCGATTGCACGTTCACCCTTCCCGAGATTCGCGAGTGAGGGGTTAAACCAACTGTACGCGCGAGCCATGACTTCCCGTTGTAGCCGCGCCTTGGGGATATAGGCGCCAAATGCGTGTATGCCAACGCTCATCAGGTCTCCTTTTTTATTTTATTGCTGCGATGCTTTAACCAATCGCGCCGCTGCGCACCAGTTGCGCGATTTCACTATCATCAAAGCCCCACCCCTGAAGTACCTCATCGTTGTGTTCTCCGGGTAGGGGTGGCGCAGTCGGGGTGTTACTGGGCGTGACGCTGAAGCGCGGTGCAGGCGCCGCCTGTAGAGTTCCCTCAATCTCGATGAAAGTCCCGCGAGCGACATTGTGTGGATGTTGCGGAGCTTCGCTCATGGTCAGGACCGGCGCAAAACAGGCGTCGGTGTTTTCGAGTAATTCTCGCCAATGCGTCTGGTCGTGAGTAATAAAGACAGCGGCTAAGCGAGATTTAGCTGCGCCCCAGTTTTCCGAATTCATTGGGTTTTGGAATTCCGGTGCATCAGTCAGACCCAATTTCTCAAGCAGCAGTTTATGAAATTGTGGCTCAATGGCCCCGAGGGCAATCCATCGTCCATCGGCACATTCATAGGTGCTATAAAAGTAGGCACCACCGTCTACCAGGTTGTTGTAGCGATCCTCGTTCCAACGACCGGTTGCTCTTAACGTTAAAGCGCTGCCCATTAACAGGGGAACCCCGTCAGTCATTGCGGCGTCGACTACCTGACCGCGGCCTGTGGTTTGCACTTGCAATAAAGCGGCCAAAATGCCCGTGGTTAGCATCATGCCACCGGCTCCAAAATCAGCCACCATATTTAGCGGGGGTACGGGACCACTCATTTCCGATCCGATCGCAGAGAGGGCGCCGGTAATGCCAAGGTAGTTGATATCGTGGCCCGCGGCCTGGGCTAACGGCCCTGACTGTCCCCATCCTGTTACACGGCCATAAACGAGGCGAGGGTTGCGCGCTAGACAGATGTCCGGTCCGAGGCCGAGACGTTCCATGACCCCCGGGCGAAAGCCTTCCACCAGGGCATCGGCCTGATCGATCAGACGCAAAGCGGTTGCTATGCCATCGGTCGATTTCAGATTGATCCCTACTGAACGACGGGATCGATCGAGGATGTTTTTTCTGGCGTCCACGGTGCTGGGATGCCCACCGATACGATCGATTCGTACTACGTCAGCGCCCATATCGCCAAGCATCATGGCACAGAATGGACCCGGCCCGAGACCTGTGAGTTCAATCACTTTAATGCCTGAAAGTGTGCCCATTCTGTTGTGTGTTAACCCCGTATACCAATGCAACCGTTGTTGAGGACGACGATGTTTCGTTCGGTTGCAATCGCACGAAAAGAGATGTTGTTTCCTTCAAGCCACATTTCAGTTCGAATGGTTTCGCCCGGATAGACCGGGGCTGAAAAACGTAGTTGCATCGAATGAAATTTCTGGGCCTCGTAGTCTAAACAGCTTTTGAGGACGGCATGGCCTGCGATACCGAGTGTGCACAAGCCGTGGAGTATGGGTGCGTCGAAGCCTGCGCTTCGAGCGACCTCGGGGCTTGCGTGCAAGGGATTGGGATCGCCGGAGAGTCGATAAATGAGGGCGGCCTGGGGTACGCTGGTTAGATCACAGACCCGGTCTGCCGGTCGATCAGGTAAAGGGTGAGGGCGAGGCTGTGTGACAGAGGGTCCGCCGAAGCCCCCGTCACTGCGGGCCACGGTCGTAGAAGTGAGGGTGGCGAGGGATTCACCGGTGTTGCGATTCTGGATATGTCGCTCTGTGTAAATCAGGGCCCCGCGTCCTTCGCCTTTATCCAGGATGTCTGTTACCCGAGTTTGGGCAACGACGGTCGCGGCCGATGGTAAGGGGCGATGGAGTTCAATGCCTTGTTCACCATGTAGAAGCGTTTCCCAAGTGACACCGGTGGAGGCTTCGCGCAGCCAGAAACCTGGGGTGCCCAGAACTGCCGCCATCGTCGGCAGGGCGATGAGCTCCGGCTCTTCAAATACATAACGCAGCTGTCTCTCATCGAGAGGGTCGTTACCCAATCCAACGCCAAGCGCGTAAAGAATTGAATCTTTCTCGGTATAAGTTTGCTCAATCTCCGGGAATGGCCAATTCAGCAGGGTATCGTAGTCAATGGTCATCACATCGGGTCCCAGCTGAAAATGTCCTGACTGCGATCCAGCGGATAGAGCTGGGCCTTAAATGCGGGAAACGCCTGTGTGATCAGACTTTCCGGAGTCCAACCTGCCCCATCATGCACACTTCGGATAGGGCGGTTCTGACTAATCAGGAACACTTCGTTATGACGAACGGCAAATATTTGACCGGTAATGTCATGCCCGGCGTCCGATGCCAGGGCGACGATAAGCGGTGCAATTTTGTCAGGGGTCATTTGTTTGAGTTTTTCAACGCGTTCTTTCTGGGCCTCATCATTGACCGGGATGGACCCAATCATTCGACTCCAGGCAAACGGTGCGATGCAATTGGAGCGCACATTAAAGCGTTCCATATCAAGGGCAATAGATTTGGATAGGCCGACGATTCCCATTTTGGCGGCGGCATAATTAGCTTGGCCAAAGTTTCCAATCAGTCCAGAAGTCGATGTCATATGAACCATACAGCCTGACTGTTGTTCTCGAAAGTGCTTAGCGGCGGCGCTAGCAATATTAAAAGCCCCCTTTAGATGAACGTCGATGACCGCATCCCAATCTGATTCAGACATTTTATGAAATATGACATCACGCAAAATGCCAGCATTGTTTACGATCAAATCGATTCGACCGAAGGTATCCACAGCTTGTTGCACCATGCGTCTGGCTGCGGCACCCTCGGAAACGCTGTCGACATTAGTGTCGGCGTAACCGCCCAGGCTTCGAATGTGGTTAGCTACTTCTTCTGCGGGCGTCGAATCAGCTCCTTCACCGTAACCGCTACCACCCAAATCATTGACTAATACGCTAGCCCCATAGGCGGCTAACAGTTTGGAAATTTCTGCGCCGATACCGCGGCCGGCGCCAGTAACCAGCGCAACTTTTCCGTGAAGAAGGTCAGTCATGCTCATATGATGCGCTTGAGTGTCCTTTGCGTGCGTGTAACACCGTGTTCGGAAAATGCCATGTCACCAGCTTTGTGAAAACTGTTTGAACTGGCTATCAATGTCCTGTACCTCTGCGACTAGTTTATGCACATCGTTTTCGTCGGGCAGTGAGGAAAGATCCAAGGCGATCGTATCGGTTTGACCCTGAAATCGCTCACGCACCCTCGAGACCAATTCGTCAGGGGGCGCGATGATGGAAAACTCATCGACAACGTGGTCAGGAACCTCAGCTGCCATCTTGCTCCAGAGCCCTTGGCGCGACATCTGATGCAATGTCGACCCGAGATCTTCCCAACCGTGCAACGCCAATACGGGCAAGTAAGTACGGGTGGATCCGTAAAATGCAATCCGGGCACGAATGTCTTCACGTGCTTGGGTTAGGGTTTTTTGATCAGCGCCCGTCGCAACGAAGCCGCCCCCCCACACTTCAAATAAAGAACGGTCTCGTCCGCTCTTAATGAGACCCGATTGAATCTCAGGAAGGGCGATTTCTGTAATGTATTTCCGTGTCGCAAAGGGATGAAGTCTGACCCCATCGCAGATCTGGCCAGCGAGTCTCATCATGGCCGGTCCGACGGCTGCAATAGTGACGGGTATAGCGTGCAGGTTTGATTTTTCCGGTGAAAATTCAGGTGTCATCAATGTGAATTGGTAGTGTTCTCCGCGGTAATCCAGCGGCTCATTGTTTTCCCAACATCGCCAGATCGCCCGCAGGGCCTGTATATATTCCCGCAGTCGAGGCTGCGGAGCGGACCAGGGCACACTAAAACGGCGTTCATTGTGACCCTTCACTTGCGTGCCCAAGCCGAGCGTGAATCGTCCGGAAGATTGGGTATGCAGGTCCCAGGCGCTGTGAGCAACCACCATGGGGCTGCGCGGGAAACACACAGCAATGGCAGTTCCTAATTGAACTCGCTGCGTAGCGGTAGTGGCAATAGCGAGCGACATGAAAGGGTCATTGTTCAATTCAAAAGTGACGACGCCATCAAATCCATGAGATTCGGCGGTCGCTGCCTGAGTACGTATTTCGTTCCAGTTGGAGGATCGAATGCCATGTTCTATTCTCATCCTACAGGTCTCCGGCTACACGACTGATTGTCCATTGAGTGCGATTGACAGAGGCTAAAGTCATGCACAGTAAGTCTTGCTCTCGAATCTGCGATTAAAGATGCGTTGCTTGGCTAGAACAAATGGATCTAAGGCAGCGTGCCAGAGTCCATTCCGGTCGGTCGGATTCTCTATGGTTGAGTCCGACGTAAAAAGAAAATCGCGTCATTTGTATAGGTTCGAATTAGTCATGCGATATTAGGCACGTCGGGATTGTAATGCGATTTCATCCTTACCTCGACTCTGGATGACCTATAGCCTGTTCAAGTTTTGTTGGAAATGTTTATCATGGGCCAAAGCATAGCGCCTCACGATACAGCGCTCTATACAAACTCAGGTATTCAATATATGAGCAGACCATTATTTAACGATGTTCGACGGGTTGCCTGCGTGGGATCCGGTACGATTGGTGCAGCGTGGGCAGCGTGTTTTCTCTCGCGCGGAATCGAAGTATTTGCCACTGACCCTAATCCGGCGGCAGAAGCTCATTTGGAGAAAGCAATCGACGCGGCTTGGCCTAAATTAGTGGCCATCGGGTTACCGAGCGAAGCCGATCGCTCTCAGCTGCACTTTACCAACGATATGACTGAGGCGGTATCGGGAGCGGACTTTATTCAAGAAAGCGCCCCGGATAACGAGGATCTCAAGATGGAGTTAATAGGACAAATTAGCGAATCGTGTCCCATCGATAGTGTTATTGCGAGTTCTTCATCGACCTTTCTACCCAGCCGTCTGGCGAGTCGTTGCACAAATCCCGAGCGAGTCATCGTTGGTCACCCGTTCGTCCCGGTTTACCTCATTCCACTGGTTGAGGTGGTCGGTGGCGCGCAAACATCGCTCGACGTTCTCGACTGGGCGACAGGCTTCTATGATCGATTAGGCAAGGCGCCGCTAAGATTGAAAACAGAAATAGAGGGCTATATCGCCAATCGGTTACAGCGCGTAGTTTTTGAAGAAGCGTTGGCGTTAGTGGCCAAAGGCATCTGTGACTATGATGACATCGATAAGGCGGTAACCTTGGGGCCGGGACTGCGATGGGCTATTCAGGGGCCGATCCTTCATCGTCATCTGGGCGGAGGAAAAGGCGGCGTACGCCATATGATTGATCACTTTGGTTGGGATGGAGAACCGGGCGGAGAAAACCAGTTTATTGAGGCCATTAATGATCGTTGGGGTCACACAACGATTGATGAATTGGAGGATTGGCGTGACGATAATCTGGTGACCATGTTAAAACATTTACGATCTGCACCCGCGGCAAAGGACTAGGGTTCTACTGGCGGTAGATAACACGCTGTCAGTTAACAATGTCATGATGAACAACGAAGACCTGATTGGTGAAGTCGTTAGGGTGCGTGGCGAAACAGAACAGCGCATTCCCTTAGTGCTCGATTCGCCTCACAGTGGAACGTTCTACCCAAAAGATTTTGGGCATCAAGTGCCACTTGAACAGCTGCGATGGGGAGAAGACACCCATGTGGAACGACTGTTCGAAGATGTCCTCGATATAGGCGGTGTAATGGTCGACGCCTTATTTCCTAGAACCTATATCGATCCGAACAGGGCGCGGACTGATCTCAATGTAGACCACTTATCAATCGACGGCGCTGACAAGCTCCCATTTGAGTTGAAACCCTCTGTTAAGAGTGAGCGAGGAATCGGACTGATCTGGACTCGAGCGCCTGTGCTGGGCGGGCCGATGTACCCACACCCGATCTCGCCAGCGGCGGTGCTGCATCGTTTGTCCAAGTATTACGATCCGTATCACGACAAGACTCGAAAAACGCTCGATGCGACGCACCGGCGATTCGGGCATTTTATTCACGTGAACTGTCATTCGATGGCTAGCCGAGCCGGTCCCCTTACTGCGAATAATGAGGAGCCGATGCGACCTGATTTTGTTATTGGTGACCGGGATGGTACGACTTGTGCGCAGAGCGTAACGCGTTGGTTAGAACACATCCTAAAGCGAGAAGGTTACAGTGTGTCCGTAAATGATCCCTATAAGGGCGTGGAACTGGTACGGGCCTACAGCGATCCGAAGCTGGGGCGACATTCGGTCCAGCTTGAGGTGAATCGGGCCTTGTATATGAATGAAAAAACCAGAGAGCCTATTGCACAGTTTAGCGAGATACAGCGCCTTCTGGGTCGGGTGATGAGGGGGCTGCTTGAGTGGGACGCGTCAGGTAGCAAAGCGTTCAAAACAACAGTCCGCCGAATCCAGCAAAGCCCATAAAATCGACGAGTCGTCCATGTTTGTTGTCGCAATCTGATCGTTTTTGTGAATTGTGTTAACGTCTCTATCGGAGGTGTACGTTTTGCTATCAGAACAATTTCAAAAGGAGGAGACATTCATGAATCGATCAATACAATGCGGTCTTGGTCTAGTGGCTGGTATCGCCGCGCTGTTCGCTGTTAGTGGTGCGGTGCTTGCTGCCGAATTTAAATTTGATTTAGCCAATGAGTACCAGGCAGGTTCCTTGCCTGGACAGACCGATGCCGATTTTGCTAAAGCAGTAACGGTTACCAGTGGCGGGCGGATTGCAGTCACAAATCATCCAGGTGGAGGACTCGGTTTTAAATCACGCCAGCACTTTGAGGCGGTGATGGATGGAGCCGTACCCATCGCAAGTACTCCCTTCTCGTCCTTAGAGAAAATTGAACCCATTTTCGATCTGCAGAGTTTGCCGTTTATCACGACCACCGTGAATGAAACGGAAGCCATGTTTATTGTCGCGAAACCTGATTATGAGAAGGCTTTTAATAAGCACAATCAGACACTGCTTTACGGCGCGCCGTGGACTCCCCAAGGCATCTGGGAAAAGACCAAGATTCGCAAGCCTGAGGACCTGAAGGGCCTGAAGATTCGGACTTATAACGCGCAGGGTGCTGAAGTCCTGAAGGCTGCCGGGGCTTCACCTATCCAGTTGAGTTGGGCCGATGTTATTCCAGCGCTCAGCAACGGTACCATTACGGGTGTATTAACCTCTGACGAAGGTGGGGTTAACTCAAAGTTCTGGGAATTGGGGTGCAAATATTTCAATTCCATCGGTTTTGCGATGGGCATCAATGCGGTCACTATGAATCTTGACTCCTACAACGCTTTGCCCGTTGAAATGAAGATTGCTTTGCGGGTTGCTGCTGACCGTGCCGAGCAAGCCGCATGGTTGCGCGCGCGATCTCGCGTATCGGCGAATAAAGACACGCTGAAGTCGGCTGGAGGAGAATATGTTGACGACGTTCCGGCATCCGTGATCGATCACATCAAGGTAGCTGCGGCACCATTAAAGAAAGCTTGGATAAAGAATATGGGCGCAGACGAGGCCGCAAAAATCATGGCGAAGTTTGATGCATTCATGAAGGCTAACTACGGCGGTTAAAATAACCTAGGTTCTCAGTTTCAATCGAGTATCGAAAACGAACCAGCCCCTGGCGTCCGCGTTAGGGGCTGGAATCGAATGAGTCGGGACAGCGCATGAAAACATTTCAGACCATTGTTTTCTTTATATCCCGGGCCGCGGCAGTCCTCGCGGGCGTGATTATTGTCTATATGGTTTGCCACATATTGCTGGAAATTTTCGTGCGCAGTGCTTTCGCTACCTCTACCTTTTCTTTGGACGAGTTGATTGGGTACAGTGTTGCGGCTTGTGCTTACCTTGGTCTGGGTTACACCCTTGAAAAGGGTGGATTAATTCGCGTCAATCTTGTTTTATCGAAAATGAACCCATTATCTCGTGCCCGAAAAATCATCGAGGTGCTGTGCTGCATCGGCACTTTGATCGCTATGGGACTGCCGCTCTGGTATTTCGGGCGTAGCGTCATCATAAAGTATGGCAGCGGATACACCAGCGGCACGATGCTGAATGCGCCGCAGTGGATTCCCGAGGGCTTTCTTCTGGTGGGTCTCATTATTTTTTGGATCCAATTACTGGCTTACCTCTTCAGGGTCTTGGGAAATCAAGTTGATTTGGATGCCACTCGTGCTGCTAATCTTGGGATCGAGTGACATCGTCAGGGTCTATTAAAACAGAGTTAATCCGATGACAGAACTCATTGCTGCTCAACCGCTTTTAGTCGCCGTTTTGGTGTTAGGGATTATGTTTCTATTCCTCGGCATGGGCATCTGGGTGTTTGCAGCATTGACTCTGGTTAGTCTGACCGGACTCGTTGTCTTTTTGGATATGCCCATCGATCGACTGGGTGTCATTGTCAAAGGCACGATGTGGAGAACCGCCAATACGTGGGAGTTGGCTGCCATACCTATTTTCGTATGGATGGGAGAGTTAATTTTTAGAACGGATGTATCCGAACGACTCTTTAAGGGGCTAGAGCCGTGGGTTGATCTAATCCCTGGACGGTTATTCCATACCAATATTGCCGGCTGCACTCTCTTTGCCGCGGTCAGCGGGTCTAGTGTGGCAACGACGGCAACCATTGGTCGCATTACAACAAAGGCGTTAAAAGAGCGGGGCTATAACGAATGGCTGTCCGTTGGGTCACTGGCGGGTGCGGGAAGTTTGGGTTTAATGATTCCACCGTCAATCGTGATGATTATTTATGGAGTGCTCGCGGAAGTGTCGATTGCTCGATTGTTTGCGGCGGGCCTTTTCCCCGGATTACTCGCGGCAGGTCTTTACTCTACGTTTATCGCGTTACGCTGTTCCATTAACCCAGATCTGGTTCCGAAACGGGCGGAAGTGCGGTACACCAACGGCGATCGGCTGCGTGGTCTGGTTCTGATGCTTCCCATATTGGTGCTGATCCCATTGGTGCTAGGGGGCATTTACAGCGGATTGGCGACGCCTTCGGAGGCAGCGGCACTGGGGCTAACGGGAACATTAATTATCACCACTGTGATGAGACAGTTGACTTGGAAGGTGTTGGTGGAATCCCTGGGTGGCGCGGTCCGTATTACGTGCATGGCCTTATCTATTCTTGTGGCCGCGGGGATCTTGTCTTCAGCTATGGGCTTTCTTCACATCCCACAAGAAATCTCGAAGCTAATAGTCAGCCTGGAGCTTGGACCCTATGGTTTAATTTTAATTATTGGTATTTTTTACCTGGTTTTAGGTTTATTTATGGAGGGCTTATCGATTTGCGTGATGAGCCTTCCCATCACATTACCCTTAATTATTGGGGCCGGTTACGATCCGATCTGGTTCGGAATCTTTTTGGTAATAACGGTTGAGTTGGCACAGGTGACGCCTCCTGTGGGCTTTAATCTCTTTGTCCTACAGGCCTTATCCGGCCAACCCATCGAAAAAGTCGCAATCGCCGCCTTTCCTTTTTTCTTACTGTTGGCATCTACTGCGGTGTTATTGGTTTTCTTCCCGCAAATCGCTTTATGGTTGCCTGATCAATTGTATAGTCGTTAGTAAGTTTGTCTTATCCTGCGTGTTGACCCGCTGACTCTGCCTGCTGCAGAGACTAGGCTGCTGTTGGGCACAACCAGTAATCCTTTATTTAGGGATCTAAATATAGAGACGTATTATGAGGATCCAAGTTGATCCAACCACACTTGCAGTTTTAAAAGGACGGCTAGAACAGTTAGCTGACGAGATGGACGCTAACCTTTTTCGTTCAGCATTTAATCCTATTATTGCCGAAGCCCGCGATGCAAGTCATGGCTTGTATCACCCGGCAACTGGCGAAACATTGATCCAAGGTAAGAATGGATTGCCGATATTTGTTGGGACAATGGCTTTTGCCGTTAAATACTTGATTGATCACTTAATACAAAACGACGTCACTATCCAAGACGGTGATGTTTACTTGTTCAATGACCCATATGATGGAGGCACGCACCTTTCAGACTTCAAATTGGTTCGGCCCTATTTCAGCGACGGTAGGATATTTTGCTTTATCGCTTCCGTCGCGCACTGGCATGACGTAGGAGGCAACGTACCGGGAAACTACAATCCTGCGGCAACGGAATGTCATCAGGAAGCGGTCTTGATTCCTCCGGTACTCCTAATCAATCGGGGAATTGTGAATCAGGACATAGTCAGTATTTTGCAGGCGAATTCGAGGTTACCGACATCATTGATTGGTGATTTAAAGGCACAGATCGGTGCGCTCGAACTCGGTTGCAATCGAATGGCTCAACTTTTGAAAGATTTTGATCCGGGCCTCGTGTGGCAGGTTTGCGGGCAGTTAAAAACAATTGCTGAGTCGATGATGCGCGAACATGTCTCCCGACTACCAAATGGGTTTTACTCTGCGGAAGACTGGTTAGATAACGATGGCACGACGGCTAGCCCACTGATGGTTGCCGTTGATCTGACCATCAGTGATGCTAATCTCGTGCTCGATTTTTCCAGAACCGCACTCCAGTGTTCTGGTCCAATTAACGTTTCTAAATCAACCACTATTGCCGCATGTTATGTTGGATTAAAACATCTTTTTAAGGACGTGCCGGCTAATTCCGGAGTTTTATCCGCGATTGATTTTATAATTCCAGACGACAGTCTATTAGCCGCAACCGCACCGAAACCAGTGGGCGGTTACACCGAGACGATTCTTCGAATAATCGACGTCATCTTCGTCGCAATGTCAAAAGCCGATCCAGCCATAGTGAACGGCTGTGCTTACGGCACGATAAATGCACTATCGATGTCGGGATACAGGCAATCTGGTGAGCGTTGGGTGTTGTTCTCGTTCTTTGGCGGCGGCCATGGTGGACACCCTGAAGGAGATGGCCTTAACCATGGAAATGCTCCTATCTCAATGGCGACGATACCGCCGCTCGAGATTTTAGAGGCTGCTTACCCCATTTATTTTTCTAAGTGGGCGTTGCGTCCCAACAGCGGGGGGCAGGGGCGTTATCGTGGCGGTTTGGGTGCCATATACGAGATCGTATTGCTTGAGGAGCATGCAGATGTTTTTCTCTTTGGTGACCGCAGTCGTTTTGGTCCTCCGGGAGTGTGCGGGGGTGGTTCTGGAATGGTGAACTCATTCCTTTATGAGCATGACGGTAACATGATTGCGCCGCCGCTTCTCTCAAAAGCAACCGGTATCCGCTTGAAGAAAGGGCAACGGGTTCGTCTAGAAACTCCCGGGGGAGGGGGTTATGGAGATTCCGCTGAAAGGAAAGAGCAGGATATAGCTAACGACATTCTTGAGGGTTATGTGACTGATCGATTGGACGTTGAGAGCATTCATGACTGAATTATCCGCTCAGACGGCAATTGGGATTGACGTTGGTGGGACGTATACCGATTTGTTTCTGTATGACGCAAAAAATTGCGAGTGTAGTGTGGTCAAAGTGGTTACCGATCATGCTGCTCAAGCCAATGGTATTGAAGTCGGGTTGAAAAATTGCAATGTCCAATTGAATAACGTTGGGACGATTGTTCATGGTACAACCGTTGGCACTAATGCGTTACTTCAACGCACGGGAGCTCGAGTAGGCTTGATTACAACCAAAGGCTTCGGTGATGTTCTCGAAATGCGCCGAAGGGATCGGCCCCAAACGTGGGGGTTGTGGGGTCGCTTCGATCCAATCATTCCTCGCCATCGTCGCCTTGAAGTAGAAGAACGCACTTTGTCCGATGGAAAGGTGATCCAACCCGTCCACGAAGATGAGATTAAAGAAGCTGGCCAAAGATTACTGGACATGGGTGCGGAATCGGTTGTCGTTTTTTTTATCAACTCATATGCAAATCAACAAAATGAAACTTATGCAGGTGATATTCTTAGAGAGATATGGCCGAACGAGTATGTGTCGACTTCGTCAGAAATTTTACCTGAAATAAGGGAATACGAACGTGCCTCGACTTCAGCGATTAATGCTTATCTGCAACCAATTTTAGGACCTTATCTAACCGATCTGGGGGACAGACTTCATCGCCATCACATCGATACCCAGATATTGGTCGTTCAGTCAAATGGCGGATTAACCAGTACACGTATGGCGTGTCGGGAACCGGTAAGGACGACGCTTTCTGGGCCAGCCGCGGGGGTGATCGGTGCAGCATATATTGCCCATCAAAGTGGCTACGACAACGTCATTACCTGTGATATGGGTGGTACAAGCTTTGATGTATCACTGATAGCGGATGGTTCCGCATCAATGGTCGCTGAGACGGCGATCGATTTTGGTATGGTCACGCGATCTCCGATGATTGAGATCGTGACGATTGGTGCGGGTGGAGGTTCTATCGCTAATGTGGATGCCGGTGGCATACTAGAGATCGGGCCAGAAAGTGCGGGTTCTGAGCCCGGCCCTGCTTGTTATGGTAAAGGGAACGGGACGCCTACTGTTACCGATGCCAACCTGGTTCTAGGTCGAATTAACCCTTTGACACCGATTGGGATGGGCATCGGACAACTTGACCTCGATGCAGCGAAGCGGGCCATCGTGTCGCACATTGCAAAACCATTGGGTTTGGACTTGATGGCCGCTGCGGATGCAATTATACGTGTCGCAAATTCCAAAATGGCCGGTGCGATACGTCTTGTCTCCATCGAAAGAGGTTATCAACCGGAAGCGTTTGTTTTAATGCCATTTGGCGGTGGGGGAGCTCTGCATGCAGGCGCGTTGATTAAAGATGTTGGACTCTCGAAAGCGGTTATTCCAAGATATCCTGGAGCAACGAGTGCCTTTGGCTGTGTTGTTGCTGATATTCGATTGGATCGTGTAAAAACCATCAATACTTTATTAAAGCACTTAGATATTAATCGATTAAATGAAGAATCCGAACGATTACACCTGGATGGAATGCGGAATCTCGAAGCGTCACAGCTGTCGGTAAAAGAGTTAACGGTTTATCTTGAGCTTGACATGAATTATGTCGGTCAAACCCACACGATTACAGTTCAATTACCACAGAATCTGGTCAGTGTGGGACTCATCCGAAAAGCCTTCGAACAGACCTATCGTAGAATATATAGCGACGTGTTAGAGGGTATTCCAGTAAGGGTGCTCAATATGCGAATGGTTATGATTGGGAAGCGTCCAGAGTTCGACTTATCACTATTTTTGAATGCGAAAGTAGAGAGCACGCAAACAAAAACAATTAAGCAAAGAGATGTCTGGGTCGAGGGTGAGTGGCAAAGTGTTCGTGTGTACCAACGTAACCAACTGAATGCCGGGACAGTCATTGTTGGACCAGCGCTCATTGAGCAGAATGATGCCACAGTCTTTGTTGATGACAAGCTGACTGGTACCGCTGACACATTCGGTAATTTGACACTGGAATTACAGTAGTGGGAGCACGGCAGTGAACGACCCGGGACTCTCTAGTGCGTTATTGTTACTAGATCTGCAAAATGATTTCATACACCCTGAAGGTGCTTATGCGCGGGGAGGGGTCGATGTTTTATCTTTCCAGAGGACAGTAAAGACCCTGCGCCCGTTAGTTGGAAAAATTCGAGGGGCGGGATTGCCCATCATCTCGTCTCACTTCACATTAGTCACCGGGATGAACGGAGATGCGTTTATTTCCGCTCATCTGAGGAGATTGCGCCCCTTCTTGAAGGCGGGTAACTTCCGTTCCGGAACCTTCGGACACTGTTTAGTTGACGAACTGTCGCCGAGTGATTTCGCTGTAGAGAAGGTTACCTATTCGGCGTTTTACATGTCGCGATTAGATTGGTTATTGAAGCAGTTAAGCATCGACCGCTTAATTGTTGGGGGCATTGTAACCAACGGCGCGGTTGCATCGACCGTGCGTGATGCCCATCTGAGAGGCCTTGACATTGTTTTGCTATCGGATGGCTGTGCGGCGAGTAACGATGAAAGTCATGACATTAATCTAAAGGCATTGTCCGACGTTGCGACAATCATGCGGTGTGATGAAGTACGATTGTCTGAGTTAGTGATGCCCTAAACGAACGCGCCAATAGTTTCTTATTAAGAATTAGTCGATTTCGTCAGTTCCCGAGCTATAGCACGGCCAGCCGCGAAGCCGCTTGTAATCGCAAAGAACCAGCCGTTCCCTGATAAGTAACCATCGCTGCCGGCACCTGAGAGTCCCACAGCATCGTTGCCAACCGCATAAACATGGTTAATCGAGGTTCCCGATTCGTCTATGACTTGGCTCTGTTTATTAATCGTTAACCCGCCCTGGGTGTGTGCGATCGATCCCGTTACTCGGGATGCATAAAATGGAGGGCGCAATACGGGAGTTTCCCTCAGACGGCCAAATTCGTCTTGGACTCCAATCGGTGTCAGATTGTAAGTGTCAAGCGTGTCCTTAAGGCGATCTCCTGGAAGGTCAAAAAATTCACTAAGTTGCTTTATGTCAGAGAAGGAGTGAATTTCGCCTTTTTCTAATGCATCAATCATGATGTAGAGATCGGCAATTTTTCCCTGGATGCGTTCATCCCACAACAAGAACACAAATTTTCCATCTTGGGCTCGAAATAGAGTTGATAAAGGAGAATAACCGAGATCCTCGCGAACAAATCGAACACCGCTGTTGTTCACTGCGATACCTCCCTCGCTGATTACCCCCGGCGTCACGCGAGTACCGTCCTCACGGATGGTGTCTCGACCCTGAAACGCGTTCATCAATTTGGTTTCCCCGCCAAGTGTTAGGCCCCAGCGGATTCCATCACCCGTGTTGGTCGCTGCCCCAATATGCCATGCATCAGTCATGTCCGGGATGTACTGTTTGATCATTCCGGGATTGCCCCCAAACCCACCCGTGGCAAGAACCAGGAAGTCGGCCACAATGTCTAACTCGCGTCCATCTGAAAGTGCTTTGACGCGAAATGCACCTTTCGACGTGCGTTCGATCTCTCGAGCGGTTGTATGATTGAGCAAATTGATGTTCTCAGATTTCTCAAGGAAAGTGTGCAGACACCGAATAATTGGGATGCCACTTCGTAATTTGTGGCTGTGCATACGCGGCGTGTTATGTCCGAGCCAGTGTATTTCGCCAGCAAACTCAAGTGGAACGTGGGCAATGTCGGCCATCCAATGGAGAGCGTTTGCCGAATGCCTGCACATGGACAATGTGATCTCGTAATCACTTTCGCCATGATTCTTCGCGCAGATGTCGGCGGCCATCGCTTCAGGCGTATCGAGGATGTCCTGTTGTTTCTGAAAACGTGTGGCGGCGCCTGGGATAAATGCACTCGCTATTGTTGAATTACAGTCGGCACTGCAATCGATCTCTAGTAGAGTGATATGCGCGCCGGGCGCGAAGCTTGCAATTACGCCGGCCGTCACACATCCGGCGGCGCCCCCGCCTACAATTACAACGTCTGTGTTGATAGAACGCATCTGGCTAGGTGTGAAAGTGAAAGTTCTGAATGCAAAAGCAATCCAGCAAGTCTCGTATAGAGGCCATATCAAGATGTCGATACTCGGGCGCGGTATAGATATCGGCTATTAGTGCTGGATCAACGCCCGAAGGAAGGAAGTCCAAGATATCTTTGACTTTATCTCGCATTTGTTGGTTGGTCAGAGGTAGCTCAGGATCTCCAGGACCACGTTCGACGCGGGAGGAAAATGTTTTCCCGTTCAACGTGGTAAGCGAGACCGTGGCCGGTGCAGATACAGGATAATCGCGCGTGGCGTCTGAACATTCCTTAATCTGTATTAGATCACGCAATCGAGAGATAATCGGGTCGTCTCTCATACCTGCGTTGAAGTCATTCAACTCTGGTTTTCCGTGGAGAATCGTAACGGCAGCCACATGCTGGAGACTAAAGCGACCGGCCGTTTCATGGGCTGGCGCAGCCTGATCGCATAACTTAATTGCCTCCGAGAAAGTGCTGATTTCTATCTTGGATATATCATCAGGAACGAAAGGCCCGTATTCCAGGAATAACTTCTGAAGTGCGAGTACGGTGGAATGAGTATGTCTACAGCAGGGCCACGGTTTAAGGCTAGTGTCCCAAAGAGACCATCGAGTCAGAGGCGCTTCCAGGAATGACGTTTCAGGGTCTGGGCAAGCCGCCGAAAAATATCCGTATTCTCCTTCGAGTACCGCGGATGGGCCACGTAGACCTGCCTGCGCGGCGGTTGCACAAAGATACCCAGACATAGCCGCGTGGCTTGAATGAAGTTGTTTTGTTTCGGTTGCCTCTGTACGGCATTCCCAAATACCGCCAGCCATAGAGCCCGCGTGCCCGAGTGCATTTTGCATAATCGTTTTGCTATAGCCGTTTACGCGCACAGCGGTTGCCGTAGCAGCGAAGGTTCCGCAGGTGGCAGTTTTGTGCCAGTGCTGATAATGTTTTTTCCCGACGGCACTCCCCATCCGGGCCATCACTTCATAGCCCACGACTATTCCATCTAGAAAGTCTCGAATGCCCCGCTCTTCCTGTTGGGCGACTCCAAGTGCCACAGGTATAACGATCGGTCCTGGATGAGTTACAGACAATCTGTGATAGTCATCGAGTTCGGCCGCATTACCCAGAGCAGCATTGTGTATTAGTGCCGTCATGATGTCACAGTCGCCGATGCCCAGAGTGGTGGCGCGGCCACCAGAGCGGTTGTTTTTTGTCAGCGTTATGATGCCCGAGCCTACGTTCAGCTTGAGAGCGACTAATGAGGCTAACAGCCAATCAATAAAGTGCTGCAACGCACGGTCCCGTAGTTCGTCTTCAATAGGCGCTTGGCTCAGCTTTGTTAAATGTTCAGAAAGAAACATATTGACACTCGCATCGTGGTCAGAGTTCAACGTGGAAATGGGTTGTTACAGTCTTTTGGCTATGATTCAGTATCATATGTGGGTGGAACATCACTATTATCAATAGCGTCCTGCTCTGCTTCCCGAAGCAATCTTTGAAATCATCTAGGCGTTAGACGCGCGCTTCTTTTTCAACCTCAATTTGTAGCGTGTCATTAAAACGATTAAAGAAACCACATAGGGCCGTTCTCAGAACGAGTTCCACGATTTGGGCTTCCGTGAAATGCTCGCGCAGGTCAGCAAACATTTTGTCGCGAATTCGTCCAGGTGTGTTCGTGACCTGGACAGCGAAGTCGCGAACCAAGCAATCGAGATCATTCAGCCCAGGGCAGTCAGGGTTAAGAATGTTTTCCACAGCTTCGGAGTCTAGCCCTTCGGCGATAAGACGGGGATCATGATGGACTACGCAGTAGTCACACTCATTAATTCGCGAAACGACAACCAATGCGATTTCCAGATAACGTTGTGGTAGGCAGGCTTCCTCCTTGAGGTCAAGTAAAAGCCCCATGATATGTTTAAGGGCAGGGGGTCTTTGGGCAAAGATTTTTACTTGATTTGCAAATGGTCCGTATTCTGTGGAAAAGCGTCGGTAAATATCGTGTAGTTCATGGGGGACTTCTTCGAGAGTGATTTCTTTTACGCGCGGCATAGTGTGTGCTCCGTAGGCGGTTATTGATTGTTTCGGCTACGTCTTCTCTACCGCTTCTAATGTTTCGTAATCAGTAAGGTGGCCATGCAATGAACGGATAGAGCGCGCGCTAGTCGCTTTAACTAGTAACGTGATGGCAGCGTTATAAGGTAATTCCATCCCGAGGAGTCTACCCTCTCGCACTGCAGCACCATTCAGTGCGTCAATCTCTGTCAGGACCCCGTTTTCCATATGCTGAAGCATAGAGGGTTTGTTGAATATAGTTCCACTGAATGCTGCGATGGTTGAGCGAATATCGGGATCACGCAAGCTTATTTGTTTGGCTTGCAGAAGTGACAGGATTTCGTCAACGATGACTCCTTGAAAAATCTTTGCATCGGTATTATTTCCAATTTCACCTGTGCGAAATCCAGTCAAAGCACAAATAGGATTAACAGCGCAATTTAATACAAACTTTGTCCAAATCACGGCTTCAATATCACTGACTAAATCCACGTTAAACCCGGCGTTCGAGAGCATGATTTGAAGGCGACGTGCGCGCTCGGAAATATCACCGTTCAATTCACCAATCCATGTTGTGTTGGCGTTGGTATGAACTGAGTGCCCAGGGGCATCAAGGCGCGCGCTATGGTAACTGATGCCACCGAGAACGCGGTCATTACCAAGCGTCTCCTGCAGGATATTGACATTACCGATACCGTTTTGAAATGTGACTACAAAACCATCCTCTTTTAACCATCGTTTGGCATGTTGCGCGGCTTCCGCCGTATTATTAGTGTCAGTATGAATAAAGGCCACGTCGACGGGCTCGAGCTGACTTGGGTCACATTCGGCATGCAGTTTGACAAAATGATCTCCTGTGAGACCGCTCAAGTGAAACCCGCGCTCCTGGATGGCAGATAGGGCATGTGGATTTTTTTCCACCATCGATACTTGCACTCCTGACAGTGCCAGTTGTACTCCGTAGAGGCCGCCCATAGCGCCGGCTCCGATGACTCCGACTTTCATTAACTGTCGACCCTGTGTTTCGTAAATTCATAGATCCGGGTCGCATCAGCTCCCGGTTCTGTTTGGTTGAAAGAACGCCATTGGTTAACAATGGTGTTGGCTACCTCGCTGGCGGTGTCGGATTTCTCGCACCCTTCAAGAAAAAGTTCGATGTCTTTTAGCATGAGTGAATTGGTGAATCCGGCATCATATTGTCCCGTTACGATCTGGCTTGGAAATTTGTCGCGGCTGGCAGAGTTCACACCGGTTGAGACATTAATAACGTCGCACATCTGCTGAATATCAAGACCTTGGTTGACGCCATAAAGAATTGCTTCGCTGGTTGCTGCCAGTGCTGTCGCTGAGAGAAAGTTGTTAAGCACTTTCATTACCTGTGCTTGTCCGGGGTTGGGTCCAATGTAAAACTGATTTGCCGTGAACGTTTTCAGAAAATGAAGAACTGCCTGAAACAAGGTGTTGTCTCCAGCACACATGATGGAAAGCGACCCCGCTCTCGCACCCCTTACGCCACCTGACACGGGGCTGTCGAGATAAAGGCCTTTATGCGGCTTCAGAGCGGCTGCGATCGAAGTACTATTTTGTGGGCCGATCGTGGATGTATCGATTACAGTGAATTCATTTAACGGAGGCACCGAGATTAGTTGCGATGTGACGGCTGACACTGCGTTGGAATCCGGAAGGCTCAGGAGCACAGTCGAGGCGGACCGTTGTACTTCTTGAATGGATTTGCAGGATACCCACAATCCTTGAGTGTTGAGTTTTTCGTTATCGGTATCGTAAGCAAATACCTCAAAACCGCCGTTAGCCAAATGTTCTGCGATAGGTCTTCCCATATTGCCCAAGCCAATGACGCCGATATTGTTGTCTTTGATAGTCACGATGCCTTGTCCTGGTGTGAGGAAGTGGGTAACGTCAAGATTGTCATGTTAATGAACACGAACATCTTGTGTTGCGTGGGAGGATGTATTCATGGGTGAGAATGATGTCTACGAAGTATACGCTGTCTGTTATGCCATTCGACACGAAAGAAGGCGAGCAGAAAACCATATCATGGTCGCATCATCTGACCCGATTCATGATGGGTTAGAACCACTCGCATACTTTATTTGGGCTATCCGAAACGCTCATCGGACGATCGTTGTTGATACAGGGTTTGATGAGAAAGAAGCCGAAAGACGCCGCCAGGCGTCCGGAAATGTTTGGACATGTGATTTCCGGCGTTCACCGGCAGCGAGCCTGTCCCTGATCGGTATTGACTCCCATACGATTGAAGATGTCGTAGTCACTCATTTGCATTACGACCACGCGGGCACTTTGTATGATTTCCCGCGCGCCAGATTTCATTTACAGGAACGTGAAATACAGTATGCAACGGGGCCGCATATGACACAGAAGTTTTTTTCCGGCGCCTATACGGTGAATCATATTGTCGATGTTGTAAGAAATGTATTTGAAGGGCGGGTCGTGTTCCATAATGGTGATGATGAGATAGCTCCCGGGGTCTCTGTACACCACATTGGTGGTCATACGATGGGCATACAATGTGTTCGTGTGAAAACACGTAAAGGATGGGTAGTGTTAGCAAGTGATGTTAGTCACTTTTATGAAAATTATGAGAAACGATCACCGTTCCCGATTGTTTATAACGTTGCCGACATGCTTAAGGGCTTCCAGCGCCTGGAAATACTCGCGGGAGAAGATGGAATTATTGTGCCCGGACATGACCCCCTGGTATTGAAGCGATTTCCCGCCGCCAGCAAGTCTAGTGCGGGCATCGTCGTAAGACTCGATGCAGACTAGACTGGAATCCGATACTTGTTGCGTTCTAATAACCGAACTTATAAGGGATTTGTTAAATGACACCACTTCTATCATTTGATGACACTATCGCAGTAATCACATTGAATCGCCCGGAAGCATTGAACGCATTGTCGTTTGATATCATGTCCGCGTTAGATGAATTATTAGTCAAAGTTGATCGATCTGATGCCCGTGGACTTATTATCACGGGTGCAGGAGCTAAAGCATTTTCTGCGGGTGCCGATATCGGCGAATTACGCAAGCGCAGCATGCGGGAACAGCAACAGAGCACACAATTTGGTCAATCTGTGTTTCAGCGATTGGAGCAACTTCGTCAACCATCTATCGCATTGATGAATGGGTACGCTTTTGGGGGAGGGCTTGAGCTCGCAATGGCGTGCACTTTTCGCATTGCACAGAAGAACGCAAAAATGGGTTTGCCCGAAATCAAGTTAGGATTGATACCGGGTTATGGCGGAACACAACGTCTGCCGCGTCTGATCGGGCAGGGTCGCGCAATGGAGATAATTTTAAGTGGTCGAACCGTTGAAGCAATCGAAGCCCAGCAGATCGGCCTCGTGAATCAGTTGGTTGAGGAGGCATCAATTGAGATCGCGAAGGATTTCCTGAAGCCTATGTTGGGATTTAGCCAAGTTGCTCTCAATCTCGCTCGCTCAGCAGTTCTCAGGGCGTTCGACAAATCGTTACTTGACGGACAGGCCATTGAGAATGATCTTTCAACCCTTGCGTTTCAAAGTGAGGATTCTGAGGAAGGCATGATGGCATTCCTGGAAAAACGTAAAGCGATCTTTAATGATGCCTAGGTTGCGCGCCATCGTTACTGGTGCAAGTCGTGGTATAGGGGCTGCAATTGTGCAAGATATTAGTTCCCGAGGATATGAGAGTTTTGGGTTATCGAGGAGTGGTACTGCGGTGGCCGGTACTGGGATGGTTTGCGATGTATCAGACGAAGATCAAATAAAACGGGTATTCGCCTCTATTGTTGCAGGCGGCCCAGTCGATTTGCTTGTCAATAATGCAGGTGCGTATATGGCACGGCGCTCTGCTGAGCTTACGGCTAAAGAATACAATGCCGTCATGAATTTAAATGCAACAAGCATGATGATCGCGTGCCGAGAAATCTATCCCTCTATGCAAGACAATGGCGGAGGATTGGTCATCAATATGGGCTCGTTTTTCGATCGATTAGGGGTCCCGGGAAGTGTGGCCTATTGTGCGTCTAAGGCCGCGGTCGGCGCGATGACACGCTGTTTAGCTGTCGAATGGGCACCACATGGTATTTACATCATCAATGTGGCGCCTGGTTACGTCGAAACCGATTTAAGTTCGGATTATCTTGCAAACAATAAAAACAGAAAGTGGCTGAATACCCGTATCCCGATTGGAAGGCCGGCCCACCCCAATGAGGTGGCGAAGCTGGTTGGACAACTGGTGGAGTCCGGGGGTGCTTTATTAACGGGTCAGACAATTTATATGGATGGCGCTCATGCCATTAATCAATAAATAAATAAATACAGAGCAACGGAGGAGTAAGGCGATGTCGTCGATGGATAAAGTTGCCGTCGTAACCGGGGGTGCCAGTGGAATAGGTGAGGGCTGCGTCCGCAAACTGGTGTCGCTCGGATATTTGGTTGAGATCCTTGATCAAGAAAGCGAGCAATCGGCCCGATTGGTCAATGAGTTGAACTCATCGAGCTTGCGGACAAAGTACCACGTTGTTGATGTTGCCGATGCGCATAGTGTGGATGAATGCGCGCAACAAATTTGGGGGGAGCACGGGCGAATCGATGTTTTGGTTACGTCTGCAGGAATTCTTGAGAGCAGCGCTAATATTCTTGATATGGATATGGTGAGTCATGATCGAGTATGGCAAATCAATTACCACGGTACGGTTCACTGTGTTCGTTCTTTTGGGAAAATCATGCGTGCGGCGTTGCGGGGGGCCATCGTAACCGTTGGTTCAACGACTAGTTTTGTTGCGTTTCCATTGCCAGCTTACTGTCCCGGAAAAACCGCGATACGTCGATTGACTGAAATACTAGCAGTGGAACTGGGACGTTTTGGGATACGGGTTAACGGTGTGGCACCGACCTATGTCATCACGCCCGCGATGCAGGCCAAAATCGACGCCGGTGAACGAGATCCAGAAGTGCTGCGGAATTCAGGAGCGCTCAATATGTTGGTTGAACCTCACCATGTTGCGGATGCAGTCGCATTTTTGTGTTCAGACGCTGCAACCGCCATCACCGGCGTCATGTTGCCCGTTGACGCGGGCTTCCATGCCGCTATTCCCTACCGGACATACGCAGGGGGGGTGCCGTGGAAGGAATAAACCCACAAACCGGCGTATTGGCCCTGTGGAATGATTGTGCCGTGGGCCACGAGGAGTTATACGATAAGTGGTATCACGATGAGCATTTTTTTGACCGAGTCAGTATTAAAGGGTTCCGATTGGGGCGCCGTTATGAATCTTTAGGCACGAATCCACAATTTTTTACCTACTATGAAACTGAATCCACTGACGTATTGTTTTCATCGGCCTATCAGGCGCAGCTAGATCAACCGTCCTTGTTGACCAAAGAAGTGATGGCCGGTATGTTTATCAATGTCACTCGAACGGTCTGTTCCTGTGTGCAACGTTCTGGCCGAGAGCGGGGTGGTTTTGTTGTCACCATGAGTACTCGAGAGCACGGCAAAGAGGAGGAATTTAAAACAATGGCACTGTTGTTCGGCGAGCTTTCGGGGGTCGTAAGAACGGAAGTATGGATGCGGGTTATGGACTCAACACACTCGCATACTAGACCTCGAAAAGAAGAACAAATTCGAGGCCAAGATCAAACGGTAGAGTCGTGTTTGGTGCTTCATTTAACACGTGAAGATGATGCACGAAGAGTCAGCGATTTACTGGCGAGTAAAAACAATACGGATTCTGATATTGATGGTTACCGTTTGTTGAGCGAACTTCGCCATGAGGATTGCGGGTGAACAGTGTGTTTTAGAAGGTGCTGTGTTGGTAGTGTATGCACCGTGTACAACAGTGGTGGAGAACAAAATGATCGATAATCCTTATGAAAGCATCAGCACTCAAGCGGAAAAAATACTTCGCCACGAGTTAACATCAAGTGAGCTAGTCGAGCAGTGTTGCGAGCGTATTGGGATGTTGGATTCTCGACTGGGTGCGTTCCAGTTATTGTGCCTCGAGCAGGCTCGTGTGGCGGGGCAGGCGGTCGACCAGGCCATTGCAAGCGGCCACAGAATAGGGCCTTTCCATGGAATCCCTTTCGCGCTAAAGGACATCATTGATGTCGATGGTTTGGTTACGACCGCCGGTTGTCAGTTGCGCAAAACACACATCGCTCGCCAGAGTGCGACTATCGCTCGGCGACTCCTTGCCGCTGGCGGTGTTTTTCTTGGTAAAACGAAAACCGTGGAATTCGCCTTCGGTGGCTGGGGAACTAACCAGAAAATGGGCACTCCATGGAACCCGTGGGATTTGAATCGTCAGCGCACGCCTGGGGGCTCATCCAGCGGATCCGGAGTTGCGGTGTCTGCAGGACTAGCGGGCTGTGCCGTGGGTACCGATACCGGTGGGTCAGTTCGACTGCCAGCGGCAATGTGTGGCATCGTGGGTCTGAAGGTCTCGCAGGGAGTATTGCCCCTCGATGGCATTGTCCCGTTGTCACATACCCTCGACACACCCGGACCCATGGCTCGGTGGGTCAGTGACGTTGCCTTGATGTATGAGACCTTATTGGGTCGAAACCCGGCGGCCGTCGACCAGGATCGCAAAGAAGACAAGGGGCTTTGGTATGAACTGAAACGAGGCATTGACGGCATGTTGTTGGGTGAACTATCGCGGACTGAACGCGAAGGCGTTGCGGCTGACGTTCTCACACTGTATGACGATGCCCTCGAGTTGCTGCGGCAACACGGTGCACGGATTGAAGCATTTGAACCATCACAATCTTTCGATGACTTAAAACACGCCTCGGGGGTCATCATGGCGGCTGAAGGGTACTATCACCACGGCGCCCTTTATGCGGACGAAACCGCGCTCCTTGATGAGGATGTACGCCCGCGGATGTTGGCGGGGGCCAGGATCAGCGCGAGTGAATATATCGACGCATTGTGCCAAAGAAAAAAAGACCAAGCCGTTTTGGGAAAACAGGTGGCGCGTTTTGATGCCATCGTGACACCGACCACACCAACCACTGCCCGGCCGATACAGTCGTTAGACCAAAGCGTTACCCCTGCGTACTTCACACGGGCTGCCAATTACCTCGGTCTGTGTGGGCTGTCCCTTCCCATGGGTTTTACCCCAGAGGGCCTGCCGGGCGGGTTACAAATTCTGAGCTCCGCACATCAGGAAGCCACCGTGCTTCGAATTGGCGCTGAGTATGAACGTCGGAGGCCGCCAGCGGGCGGGCCTCCTTTATGAGCACCGGGGTAAGTGTTATTTAGAAACGAATCCTCCATCGACGGGTAAGGCCACGCCCGTGATGTAAGACGCTTCATCTGATAGTAGAAACAAGGCCGCATTAGCGACTTCCTCTGCGGTGCCTACACGTTTCAAGGGGATATTTCCTTTCATCATTTCTAAATTGGCCTCTTTATCCGCATTTTGGTCGGGCCGTGCCATAAAGACATTTAACATTGGCGTGTCGATCGGGCCCGGACAAACACTATTTACTCGGATGCCATCGCCAGCGAGACGACCCGCCAGAGATGCCATGAGCCCATTAACCGCCCATTTGGCGGCTGAATAAACGGGGCTGAACGGTGATCCAATGAGTCCGGCGATGGATGCAGTAAATAAAATACTGCCTCCTCCGCGAGATTGCATCGCTGGAATCGCGGCACCTGTCGTCCGAAAGACCGATCGAAGATTCAGGTCCATGGTGATCTCATAATCTGCCGCGTCAAGATCCTCAACTCGGGAATAGCCGGGATGACCCACATGATTCCAAAGAAGATCCAGGCCCCCATAATGTTGTACCGTATCCGTAACTATTCGAGCACACTCAGTGTCATCAGTGAGATCGGCACAAATTCCAATCGCATCGTGTCCGGCGTCTGTGAGACCTTTAACGACGGTGTTAAGGTTTTTTTCGTCAACATCTACTGCCACAACTTGGGCGCCCTCATGAGCAAATCGAGTAACGCCCGCCCGACCCATACCGGATGCCGCCGCGGTAACCAACGCGATTTTTTTGTTGAGCCGCATATTACATTTCTCCGATATTTTAGTGGACCATCATGGGAATTCTGCCACCGCTGCGCTTAGAGGGATAAATCTTTGTCTAACAGCAGGTTTTATCGAGTATAGACGGTATCAGCGCGACCGCCAGCCCAGAGGCCTCGTTCAACTTCTGATAGTGTTTCGCCCAGGTCCGACAGATATTCTGGAATGGCCGTGGCGTTGTGGCGATCCAGAAAGAGATGGATGGCCTGCGGTCGCGTGAGGTGTCCTGTGACCCATCCCCGGGCTAGCATTCCTTCACTGACGGCCATGATGTCAACCTTCGCAGCGGTAAATGCGACCAAGTAGGCGTCGGGGTTTCCTAACACACTCAATCCTTGCAGTTGGGTTATACCTCGGACCAATTGGTCTCTCGCCGTCAGGATTTCCGACACAATTTCACGATAACCCGACTGACCGAGGATCTGAATCATGGCCCATGCCGATGCCAGTCCTCCAGCCGACCGGGACCCCATTAATCCGGCAGTCGAATATCGGCCACCAGGCCAATTATCAAAAGTGTAACGTTGGTATTGTTCGTTCTTCGCATCTGCCAACAGCAATGCCGAGGCACCCTTATTGGCGTATCCCAATTTATGCAAATCAACCGATAACGAGGTAACGCCATCGATCGATAAATCAAATGTGGGGGTCTCGTACCCCAGTTGCTGTGCGAATGGCAGAACGAATCCCCCGTGACATGCATCTACGTGGAGCCATAGATCACTTTCCTTCGCAATATCCGCCAGTTCATCAACTCGGTCCGTTACCCCAAACGGAAAAGAAGGGGCGGAAGCGGCCAAGAAAACAGTGTTGGGTCCGACTGATGCTTTGATTTGTTCGGGATCCGCCCGAAATACCTGGCTCGACGCAAGGCGTATGGCCTTCGCTCCCATCAGGTGGGCAGCTTTGTCAAAACCTGGGTGAGCAGCTTCAGGAATGATCAGATCAAACGGGGCCTTCTTGCCAATGGACTTAGCGCGGTTAAGTGCTGACTTCACTGCGAGCAACAAACTCTCAGTGCCGCCTCCGGTCAGGTTTCCTGTGCCGCTCGGCGGGGCCTTGAACAGTCCCAAAAGGGCGCTGATTATCTCTTGTTCGATCTGCACGAGCCCAGGAAAAATTCGCCCCGCATAAAGTACATTGTGGTTTTGGTACACCCCGGCAGCTTGATTAGACGCATCGACAATGTCGTCCCCGCCGAAATAACTTCCGCCAATGAACATCTTCTTTGCGTGCCATGGAGTATCTGTTTCTACATATGAACGTAGCCTGCAGAGGACTTCATCGACGGTTTGACCTGAATCCGGGAAAGTCATTCCTTTGTTTCCAAGTTGTCGGTGTTGATCTCGACTTCCAGATCAAGAATCAGGAAGCTCCAGGATTTTCCGTGTCCATCTAGATTTAGCGATTCGTTTACCCCGCCTTCCAGCGCTCGGTCCATGACGACGTTAAGTCCATGAACTTTGGGCAATGGATAACAGCGCACCGCGCCTCGCACAAGATTGCCGAATTCAGATTTCAACCGTTCCGGTGTGATCTGGCGAATCAGGATCGAATAGTGTTTCGGTTCATAAACAAAAACCCCCACGTTGGAGCGATTACCTTTGTCGCCAGCACGCGCGTGGGCAATGTGTCGCAGGCTAGTTCGGCCCTTCATATTTGAATAAACTCAACGGTCGTTTTAACCCTATCGCGCTCCAATAAGGCCGAGTACGTCAACACACTCGGTGTGATGTGGCCTCGATAGCCGGCGCCGCCTGCTGGGCCACAACACAGTAAAGCTTCCATCTCCCACAAAACATTAGCCGCTTCTTCGGGATCCGGCGTACGTAGCGCACAGCGCAGGCGAATATCCTTTGAATCCGGACTAAATTTACCCGCGCTGGCATGTAATGAAGCCGCGCCAATTAGGTCTATTCGTCGTTCGCTCACGCTCCCATGCACGCTATCCAGCCGCTGATTAATAACTTCTCCGGCCAGTTGCGCTCGGCTGAGAGCGCCAGGTCCGGCATACGAGACTTCGGCTTCGGCAAGGTGTCCTCCATCAAAAGCCACCGTCACTTTCAGTGTCTCCGTTCTTGCGCGACCTTTTGCTCCACAGACCATCACTCGGTCATTCCCTTGATCATCCAGTTCAACCATGGAGAAATCTGCGATCACGTCAGGTGTGATGTAGGCGGACGGGTCGTGAACTTCGTAGTACAGCTGTTCTTTGACTGTTTGGCGATCAACTCGGCCACCCGTCGTCGGTAGTTTGGTGATCACCACTGAACCGTCAGGTGAGATTTCGGCGATTGGAAAACCGACCCTGGCCAACTCGTCAACCTCTTTGAAACCGGGGTCAGCAAAGTAGCCACCCGTTACTTGAGCCGCACATTCCATTAGATGGCCAGCAACCGTGCCATTGGCGAGTTGTTGCCAGTCATGATTGCTCCACCCAAAGTGGGCTTGCATTGGGGCGAGGAACAGTGAGGGATCTGCGACCCGCCCGGTGATCACAACGTCAGCTCCCCTCGTCAGGGCAGGGGTGATGCTTTGGGAGCCTAGATAGGCGTTAGCACCGATCATAGGTCGGCCAATTTGTGCAACAGTGCATTCGGGTTCGATAAGTTCTACATCTGGCGTGATCAGGTGGGTTACGTCGTCCCCGAGAACCGCGGCAATATTGAGGTGTCCCAGTTGGCATTGGGCGGCAATCTCGCTGGTCCGTACCGCCGCGGCCAGTGGGTCGGCTGCTCCCATGTTGGTTATCAGACAGGTATTGTGGCGACTGCATAAGGGGAGTAAATGGTTCATGCGTTTTACGAGCAGTGGGTTATAACCGTTGCCGTTAGCCAATTGCATGTCGCGATGCGCAAAGGCCAAAGTTCGTTCACCCAAACACTCGAAAATAATGGCATCGAGTGAGCCGTGTTCGACCAGTTCCATTGCAGGATCGAGTCGATCAGAAGAGAAGCCAGCGCCCGTTCCAATACGCAAAATGTCAGTGTGATTAGGCATGGTGTTGGCAGCGGAATTAATAGAGTGCGAAACCCGAAACAATCTTATCTGCTAGACTGTTTCCGAGTTACGATCGGTCGGCATTTAAGGGAGGTCATGATCATGACTGGTGAGGCAATTTTTCCCAAGGAGAGGGTGTCTCTTGAGCCCACCTTACCGGCTAAGCGTGCGAGATACTACAGCCAGGAAAACAATTTTTATTTTTCCTGGCCTGGGGTTCCAGGCAATCACTCACACAGCCATCGCTCAGGATTGCCTGTTGTTCGTAGCCACAAACGAGCCACTTCTCTCTCTGGAGCGTTTGTGGCCACCTAGGTTTGGTGATGACCGCATGGAGGCAGTGCATTGACCATCGAACGAAATCGAACGAAATCGAACGACAGTTTGGACCGGTGTTAAATCGACCAATAACGGAAAACACCTCGAGCCACGCCGTCGTATTTTCCAATCACGCATTAAATGGCAGCACAAATATTCTGCCAACGATTAATTGCACGATTAATACGTTAGAACCGGGTCGGGACCAACGTCCACATCGACACAATGGTGTGGCCGTTACACTCAGCCTCCAAGGGGAAGGCGTTTATTCAATGATTGAAGATCAACGGGTGAATTGGATTGAATACGGGGTACAGATTACCTCGGCTGCTTTTCTGCATTCGCACCATAATCGGGGTGGTGCACGCATGCGTTCTCCAATCATCCAGGATGGAGCATTGCACTGTTACACGCGAACCCCCGGATTCAGTTGGACTTAATAGATCATGAATTTCTGATGCGTCTCTGAGTTATCAATCCATTGAGTGATCAGGTACAGGAACAGTTCGGATGGGGCTTTTCAAGCGTCACCGATTGGCATGATGCAATTGATGCCTGTTTGGAAACCACAACGCTAGGACAGTCAGAGGCGAACCTAGGCTTTGTTTATGTTACCAGTGAGCACGTCCCAGCACTTGAGGCGATTGTTGAGTACCTGAAAGTCCACAGCGGGATAGACCACTGGGTAGGCACCAGTGGCATTGGCATCGTGGCCTGTGATACGGAATGCTACGATTCACCGGGAATTGCCATGCTGACGGGTGTCTTTCCAACGGATGGGTTCCGAGTCCTTTCAACAGTGGTTGATGCTGCGTCGGAATGCTCAAAGGATGTGCAGACCTGGTGTGCGAACAACTTCAGCACCGTTGGCATTGTTCATGCGGATCCGCATAACCCACACTTGCAGCAATTGATCCCAGGTCTTTCTGACATCCTTGGTGGGGGGTTTCTCCTCGGAGGGTTGACCTCGACTTCTGGCGAGGAGCACCAACAGGTCGCCGATGGACTAACGAACGGTGGCATCTCTGGTGTTCTTTTTTCGGAGAAAGTGTCAATAGCCTCCGGACTGAGTCAGGGATGCAGTCCGCTTGGGCCCAACAGGACGATTACTGAATGCGATCGAAATCTTATTGTGCGCATTGATGATCGTCCCGCATTAACGGTCTTTAAAGAAGATATCGGCGAACCTTTTTCAAGTAACCTCAATCGTGTGGGCGGTCATATATTTGTGGGTCTGTCGGTTACGGGGTCCGATACCGGTGATTATGTGGTCCGAAACTTAATTGGTATCGATGTTGAACAGGAAGTGCTTGCTATTGGCGAGCATGTTTCCCCTGGTGAGGTTATTGTATTTTGCAAGCGAGATGCGGACACGGCACGCAAAGATCTGATTCGAATGGCTAAAGATGTACGCCGCCGAGTCGGGAATAAGACACCTAAAGGCGGCCTTTACTTCTCTTGTTTGGGGCGCGGGCGCCATACCTTCGGCCCTAATTCTGGGGAAATGAAAATCCTTAGCCAGGAATTAGGAGATGTCCCGCTGGTGGGGTTTTTTGCAAACGGGGAAATCTCGCATAATCGCCTGTACGGATATACTGGTGTTCTAAGTCTGTTTTATTAATCCTTTTAAAGGCAAAATTAAGCGTGTAGAACGCGTCAATACGTGGAGAGAAAACTTGGATAACAACACTGAAACTTCATTGCTTCATCGTGACGCAGCCCACTTAATTCATCCGCTTCATAGCCCGAAGGGCCACGTTGGCGGAAAAGTGTGGGTTGGGGGTAAGGGTGCTTTTCTGATCGACGCTAATGGCGATCGTTTCATTGATGGTCTTTCGGGACTGTGGAACAACACGGCGGGAAATGGGCGATCTGAATTGGCCGATGCAGCGCATCAGCAAATGACAGATCTGGCTTATTCCTCTGGATATACCGGGAGCTCTAATCCGCGCGCAATTGAGTTGGCCGAGCGTTTGGCGGCAATCACTTATCCGAACATTAACCACTTCTTTTTTACGTCCGGTGGTGGCGAGTCGACGGACAGCAATATTAAGATGGCGCGATATTACTGGAAGTTAAAAAACAAGCCGAACAAAACCAAAGTGATTTCTCGTATTTGGGGTTATCACGGGGTGACCTTAGCGGCGATGTGTGCCACAGGGATTAATAGTTACTGGCCCATGTTCGAACCCAGGATTCCTGGATTCGTTCATATTCCCTGTCCGGATCCTTATCGATATCGGTCCAGTGATTCTTCTGTCAGCGTTGGGATCGCAGCGGCGAATGAACTTGAGAAAGCCATTCTAGAAGAAGGCGCTGACAGCGTCGCTATGTTTATTGCAGAACCCGTGCAGGGAGCCGGGGGGGTCATCGTTCCGCCGGATGATTACTTTCCTCGAATACGAGAGATCTGCGATCAGTATGAGGTTTTGTTAGTTTCTGATGAAGTCATCACGGGATTTGGTCGAACCGGCACCATGTTCGGGCTTGAGCATTGGGGGGTTAAACCTGATCTGATCCAGTATGCCAAGGCAATTACATCGGGATATTTCCCATTGGGTGGTATTGGAGTCAGTGATGAAATCGCACAGACGATGGAGGACAGTGGTAAACCCTGGATGCATGCCTATACTTATAGCGCGCATCCAACCGGTTGTGCAGTCGCTCTGGCTATGCTGGATATTATTGAAACTGAAGATTTCCCAGGGCAGGCAAAACAAAAGGGCGCGCGATTGCTCGCTGGACTTCGTTCGGCGTTAAGCGGTCATCCGCATGTCGGTGAAATCCGAGGTCTTGGCATGATGTGCGCTGTCGAGTACGTTAAAGATACGGCGACGGGCGAGATGTTTCCGGCTGAAGACGCAATTGGTGCTCGCATCCATGAGGAGACCGTTGCGCGAGGAATGTTCAGTCGCGTGCGGGGCGATGTTTATGCATTGGCGCCGCCCATCGTCACAGAAGAGCAGACCTTGGATGACATGGTTGGTATTCTTGCCGATGCGACTCGGGCCGTTATCGGCTGAACAGCACTGTCATGCAGGTAGCTGGCTGTCATGATTATCATGGCAGGTGCTGTGGTCGCGTCTGCTTGTCGATGCCAGAGGGTCAATCGGGATTTGAAGTTTATTTTCGTTCGGTCATTCGAAAGGAAGAGTCTCACCTGTTCGAGTGGCAATCGTGCGATGACACTCCAGCTGATTTTGACAATCGATTAGTTAATAGTGGAATCGAGGGCGTTGGATTCATTACGGCCTTTCCACACATCACGAAGGTCTTTGGATATTCACCCCAAACCGAGACGGTAGTGGATGTGGGATATCTTGATACCCACTCATTTGAGCGGGTTTCGAGTGACCGGGGTGAGAGGCGCGACGAGCATGCATGCTACGCAGAGGCCGTCATTGTGGTTGATGAATATCATGCGGGGGCTGCGGCTAAGACAGCGCCCGATGATCTGAAAGACTTCAGTAGATCTATCGACTATTTATTCGCTCGGGCTGGAAAACTCGCCAACTATTGGAACCTCGCCCAATGAGCGTGCCCTTAGATCCTAATTCGTGGGAAGGGCGAGCAATGCATGCTGTTCTGCCGGCATTTAGCGATGTTACTACGCTGAAAGGGCGGGGCCCCCTCGTTCTGGACCACGGTGAGGGCATTTATGTCGTTGACGTTCATGGAAAGCGCTATCTTGATGCCAATTCGGGTCTGTGGAATTCGGTCGCCGGATTTAATCATCCTGTATTGATCGAGGCGGGTTGCAGACAGTTTCGTCGGTTCCCTGGCTATCACACATTTTTTGGTCGTATGAGTGACGTCACTATTGAACTGTGCGAACGACTGATAGCAATTTCGCCCTTTGAGTCGGGGCGAGTTTTTCTCACTAATTCGGGTTCTGAGGCGAATGACACGGTGGTCAAAATGCTTTGGTTGCTCGCGACACACCAAGGCCAACCACAACGACGGAAAATATTAACGCGGCTCAATAGCTACCATGGCGTGACGGTTGCGGCAGCGTCGATGACAGCGAAGCCCTATAACGCAGCTTTTGGATTGCCATTGAAAGATTTTATTCACGTTGACTGCCCGCACTATTGGCGTTATCGAACACTCGATGAAAGCGAAGAACAATACTCGCAGCGTTTAGCGGAGCGACTTGAGCGTGTGATTCTTTCCGAGGATCCGACCACTATCGCGGGTTTCTTTGCGGAGCCAGTTTTAGGGGCCGGCGGGGTCATTCCTCCGCCTGCGGGCTATTTCCCCGCGATTCAGCAAGTGCTGTGGCGCTACAACATCCCCCTGATTGCGGATGAGGTCATTTGTGGGCTGGGTCGAACGGGGGTGTTATGGGGTTCGGAGCGTTTCGATCTGGAACCGGACATCATCGTCGCATCCAAATGTATTACCGCGGGTTACTTTCCGATGGGTGCTGTCATCGTGAAACCCTCAGTAGCCGATGCATTGAATGCTGCGATCGCCGAACAGGAGGAATTTGCCCACGGGTTTACTTCCGCCGGACACCCGGTAGGTTGCGCAATTGCCTTGAGCGCGATCGAACTCATTACGACTGGTGGCTTGTTGGAAAACATTCAAGCATTGTCTGGACAATTTGAATCGGGTCTCGCTGCGTTCGCGTCTCACCCGCATGTCGGAGAGGTACGCACCGCCGGATGGATGGGTGCTTTAGAGATGGTCGAAAACAAAGAGACCTGTACGCCATTTCCAGCGGCATTGCGCGTCAGTGAGCGAATTGCTAACGCGGCGCTTGATGTAGGCCTGATTTGTCGACCACTTGGCCAGGCGATTGTGATTTGTCCTCCTTTTATTATGACAGCACACGAGCTGCACACGATGTTTTCGATGCTCGCCGACACGCTGGAGTGCGTTTTTGATGCTCTAGCGCACTCAAGTCAAATGTGATCGTACGGTTTGTTCCTTTCTCGCGTTGTAGGTCGCGGAGATCACGATGATGCCGCCACCGAGCCAAACCCAGAAATTGGGTTGCTCACCGAATAAAAATAAACCCATTAAAGTTGCCCAGACCAATTGTAAGAAGGTGATCGGCTGCAGCGCGGAAATTTCAGCACTTCGAAAAGCCCGTGTCATGCAGTAGTGACCGGCAGTGGCAAAAACCGCACATAAAAATAGCCACGAAAGCTCTTCCAGGGTGGGTTGACGCCAAATTGCGATCGCAGGAAGGGTCAAAGTGAGTGTGCAGAACACCGACAGCATCAACAAGATGTGTCCATTAGACTCACTTCTTGTCAGGTTTTTAGCAATCAACATAGAAACGGCAAAAAGTGGGGCGGCCACTAATTGTGCAATGGCACCCAGATCGATGACCCGAAAACCAGGCTGAAGAATGATCAAGCCTCCCGCAATGCCTAGGGCGACGGCAATAGCGCGATGCCGGTAGAAATGCTCTTTGAGAAATACGCTGGCGCCAATGATAATAAACACCGGCGTCATAAAGCTGAGCGCCGTGACTTCGGCAATCGGAAGCCGCATCATGGCAAAAAACCAAAGCATAATGGCGATCCCATGCGCGACTCCCCGAAATGCATGCAGTCGCAATCGAGCAAATGGGATTCGCAATAGACTGGCGCGCAGGCAGAAAGGAATGATGAGGGCTACACCAAAGGCATAACGAAGAAATGCAGCCTGAATGGGGTGCATTTCTGAGCCCAAATAGCGCACCACAGCAGTCACGATGACAAAAAGGACAGTGGTCGCTACCATCCATAGAATTCCTGCTTTATTTTTCATTGAATCGGACGGAAGACTTCATAGGGGCTCTGCGAACTATGTGTCGGCATCATTTTTTGGGTAGCGAGATCGTTTAGTATATTTTAGAGGTGATACCCATTTAACGTTTGAGACATGACTCATACCCATGCCTGATTATTGTTCATTTTCAATCAAGCCACTATCGAATCCGATCGGGGCGCTAATCAAGGGTCTTGACTTGACCGAGACTGTCCATGGTGATGCGCTCCTGGACATTCGTAGTGCCTGGTCCCGTTACCTGGTACTGGTTTTCGAAGGGCAGGAATTAACCCCAGCCCAACAACTAAACTTTGCCCACCAACTGGGGCGGGTGATTCGATACCCGATGGTGCAGGGTTTGCCGGATTATCCCGAGATTATCCCGGTCGTTAAACTACCCCACGAAACACGCAACTTCGGTGGAGTGTGGCACTCCGACACCACCTACTTGCCAGACCCTCCGTCCGCAACTTTATTGCTTGCCAGAGAATTGCCCCCCTCGGGAGGTGATACTCAGTTTGCAAATATGTATTTGGCTTATGATGCTTTGGCAGACCAGACAAAACAGGTCATCAATAAGCTGACCGTGATCCAGAGTTCTGCCAAGCCGCGGGTGGCGAAAGGGCGCTCGGAGAAGGTGCAAATCGGTGCCCGTGCTGGTGACATTGAATTAACCGCAGAGCACCCTGCCGTGCGTATTCATCCGGTTACGGGTAAACGCGCGTTGTATGTGAATCCAGCACATTCAGTTCGGTTTAAGACAATGACCTCAGTTGAAAGCGAGCCACTGCTCAGCCTTTTATTTCAACACCAAATTAACCCCGCATTTACAGGGAGTTATCGATGGCAACAGGGCGCTATGGTGTTATGGGATAACCGCTGCGTTCAGCACTACCCGCTCAATGATTATCACGGCTATAAGCGAGTGATGCACCGCATTACCATTGCCTGAACAGATGCATTGCTACACAAACTGACTAATCTGGTGACTTCAATCCTCCAGGGGAAGTAGAACCGCGTGCCCGTGTGGAGTATTCGCATAGGCCTCTCGCCAGGCTTCGATGCGCCCCTCAATTTCGTGATTATCGAGCAAAGAAGAGTTGATCAGCACTTGTTCGAGCGCCCGAGCCCAATGATGGTAGTAGGTGTCGCCTAAATCTGGATCATTTCGTTGGCTTGCCTGTTGTATTTCGCTCGCCAATGCGCGCGTCCAGGAGTCTTTTGTAAGAATACCGGTTTCCTGCAACCGAACGGCAAGGGCAAACACTTGGGCTTCCCAGGGCGAGTTAAACGTGGCGTTCTGCTGCGGTTGCAGAGGAATTTCGACAGCTGACCCACTGCTAGAGGTCATTGTTTGGCTCCGTCGCTGGTCAGATAAGACTCCCAAAGATCAACGTAAACCTGTTCATTGCCTGCGTTATCCTCTCCCCATAATTCGCCTGCATCAAAGCGGATGGTGTAAAGGTGTTGGCCCGTTCGATCGCCCATTGCATGGTCATCAGGAAAAATGTGTCCCCCATGTTGATGGATGACCGTGCCGCGACGTCCCCGTGTATAACGGGGTGCCCGGGTATGCCCGATGGGATGCCGATTAACCACTATGACCTCTTGGCCAATCACAAATTGTGGTGGTTCCGCCACCGGCAACTCAACCGATTTTCCTTCTTGAAGTTTTGCTTTGACTTCTTTTTTCGTTAACACGATTTCCTGATCGGGAAAACCCTTACCGCAAGATCCCGATTGGAGTTCAGCTTCTGTTAGAAGGCCACTATCAACCAGTAATGTTTGAAGTCCTGCCAACCAATTCTCGTAGTAAGTGTTACGCAGGTAGTCGATTGGGTGTTGACGTTCTCGGGCGTGGCGTGATTGATCTAAATTCCAGCGTCCCAAAAATCCGGTGGCCAGTGTCAAAGCGAATACCCTGCGTTCCCACGAATGATGGAAAACCGGCTCGTCTGTTTCGCTTTCAGGGTTTACGGCCCCCAAGCCGTGCATACCGCCCAGGTCATGCCCACCATTCATTAGTCGTTGGTGTCCGAGAAAGGTTTTAGCGTCTCTACTCCGATCATCGAATTACGAGTGACCAGTTGCTGTAGCGCGCCTTCTGACAAGTGGTCCGTATTGACGGGCCGTTGTGGTAATACGAGGTAACGCATTTCAGAAGTTGAATCCCATACCTGAATACTGACATCGGTTCCAAGCTGAGTGCCAAATTCCTCGAGAACCTTTCTCGGCTCACTGACAGCGCGGGCCCGGTACGGAGCCGACTTGTACCATTGGGGCGGCAGTCCTAGGAGAGGCCAGGGGTAACACGAACAAAGTGTGCAAACAACAAGATTATGGACGGAATCCGTATTTTTTAGAACGCGGATGTGTTCGCCCTGACGACCAGAATACCCGAGTGACGCGATTGCCGATCCGGGGCTCGCTAAAAGGTGCTCGCGAAAGTTTAAGTCTACCCAGGCTTTTGCAACCACATGAGCGCCGTTCTGGGGGCCGACTTGGTGTTCGTAAGTGTCGACCAACTCGTCCAGTGCTTCCGGATCGACGAGGCCTTTTTCCACCAGGAGTGACTCGAGGGCCTTGACTCGGAGTTCTATCTCGGAAGGTGCTTCCGTGGCATCATGGTCATGGTCATGGTCATGGTCATGGTTATGGTCATCTTGCATTATTGAGTCATTCCAGCAATGGAGCTTTTACGCTTGACTGATAATATACACTTTCCTCGAATACTGAATGCTTTGATCGATAGAAAAAATGGCCGAGCACGAGAAAATTTACCTGACTGCAGAATCTCTGTTGCGAGATTCTTTCTTACTGGCTGAGCAGATACTCAAGGATGGATTTACCCCAAATTTTATCGTGGCAGTGTGGAGGGGAGGCACGCCCGTGGGTATTGCGGTACAGGAACTGCTTCAATATACCGGGATACCCACTAACCACATAGCTATTCGGACGTCTTACTACACGGGCATTGATGAAACAGAGGGCTCCGTGCGAGTCCATGGGCTCGGTTACTTGATTCGCGAGCTCAATTATGGAGACTCTTTGCTAATTGTTGACGATGTTTTCGATAGCGGCCGAAGCATCGATGCCATTATCACGACACTTGAACAACGTACACGGCGAAATATGCCAGGCAATGTGCGAGTGGCAACTCCATGGTACAAGCCAGGGAAAAATAAGACTGATCGCGTGCCTGACTTTTATATACACCAAACCGAGGCCTGGTTGGTATTTCCTCATGAACTTCAAGGTCTGACGCCGACGGAGGTCGCCGAGGGGAAACCTGGCATTGCTGATATCGTTTCCAGATGCGGGAGCTAGAAGAGCGTTTGTTTAGCTGTTCTTCGTAAAGCTTACGGTTACCTCAACCCCGTTGGCATCAGCTCGATTTTTCGCGATAACCGTTGCCCCATGGAACTCAGCGATTTCGCGAACAATATACAAGCCCAGCCCGAGATGTGAGTGGCGTGCATCGGTTGAACTGGAGACCATGGGGTCAAAGACGCGTTCACTGAGTTCCGTTGGCAGGCTTGGCCCGTCGTTGATAATCGAAAGTTGAATGATATTGGGAAGCTCGTTGATTCGCACGATAATCGTGCTCTGTTCACGGCCAAACTGAACTGCATTGTCAATCAATTTATCCAATAACTGGGCTATACGATCAGGCGTGCCATGGATGAACAGTGGAGAGGTCGGGAAGTGGTTTACGAATGTGCGTGAGGGGTTACTTAATTGGTAGCCATCGACACAACCTGTAACGAGCTCGACTAAGTTGAAGCGCTCTTCATCGGATTGTTCATTACGTAAAGCTTCTTTCAGGTTAGCAGCTTCAGTAAGGCTGGTCAGTATCGTGCGCAAACGAAAAATTCCGCTGCGGGCGCGGTTTAAATACTTGTCGTCGACAAGTTCTTTATGTTGATACTCTAGGTAGTCCAGAGAAGAATTTACAACATTCAAAGGATTGTTCATTTCATGGGCTAACGTGTCGGGCAACTTCTCTAAATAGCGGGTGTACTGACCCAAGTTTTGAAGCATCGAAGAGATGCTGCGTGTGAGGTTGCCCAGCTCGTCACCGGCCCGAGTGCCTGAGCGAATGTAATCCTGCAATAGGCGACCATCTATCGTCGTCGCTTGCTCTGTCTCTCGTTGCAGTCGCGTGACGCGATAGGTTAAACGTGTGGCAAATACACCGATCGCAATGGCCAGGAATAAGAACACACCGAGGAAGAGAATGACGAAGCGACTCAAGGTCGCGTGTTTTATGGTCACCACGCGATTTCCGCTTTGTTTGATCAAAACAGAGCCGATGATTTGGTCTTCTGCCCAAATCGGTTGCGCGGCGGCGATAACTTTAGCGCCCCCATGACGTCTCAATTCACTTACTGTTTTGCCTTCGCGTATTGAATGCTGAAGCAATGGTTCATCCAGTCGATTAAGAGCCACAACTGAATCAAAATCATCAGTTGCTGGAATTCTCAGCAACCAGTCCATCACATCCAAAGTTAGAGTCGATACTCGATCGAGCAGGGCCATGTCAGATGTATCGGTTGGTGCTAGTTTGTACCCTTCAGGGAAGATAGAGCCTAACTGTGCCCGAACTCGATATTCCTTGTCCCAGATGGTGATGTTAGCGGCCCGCAAATGTAACGGGCGGATCAACTCAGCAAGTTTGGGGCTCGTTAGATGCACCTGACCGACATGTTCGCTGCCGAGGGGAGAGGTGCTGATTTTTGTGCGGATTTCTCTCGACTTTTTATCATCTACGTCGAGGACTTCAAAAAATAGGCGGGTAGACTTACCTATAAAATCTTCTGGGATTCTTATGCGGACGGTATAGCCCGTCTTCTCTCGTTTGAATTCAGCAGCAACAATAGTCAAAGAATCGCCCGTGATCGGCGTTCGCCAATCAGCCTCCATGCTATACATACTCATGCGTCCCTCTTTTTTCCTCGAAAGCAAAAGATAACGGTCAGGCGATCGGCCTGGGGACTCTAGAGTGAGGCGAACCTGGTCGCTGTGGTCTAGTTTTAAACGATCCGGATCTCGGTAAATAACGATATCGTCCACAACATCGAATAGGGCATAAAAGTACTCATCGCTGATGCCAACCGCATGTCGTACCCAAAAGGACTCTGGAGAGAATTCGATTCCACACTCGTATGAACCGCTCCCAGTGTAGTCAGCTAATGGTCCAAGGAGTTCGGCCCACTGTGTTCCAGAAGCCTCGAATGGTAACGACTCTTTCAATTCAGTGGGAATCGGGTGGTAGGCGAGACCGACGACTTCTGGGACACCGGCCAACCCCGAAAACAAATCTTTTCGGCCGCTAAGAAGGCTTGCAATGCCTTCAGCTGTCAGTTCGAGGGCTTGTCGTTGGCCTTCCAGGAGAAACGACTCCATTTCTCGAACTGATTTGTACCCCATCCATGGAATGGTCAAAAGGGTGAGTATGAGGAGTAATAATTTGGTCCGAATGCGCAGGGCAGGGCGTAGTCTCGGGCGCTGCCGATCAGCGTGGCGAGCGTTGGAGGGAGGCCGCTGCAATAGGGGTGGAGACAGGGTAAGTGGGTGGGCGGATAGGACTCGTTAGTCCTGGGCCCATTTGTACCCCGTTCCGTGGACGGTTTGGATGCGATTAAAGGCGGTATCGATTTCTCGAAATTTGCTTCTGATACGGCGGATGTAGCCATTAATGGTGTTCTTTTCAACCAGGCCTTGTCGAGTGACATCGATCAGGGCATCGTAGGTCTTTACGTGTCCGGGTCGACGGGCCAGTGATTCTACGATCTGAAACTCGGTCAGGGTAAAGTTCAAACGTTGCCCCCGCCACTGAATGGACATGCTGTTTTCGTCGATGTCGAGTTCGTTAGTGGTCAGAACGGTTGTATTGGGTACGGGGCTTTGTAGATGGGTTGCGATACTGAGCAGGGCGTGCACACGCGCGACCAGAAATGCAAGACTGACGGGCTTGGTGATGTAGTCCCACGCCATCATGCGTTGCGAAGAGATTCGATCGATGTCGCTATCGCGTGCCGTTATGAAAATGACCGGCACGGTCTGACTCTGGTTTCTCAGTTCCATGCATAGATCAAAACCGCCGTCCATGTCTTGACCCAACATAATATCCAGGATCGCTAGGTCCGGCAGTGCCGTTCGAAAGGCCGATTGAGCCGAAGGTTTATCGGCATAGGCGTTGACGACGTAGCCGTTAGCAATTAGGACATCGACGTAAGTGTCTCGTTGATCAGCATCGTCTTCGACGACAGCGATTGTGGTCGGCATAGTCAGTTATCGTATACGAGACGGTAATAGGTAACCCCATCGCGCAAGACCGGGTAAGCCCGTTAGGGCGCGGGCTCAGCTAATCGCGGTTGGGCCACCCGAGCTATTATCGCTGCCAGGTCGTACCGGCCGGGTAGCACCCGGTCGTAGGCGAGTGGTTCTAACGCCGCGCTCGCCTGCGGCGGCCTGCTTGTCGTGTTCCATATCGATGGACCCTTTAAATTGGCAGCCGTCCTCCAGGACGACCCTAGGGGCTCGAATGTCCCCCGAAACCTGGCCCGTTGGGCTGATAATGACCTGTTCACTGCCGCGAAGTTCGCCTTTAACTTCACCGTCAACACGAATAATCCGAGCGCTAATATTGGCGGTTAGGCGACCGTTTTCGCTAATAACGAGGTTATTGTCCTTAAGATTAACCGTGCCTTCGATGACTCCCTCGACCACTAAGTTCTCCTCGCCAGTGACATCTCCGTTGATCGTGATGGAAGGGCCGATCGAGGCGGATTGGCCTCGAGGCGACTCTTTACGGGCTGATTCGGTGGGTTTAGAGGCCTCTGCTGAGGCGGCATCGGTAGTTTTATCAACCATGGTGGTGGCTCCTTTGGAAGGCAGATGCCTTAAATATTCGACCTAATTGTTCTGGGGGCATTGTGTTTCAAGGGAGCGGGGGCGTCAATCACCACGATCGAGCCGATGTGCCAGACCCTTCGTACCGAACTTTACATAATATACATTATACGAATAATGAGCGCTCCCCAACAACATTAGGTGCCTCTTGCCGCTAGCAAGGTTTCTTCGTGAAGGTCCCGTTTGGCGCCGCGGAACAGATTAAAGAAGTTACGCGTCGTAACATCAGCAAGATGCGCCACCTCTACACCCCGCAGCTCGCTAATGAAAACCGCCGTGTGATAAACATACCCGGGCTCGTTTCTTTTTCCTCGGTGGGGTACGGGTGTCAGATACGGCGAGTCAGTTTCGATTAGCAGTCGGTCCTCCGGAACGTATTTCGCGACCGCTTGAATGGCTGTGGCATTCTTGAAGGTCACGATACCCGACAAGGAGATATAGAACCCCAACTCGAGCGCGGCTCGCGCGACCGTAATGTCCTCGGTAAAGCAATGCATTACTCCACCGGCTTCCCTTGCTGTTTCTTCACGTAGAACGTGCAAGGTATCCTCGGCCGCACTTCTGGTGTGAATGATTAAGGGCTTATTTAACTCCCGGGCGACCTGGACATGCATCCTGAAGCGATCCCGTTGCCAGTTTAAGTCCCCCTCAGAACGGAAATAATCCAGCCCCGTCTCTCCGATGGCAACTACTTCGCCTTCACTGCCCGCTTCGGACACCCATTGCCGCTCCCTTTCACTGTCCATCGACACACTATTGGGATGAATGCCTGCGCTCGCAAACAAATAACTCCTGCTTTTAACCAGTAGCAACAATGATTCAAAACTAGAGGCCTCTACTGAGACCACTAGGCAATACGCGACCTTGTTTTCAACCGTGCGCTTGAGGACTTCATTGCGGTCAACATCGAACTCATTAAAATCGATGTGGCAATGTGAATCAACGAGGATCACTTGGCCATCATTCCTTCCACTAGCCTGCACGCCGTGTCGTTTCAGACCTTCCGCTTACATCGAGTGGGTGGTGCGATCGCTGTTCGACGTGCCCGTAAGCAGTGCCTCTATTCTTTTTCGTACCGGTTCGCCGTCCGGCGAATTAAAATGAATCCCCACGCCTGCCGTCCGTCCAG
>CAJQRU010000073.1 GCA_905612355.1 uncultured Gammaproteobacteria bacterium
TGCCACTGGCACTATCTATTCGGGCAGTAAGCACGCCGTGCACGGCTTCAGTGAATCGCTTCGTCTCGATTACGCCGGTACGGGTATCCGAGTCACCGAGATCCTACCAGGCCTGGTTCGAACTGACTTCGCAATGGCCCGCTGGAACGATGGTGTCAAGGCTGCGGCTTTTTACGACCAAGCAGAACAATGTCTGGCCCCCGAAGATATTGCCCAGACCGTGGTATTTGCGCTCGAGCAACCCCCCCATGTTGTGCTCTCTCAAATGGTGGTTCTACCCTCATCCGGTTGAGTGGTCTTACCGTGTCGGCAAATGACCACGCCGGCAATGACGATCAGTCCAATACCTAGCCACATCGGCAGATTGGGAAAATCATTCCACACCAGGTAACCGAGAGCGACAGCAACCAGAATACCGCTAAAGTTGAAAGGAGCAATGAACGAGAGCTCTCCCATGCGGATGGCCATGACCAAACAGGGCACGGCCAGCGTCAGGCACAGTGCGCTGAGCACCACCCACAGGCCGTGGGAGGCAGTTAGGGGATACCAGTTAAAGGGAGCGAACACCGCCCCAGCGAGCGACACCAGGACCATCGTTACCAGCATGATCTGTAACGGATGCAGCAACGGATCAATGTAACGCGTGACGAGATCGCGGGATGCTCCAAACACAGCCGCTAACAGCGGCAACACCACGAACGCATTCCAATGCGCGTCCCAGGGCTGAACAACCAAAACAATGCCCGCGAACCCCACGATCACCGCCAGCCAACGGCCGGCGTTAACCCGCTCGCGGAGCACAATCACCGCCAACAATGTCAGGAGAATCGGTGAAGTCCATGCGAGGGTCGCGGCGACCGGCAGCGCCAAGAAGGACAGGCCAACGACATAGCACACAGCACCTGCGCCGTCGCAACCGCTGCGAAGTAGATTCCAACCCTGCAGGAGACGGCGATCCCAGATTCGATGTCCGAACAGTGGAATCAGAAAAACCAACAGCAGCACCACACATACCCCACGCAGGAACAGTAGCTGACTAATGCTGATGGTATCCATCAACTGCTTGATGATGGCGTCGTTAACTGCAATGCCAGTCATTGCTACGACCATTAGTCCTGCTGCGCGTTTGTTTTGCGTCACCGAATCACCCTGAGACCAAGCGACGAAGTATAGTCGCGGCTTTTGGAAGAACTGGGTCAGCGAGACATATGTTTTCTCTGAGTAGTTACCTCAACCTGTTGCGTCACCATCGGCAGACACTCGGACTGGGCGTCGTCTTGACGATGGCCTCAAGTTTCGGGCAAACCTACTTCATTGGCGTGATTGGCCCTCACATCCAGGCTAGCCTATCTCTCAGCCACACCGAGTGGGGCACTATCTACATGGCCGGCACCCTGCTGAGCGCGTTGATGTTGCCCTGGACAGGCGCTCAGATTGATCGCTTCTCCCTGACCCGCTACACCCTGCCCACCTTGCTGTTACTGGTGCTGGCCTGTGCCGTGATGGCCACTGCGACGTCATCATTGATGCTGCTGACTGCCATCTTCCTGCTCCGACATAGCGGCCAGGGACTCATGAACCATATCGCCATCACGACGATAGCCCGGCGCTTTCACGCAGAACGGGGGCGAGCGATCGCAATCACCACTCTTGGCATGGTCCTGGGAGAGGCAGCCTTACCGGTGATAGCCGTAGGCACCCTCACCATCATCGGCTGGCGCGGCACCTATGCGGGTGCTGCTATCTTGCTAACGATTGTTGTCTTTCCTATCGTTGCATGGCTGCTTCAATCGGTGGTCAAAACACCGGTCGGTGACACGCTTCCCACGCCAACGGCCGATACGGCAACTGCTAGCAAGGCCACTCTACCGGGCTGGACGCGAAGGCAAGTTTTGCGTGATGGCACTTTTTATCTGCTTTTGCCCGGAGTGCTCGCCCCGTCCATCATCGTCACCGCGATGTTTTTTCACCACCTTAACCTGGCTGATGCCAAGGGCTGGTCACACACCTGGATCACCGGTAACTATATTTTCTACGCAGCCACGGCCATCGCAACCACTCTGGTGGCCGGCCCTCTAATAGACCGACTGGGCGCAGTCCGCCTCACACCATTCATGCTAGCGCCATTGGCCGTAGCGCTAATGATCGCGGCCCTTTTCAATGCACCCTGGGTAGCAACGGCGTATCTCGTCCTTGCCGGCGTCAGTTCAGGCATTAGCCAGTTGTCCGTGTCGGCCCTGTGGCCAGAGCTTTACGGTGTAACCCACCTGGGCGCAGTGCGCAGCCTAGCGGCGGCATTGGGTGTTTTCGGGTCTGCGCTGGGCCCACCCATCGTTGGGACCTTAATAGATCAAGGCTTTACCATGGAATATATCTATACGCTCTTTGCGCTTTATTGCTTCGTTGGAACAGCCCTGATTATCGGCGCCCTAAGGTATCGGTGCGGCACATTACAGGAACCTTCAACCCGTTGACCGGTGCGTCCTAGCATGCAAATCACTGCCAGGGATAAAGAGACCTGATATGAGTGACGACAAAACTTCTCTTAGCGATGAGGAAGTTAACCTCCAGTTTCGAGAAATGGCGGATGCCTTTCTCGATCTCGCAAACCACCAAAGCAACGTTTTTAATCGGGAAAATGTCAGCCTTGCCTTGTTATATGCCGCTGCCCGTTTCAACGCATTCATCGTGGCAGGCCACGCCGATGATGCAACGGCTTAGATCGGGACCGCCACAGTGCCTTCGATTACTTCACCGGAGAATACCGGCGCATGCTGGAAGAAAACCTTGATCAATACCGAGAACTATTCGGGCGGCTGAAATACCAACACCTGATGCCTAATCGCCCCAACTGACCCGCCAGTAGGGTTTGAACGACACCACCCTTTCGTGCTCAAAAAATACCAGCGTCGAGCCCTGCGGCCATTCCAAGACCGAGTTCCTCACAGGGCTCCAACCAGGTATCGCAAAATTCACCAGTGAACACCAGCGGTGGCTGTACTAAACGCCAGCCGAGCCCCGCCACGATTCGTTCGACGCTGCGTTGGGCGCCGGTTCCATCGCTACCGCCCTTGACGACCAATGCGTACGGGAGACCACGAGTCTTGTCCAGGCAGGGGTAGTAGATGCGATCGAAAAAGTCCTTCATCGCGCCGCTCATGTAACCAAAATTCTCTGTTGTCCCTAGAATCACCGCATCACACGCCAGCACGTCATCGGCATTGGCTGCCAGTGGCAGCTGATGGTTGGCCGTCACCGACTCAATGTCCTCATGCCTTGCACCTCTCAGTATGGCGTCAGTCAGTCTCAGCATATTAGGAGAGGGCGTATGGGAAACAACCAGCAGCTGTCGCATCACCCATTCCCCCGCGCGTTACGCCCACCATACAAGCAACTTGCAGGAGCTGAACGTCTATCCATTACTGTTATCCGATAACAAATCATGTGATATCATCATATGACTACTTCATATTGACGCCTCATTACTGGTTTGATTGTGCGATTCGGCCTGTCCTAACCTCCAAACAACCGGAGCTGCCCCGATGCCAACCCCAGACCGCCGGACCCGCGTCAACGTCGCCGTACGCACCAACCATCACCAGATGCTTCGCCATCTGGCCGCCGCCATGGAAACTACAGTACAGAACATTCTTGACAGAGTGCTCGAACAGGCCCTGATCGATGTAGACAATATGACGGTGAAGGAGCTCAGCAACTGGGCTAACACGCTGCACGAGACCTTTCCCCGAGGAACTGGCGCCACGACCGGCCGCCGAAACCAGCCCTAACGACCGCTGATCTGCTTGAGCACTAAGACTGTTTGGCAAGGCACTGCAAAAACAGCGACACTCTGAAAACCCCTTAGTGAAGGTTTTCGACAAGGATCACTTTAGCACCCGCCCGATGGGTTGTTGCCGTCGTGCCATCCACACCACGTGTGCACACCTTGAGTCTATCGCGCTCTGGATCGTCTTGGTTAGAAGACGAACCTTGAGCAAGACACGTTAGTAACTCACTGTCGATTTGCACTTTAACCGGTACAGGCCAAACGCCCGTATGCGCGCCACTAAGCCAGATTATCGACGTATTAGGACCAATCGCCGCTGTCAGCCAATCGACCATCGGGCAATGGGCATAGCCAGCAGGACAATCGTCGATCGCACGATTACCGGCGTATTCGACGCGCACCGTACTCGTGCCGCTACCGCAACTGAGTTCATAGTCAATCTTGAGAGCTAGAGTCTGCCCATAAAGAAAGCCGTCGGTCACCCCTGACATACTGCACGATTCTCCCGCACTGTTTTTACACGCTCCCGAAACCGTTTCGTATACCGTATCTGCCGTAAAACTGACACGGGTCGCCCGATCCAAACACCCGTCGTTCAAACTACCCGTGCCTGCGAGCCAGTCCAGTGTGCCTGACGGCACCACTGAGAAGCGTTCGGGGGATGAATACAACACGGTACAGCCATTACCAGCGCAATCTGTGCCACGCACATCGCCCGTGTACACACCTGAATACGCGGTTTTAGACGTGCCAGTACTTGAATAACCACTACCACCGCACGACACCAACAGCGCCGAGATGAGCAATAAAGTAAGTATTCTGTTAATCATGGATAGCGGTGTGGGCAATGCCCGGTGAATCTTAACATTGGCCAACCCGCCCATTCACGCACACCGGGCAATAATCTGCAAGTTCAACATCCAACATTTAACCGATGACAACACCGCTATGGGCAGTATTTACCACCCCCACCCCCGCTCGGGGTATGCCCTAGAAGCCAGACCACTCGGCCACTTCAAACTGACCTATAACGATCTTCGGCAAACCACGCGGATTGGAAGATTTAACAGTACGTGGGCGACTCCACATGCCCTCTGTGATCGCCAATATTCCCGACAAAACTCACCCCTACACAATATGCTAGCTATAGTTCCCCAATCTCTTGTAAAAACCCCCCGCCGGTTCAATAATTCATGCTACCTCCACGATATGTCCACTATCTGAATCACCATAAATCTAACCAACCTTGCTCATCAGATCCTGGAAAATAAACACTCCAATATCAGTTCCAACTTATGGATAAGAATCATCCAATGAAACGTATCAATACAAATAAGGCGTGGCCATTATTCTTCTTGATCATGTGCTTAACCTTGCTCACTGGCCAGGGTGCATTTGCAGAACCATACACCTGGAACATGACAATGATTGGTGCTGACAAAGTCCACAAAACAACACAGGGAAGCGGTGTGAAGGTTGCTGTTATTGATGGGGGTCAATTCCGTTGTGATCACTTTGAGTTCCAAAACAGTGGTGGGTGCTCAACCTATTCGCTGCCGGGCACATCATTTGTTATTGACGGCAACCAGGGGTCAGCTACACATGCAACCCATGTCTCTACCATCATCGCCGCCGATATAAAAACGGGACAACAAAAGCCACGGGAAATGATTGGCGTCGCTCCGAAAGCTGAAATTCTAGGCTACAACTATTTAGGCAAACATTCGGGAACACTATCCTACTGGGTACAAGATCGTTACATCAGACGCGCCTACCGTGAAGGCGCCCGTGTAGTCAACATGAGTTTCGGCCCTACCGCTGATCGCTGGGTGTTTCATAATTGGCGTGACGAACGCATGTACCACCTGATGCCAAAATACCAAAACATGGTGTTCGTTAAATCGGCCGGTAACGATGGGGGCAATCTGAAAGACCGCGGCTACCATAGCTACGTAACTGATGCGACGCAGAAACCATGGAAAGATCTTAAAAACCTGATCATTGTTGGCAGCGTTGATCAAAAGAAGAAACTCGCTAGCTACTCCAGCCGACCCGGCGAAGGCTGTTTTCGACAATGGGGAGTAGGTAAATGGGCCAAATGCAAGAAAAAAAACAAGTTCAAATATTTCTTCGTTGTGGCACCCGGTTCGAAGATTCTGGCCGGCAAAGCGAACGGGGGTTATACAAAGTTAAATGGCACATCGATGGCCGCGCCCCATGTCAGCGGGGTAGTTGCACTGCTACAGGATCGCTGGCCAGCACTGAAATATAACGCTGGGGCAATCGCCAATATTATCTTTCAAACAGCCGAAGACTTGGGCCCCAAAGGGGTCGATGTCTTGTATGGTCACGGGCTTGTCCGGGCGGATCGCGCTATGGGCCCCGTAGGCAAGCGCTATCTAAGAAATAAAAACAAGATTTATTCATTATCAAACTCGACCTTTAACGTCTCACCCACTCTGTCGGCTTTGAGCCACGAAAAGATCACCTTCTTTGACAAGTTTGATCGGGATTTCGGAATGCCGATCAAAACTCATAGAAAACCGTTGTCCAGTGTGCTTCGACGCGAAATGGAACATGCAGGCATGGGTGAGCGCCATATTCCATTATCAGCTACTAATATCGGCCCATGGTCCTTTCAAAGCGCCTTATCTGGCCTCTCTTCGACATCCGATTTCGCGCCAACTGACCCCGAGAGTATTCACTGGCAATTTACCCGGTCCGATGATTCTAACGTCACATCCTTTGGATTCGGGGAGACGGCAGACTGGGTCTATCGACCAGAAGCTTTTCCTGCCATGTTCTCGCACGGCAGTGCGACCACTTTGGGAATCAGCCCGGTATTCAATTTAGCAAGCGAAGGAATGCACGCGGGCAATCAAGTCACTATTGGCAAAAATTTATCTATCGCATCTGGCTTTGCTGCAAACAAAGCGGCCTTGGGACTGTTAGACCGAGGAACTGAAAGCAAAGCACTAATGCTATCCGCATCAGCATTTTCTGATAACAATCGAGTAACGGCTAATCTCAGCGCAACACACTTGTCTGAACGCAAGGGCCTACTCGGGTCCCGGCTCACTGGGGCTTTTGCTACCGGAGACGAAACCAGTACCACGGCACTGTCGTTTGGAGGTGATTGGCAATTAGGTCGCGGCTATGTGCTGTCGGGAACCTATACATTGGCTCGATCCGACACCGACCCTCTGTCCACCAATATTCTCTCAATACATGGACCGATCACGAGCCACGCGATGGCAGTGGGCATCAAAAAAGACCATGTATTCGATCGTAATGACGTATTTCACCTTTCTGTCAGTCAACCACTTCGTGTCTCCAAAGGGATGGCAAGTCTCAGTCATGCCGACTATTTAGATCAGGATCAACAAGTTCATTACCGCAATGCCTCTATCAATTTAGCGCCGGCGGGGCGAGAAATAGATCTTCAAGTTGGATACACCCGCAACCTAAGCAACGAGAACAGAATTAAGGTCCTTATCTATCACGCCAATGATTACAACCATATGGCGGGGCAAACTGATTACGGGGGTCTAATACGGTTTGAGCAGGTTTTTTGATTTGGCTCTTTGGCTCTAGTGATACTTGACTGTTAAATGCGACGAGGTTTGATGGATGGTTGGCCATTTAGATTAATCGACTCTTATCCATAGGCCTAAGCGACTCACATTGCGCGCATTTGCATTACGCATCTAACGGTTTACTCGGGTTTATCGTCTGACCAAACCCATTCCGCCGCCAAATCTTTCAGCCACCAACAATCGCCCTGATTGTTCCAGTGTGGTACAAATCAATTAATGCTTACGCGACATCACGATGTGACCCACATTACAACAGTTCAGCGCCACACTTTATTTGCTCAAGCACTGCTAAGTGACATCGGCAACCTAGTCATCAGCAAAACTCGGCACGTTCCGCACAATGACTAAGACAACGGATTCTTCCACCTATCAACGGCGGCGTCTCCTGGTGGCAACTCTCGGAGTAACTGCCCTCTCCACCTTCGGTTACCTTCGATATGGGTCCCGCCAAACCAAGTCAATAAGCACCGCGGGTGCCAGTACGTCCCGTACCGATGATGCCGATGCACGGCACAGCCAAGTAGCGGTAACAACCAAGCACGCCGCCACGCACTACAACAACGCATACGAATTTGGCTGGAACAAAACGGACCCGGCACGGCATGCCGCGAGTTTTCACTTAAGGCCCTGGACGGTTACCTTTGATGGCTTGGTCGAACGTCCAGGGACGTTCGACGTTGATCAACTCATGGGCCTGCCTTTCAGCCAGCTGGAAGAACGCATCTACGATTTTCGTTGCGTTGAGGCTTGGTCCATGGTGATCCCCTATAACGGCCGACCGTTAGCCGAGCTCCTGAAACAAGTGCAACCGTTGAGCGATGCCCGTTACGTTGCCTTTACCAGCCTTTACCGCCCAGAAGAAATGCCCGGACAAGCATCGCCGTTCAGTACGCTGGCGTGGCCGTATGTCGAGGCGCTTACCATTGAGGAGGCGATGCACCCCTTGACCTTCGCCACCTTCGGTGTCTATGGAGACCCGGAACTGCCGCAAAACGGCATGCCCTTGCGCATCACGGTCCCGTGGAAATACGGATTCAAGTCAGCAAAATTCATCACACGAATCAGTTTTACCGCTGACCGCCCGCCCGCTACCTGGCACCAAGAAACGCCGGCAGAGTACGGCTGGTACAGCAACGTCTATCCAGATATTTCACACCCCCGCTGGAGCCAGGCCAGCGAGCGACGGATCTTAGGCCAAGGCCAAATCGAACGCATACCAACGCGCCCCTACAACGGGTATGGTGAAGCGGTGGCACACCTGTATCCCGGGGACCCACAGCGATACTGGTGAGCCGGCTTCTGCTCCATTTCGGTTGTGCTCTGCCCGGGTGCTACCTGACCGCCGGCTACCTGCAGGGCAAACTTGGCGTTGACCCGGAGAAAGCCGTCATCTGGGAAACCGGGATCTGGGCATTCAACCTGCTGATCCTCGTCGTATTATTGCCCCGCGCCGCACGCTGGGCCCGATGGCCTATGCTGATGCAGTGTCGCCGCGCGGTTGGACTATGGGCCTTTACGTATGTGACCGGCCACCTGCTTGCGTTTATTACCTTTCTGCTTGGCTGGGACATATTTCGTCTCGGCGAGGAGCTGCTCAAACGCTCCTATATCCTGGTTGGGTTCATCGCCTGGATCACACTAATGCCTTTGGCCATCACGTCAACCAAGCGCTGGATTCAGCGACTGGGCCCGGGCTGGAAACGCCTTCACCAGGGCGTCTATATCGCCGTTGTGCTGGCCGCCGTGCATTACCTTATGACCGTGCGCAGCGACTATGCCTGGGCCGGCAGCTATGCCATGGTAGTCATACTGATCCTATCGCTGCGCTTCGCCATGTGGCGTCAGACTCGCGGGTCTGCCCCACTGTCTGCGGCCACTCGAAAGCCCGCAACCACTGATTAACCATAGAGACCCGCAGTGTAAAAGATTAGCATTACCTACAAAATTAGCGGAGAGCCCACATGACTGAATTTTCAACACTACACTGCGAGGCCTGCCACATTGGCGCACCACCGGCTACTGAGGAAGAGTTAAGCGAATTTCTATCCAGTCATAACGACTGGGAGAGACTCGATCTGGATGGCATCGAACAGATCAGCCGAATGTATGCATTCGACAACTTTGCCGACGCCATCGCGTTCACTAATCGTATCGGCGAGTTAGCCGAGACCGAAGGACACCACCCCGCACTACTCACCGAGTGGGGGCGCGTGACGGTACGTTGGTGGACACACAAGATTCATGGTCTCCACCGAAATGACCTCATCATGGGTGCAAAAAGTGACGCGCTCTACTGAAATTGTGCTGACCTGATAACTGCTGTCCGACCGCTTACTTGAATGGATCGCACCGAACGCTTCTATCGCATCGATCAATTACTGCGGAATCAGCGCAGTGTTTCACTGCGCCAGCTGATCGACAACCTCGAAGTCTCCCGGGCAACGATTCGCCGTGACCTTGAGTATCTCCGCGACCGGATCGGCGCACCCATCGTGTGGGATCGAAACCTCCGCGGTTACCGGTATGACACGAACAGTGACGAAGCGCCCCGCCAACCTCTGCCGGGCCTGTGGTTCAGTGCAGCTGAGGTCCACGCGTTGCTGACCATGGACCATCTTCTGGCGAATCTCCAACCCGGGTTACTAACACCCCATATCGCACCCCTGCGTGAGCGAGTGGCACAATTACTGGAGCACGGCGATCATGCCGTCAGCGAAATTCGCCAACGGATACGGGTTTTACATATGGCCGCGCGCGCTGTCGACAGCCGGGTTTTTGAATCTCTCTCCCACGCCCTGCTTAGACGCCGACGGTTGCGTATCCAGCACTTGAACCGCCGCACAGCAGAACGCACTCAGCGCGTTGTCTCTCCCCAACGACTTGCCCACTACAGAGACAATTGGTATCTAGACAGTTGGTGCCACTTGCGCAAGGACCTTCGAAGTTTTGCCGTCGATGCCATCGAAGCGGCCGAATTACTGCCTGATGATCACGCTAAAAATGTATCCGAAACCAAACTCGATCGAGTTCTCGGCACAGGTTACGGCATTTTTTCAGGTGAGCACACGCAAAATGCCGTGCTTCGATTCTCGCCCAGTGCGGCACGCTGGGTGTCCCAAGAGCAGTGGCACTCTCGCCAGGAAGGCTACTTTGATGAGGCGGGTTATTACCAACTGATCGTTCCCTACACCAACGCCACCGAACTGGTGATGGATATTCTGCGCCATGGACCGGATGTCGAAGTACTGCAGCCCAGTTCTTTGCGCCAGCATGTCGAGGATCAGCTGGCTAAGACAACACGCCTTTATGCCCACGCTTCCTCTCGCCAACTGCCGTAACTGCGCGACGCGCCATTCATGTCCGCCGCCGCCACATCCTGATTAAGGTCTAACGTGCTCTACCAATTCCACAGCAACCGCCTTGAGGAACTGGCCGAGCAACTGATCACAACACTGGCCAAGCCGATGGCCGGGCCACTCACACCGGAGACCTTGGTAGTCCACAGTACGGGCACACGGCGATGGCTGTCGCTCCAGATCGCAACACAACAAGGCATTGCCGCAAACCTCGAGTATCTTTTTCCAGCCGAGTTCATCTGGTGGTTGTATCGCCGGCAATTG
>CAJQRU010000074.1 GCA_905612355.1 uncultured Gammaproteobacteria bacterium
TGGCAAAGTCAATATTGTTAATAGAATTACGAATGTTTGTTTATCGCTGTAAGACGATTACAAGCAGAATTTAAACAGAAATCAACGACAAGGTGCGTGTAAAAAGTTAAAAATAGAAGTAAGGAATAGGGAAAAATAGATGCGGAAGAATGCTTTACTAAAAATATGTACATAGTTATGGCTCCCTGCACTAAAAAAGCAGCAAGGCAAGGGGCGCTAAAGAGAAATGCTAAGAAAATATTAGTGCTTTGTGATTGACTGAAGGACGAATTGTGAAATGACAGAACCTTATATAGGCCGGGACATCGATATGCGATATGCTGAATCTTTGAAGATTTTAGTTTTGCACACTTAGCGGCCCAACGGTATTGTTATTGAAAAACATACAGCAATTGTAGAACAACTAAAAAAATACTAGTGTTTAGTAGGGAAGCTGCGCGAGAAGCAAGAAGGGAAGAAAAAAGAGAGAAAAAGGAGTGGTTAACTTAGGCAAACAAGTGAAAAAAGCTAGGTAGTTGGGGAAAGCCTAAACACTAGAAGAGGAAAATAACGAGTTGTTATTGGATGCGAACCAATTAGAAAAATAAGACGAGCGTTATGGGTGTTGGATGCCATTGCAACGCATAGCAGAACGCTTTTTTAAATTGGGAGTTCTAGATAAGTTCGCTGTGAGGCGGCGCGCAGTATATGACAGGTGTTAACTAGCTCCTGTTGCAGCATTGGATAAAATCAAGTCACCGTGTTGGAAAATATATTGTCGAATGGAGTCATTGACGATCGTCTGTTCTGCTGTCGTTTCCGGAAGCGGTAGAATATTTGTTAAACATCGGGGTAAAAACACATTGTCTTCGTTAATCCCTAAAGCAGCAGATTCTTCTTGGTTAAGTTGAACAAGGTCTTTATCAAGATTAGTAATCTGCAAAATCATATATAGATGTAAGTGACGATGGTAGTCTTTCCCTTTAGGAGTTTGCATTTCAGCGAACTTTATAATCGGATAAAGTGTCTTTGGTGAGTGAAGGTACAGATCAAACGTGTCAAGCAAGCCTTGTAATTCATCTGGACCCATTTCAGAAAGGCCTAGGTACTTTGCTTCGCTCGTATGAACAAGCTTTCCATCTTCCCCGCGTATAGGTTTACCGGACTTTAATTGAATAGGCGTGCCGGGATATGGAAACATAATGTAAACGTTACATGCATCAGTACGCAGTTTTCGATTCAATTCAATAGTTTCGAAAACATTGTCTCGTGTCTCACCGGGGCTACCTATAATGTTAAAGGTCGAAAGTCTTATGCCATGTTTCTTAACCCAATCCAAGTTCTTAATCAAACTCTCGTCAGTATAGCGTCGATTAAGTGTCCGACGAATCTCCTTATTGCCTGCCTCAACGCCTACTGACATAGCTACACAGCCAAAATCCTTGACAATCTTGATCTTTTCTTCAGTGATCGTATTCGTCATTATCGAACAACCAAATTGAATTCCGAGCGGTTTTAAACCATCTCTCAACGCCATCAAATGTTCTTTCTTTGGTAATAAGAATGTGTCATCCGAAAACTTGTACCAAGTGGCGCCGAATTTTTCCTTCAATTCGGTTAAGTGAGCAACGGTAACGTCAGGCCTCTGAGTTCTGAAATACCCGCGACTCCCCCCAGTGAGATCAGATTCGACTGGATCCACGCAATAAGTACACTGCATGGGGCATCCACGGGATTGCGAATAAAAACTTCCTTTATAAATTGTCCCATCGTATGGTCTAAACAAATGCCGCTCATCGAAAAGCCCCCAATCTGGGCAAGGCAAGGTGTTGAGATCTGGCCGCGGAGCGATTGGATTTTTCTTAACGGTCCCATCGGGTAATCTATAGACAAGGGAGTCAACAGTACTAACATCTTCCCCATTTTCGAGCCGATTAACAAATTCTGGAAAACAAAGATCTCCTTCACCAATGAAAGCATAATCTATACAGGCTTTGGTCATGCAATCGTCCCACGCAATTGTGGGGTGAACGCCTCCTACTACTACGGTCGCTTTATGCTTGATGTGTTCTAGGAAAGAACACGCAAAATCAAATGTTGAAGTCATACAACTGAGAGCAATTACATCTGGCTCAAAGTCGTCAATCTTTTTTTGCAGTTCGATGCTGTAAGATTCGATATATGGATCATCTACAACCAAATCGTCGACAGTATATTCTGTAGGCTTAACAATGCTTAGTCCGCCTCGATCGCTAGTCCCCCCTCCACCATGGGCTTTTCTATGAATCGCTTCAGAGTCAGACCAAATTTCAGCTTTGTCGTTGCCCCTTGAATCAGTTTTATCCACGTAGTCGGGAGGTTTTAGCCAGCAAGTATCAAACAGACCAACCTCGTGCCCTTCTTTTTTTAAT
>CAJQRU010000075.1 GCA_905612355.1 uncultured Gammaproteobacteria bacterium
GACGCCTTCGGGCTACCTCTACTCTTCTTATGAGGATGAGTGCGAAGCCGAGCCCGATGACCGGAGAAAAATCATGATTCTTGGCGGCGGCCCTAATCGAATAGGCCAGGGTATTGAGTTTGACTATTGCTGCGTCCACGCGGCGATGGCGCTGCGCGAGGATGGTTTCGAGACGATTATGGTGAACTGCAATCCAGAGACCGTTTCTACAGATTACGATTCTGCTGATCGGCTATATTTTGAGCCGGTGACTCTGGAGGATGTATTGGAGATTGTCGCGGTCGAACAACCCGATGGTGTCATTGTTCAATATGGTGGCCAGACACCACTAAAACTTGCTGGCGCGCTTGAGGCGGCGGGTGTGCGCATCATTGGTACTTCGGCCGCATCGATTCACCGTGCTGAAGATCGAGAACAGTTCCAGGCGTTGCTGCGTGAGCTGGGTCTACAGCAGCCACCCAATCGGATAGCGCGAGATGAGGATGAGGCGGTTGTGTTGGCTGAAGCAGTCGGCTATCCCTTGATTGTTCGTCCGTCTTATGTCTTGGGTGGCAGGGCGATGGAAGTTGTTCACGATGAGACTGAGTTAACGGCGTATTTCCGAAACTCATTTAGAGTGTTCCATCAATCGTCGGTATTGCTTGATCATTTTCTGAACGATGCGATCGAAGTAGATATTGATGCACTGTGTGATGGTAGTGAGGTAGTTATTGGTGGGATCATGGAGCACATAGAAGAGGCAGGAATTCACTCCGGCGATTCGGCCTGTACGTTACCACCTTCTAGTTTGGCGCATGAGGTTCAAGAAGAACTTCGACGCCAGACCAAGATTCTGACATTGTCATTGAATGTGATTGGTCTTGTTAATATCCAATTTGCTGTTCGTGACGGGGAGATTTATGTTCTTGAGGTCAACCCCCGGGCCGCGCGGACGGTCCCTTTTGTGTCTAAGGCCACTGCCCGTCCATTGGCGAAGATTGCGGCTCGATGTATGGTCGGGAAATCACTGGCAGAGCAGGGGGTTGTGCAAGAAATTGTGCCTCCTTATTTTTCCGTGAAAGAAGCCGTTTTCCCGTTTGCTAAGTTTCCCGGGGTAGACCCAGTGTTGGGCCCTGAGATGAAAAGCACAGGCGAGGTGATGGGGGTGGGAGAAACCTTTGGAGAGGCCTACTACAAAGCCCAGCTCGGAACCGGGTCCGATATTCCATCTGCGGGCCATGCTCTGATCAGTGTGCGAACAAGGGATCAAGCGGAGGTTGTGGGCATCGCACAGTACCTGGATAGCAATGGCTTTTCCTTGGCAGCAACTGAAGGTACGGCCTTGGCTTTGTCTGCCGTGGGCTTAGCGGTGCGTTTAGTTCACAAAGTCGATGAAGGGGTTCCCCACGTGCTTGACCGTATTCGTAATAATGAATTTGATTTGATTATTAATACCACTGCGAGCAGACCGAACAGTCACAAAGATTCACTGTCGATTCGGCGATTAGCTTTAATGCACAATGTCACTTATTTCACAACGCTGGCTGCGGCACGAGCAGCTTGTGATGCCCACGGCATGTTGCGTGAAGAGATCACTGTTAATCGGCTGCAGTCATTGCACCGGCGGATAGATCAGACCGCAAGCAACGTTGATGTGGTTTGATCGATGGGCGAGTAAACGGTGAGTGATCGAGAGTTAATCTAGATCGCTAGGGATATCGAGCGACTGTTCAATAAAGCTGAGTGGCACCTCAAGTCCCTCGGCTATCTTGTTTAGTACAAGGATCTCTCCAGTTGCAATTGGCTTGTCCGCGCTGGCGACCAGGCACAGATCCCGCATCACCTGCATACGCTGTGAGTAGGCGGTTTCATTTTTTACATCGGTGATTCGTTGAGGCAGTAGGGTGGCAAGTCTTGCGCTATCGAGCTTATCAATTGCATAAGCCTCACCAAGAAATCCTTTTAAGACGGCGCGTTCTTTCTCTGTGATACCCCGATGGGCCTCGGCGATTAGTATGGCGCCTGCGATGAAAAGGTCGCGCATGGCGCGCGCCGAGCGACTCTTGCCCTCCAGATAACCGGGTTCCATGAGCTGCATAACCTGTTGGACGCGGCGTTCGAGTTCAGTTTTATCAAACCCGCCATCTTGCATTAAAGATGATTCATGAAATTGTTTTAACGCTTTGACTCTGAGCGGGCTAAAAGGATGAGTGGAAAACCAATCCTGCATGGGTGCGTCCTGGCCGGGGCGGCCGTCGGGAGCGACCATCTCATCAACTTGGCCCATAAACGCCTTCATATCAAATTTGACGACGCCCTCGCCGGTGATGCCCGAGGCCAGTTTGAACAGGGCACGAGCCACGCTGTGCAGATCATCGGCGCAGTAAGCGCCGGCGCGGTCTGCGGAGATCTCTGCGTAACGCGACCAGGTAAAGAGTTGGAGTGCCAGATCAGCGGCGGGTGGGGGTTTGCCGCGCACAATGTAGCCGATCGGGACGTTGTGGTGCTGGTAGACGTGGTGACCCAATTCATGTCCCATCACGAACATCAATTCGGCTGGGTCAAAGTTCTCTAATAAGTGGGAGGAGAACATAATGAAAACACGTCCGTCTTCAGGTCGAAAGCACGCCGCGTTGGATTGGGGGCTGGCGTAGGCATATAGCTCGAGTGGCGTGTTGATAGCCAATCTCTCAACACAGTGATCTGCCATTTTGTGGAGGTCACCTGCCATGGACCGACTCAGACGCACCGATGTCGCCAGCAGGTGCCGGCGAGTACCGGGCCCGTCACGTTTTTCTTCGATACGTTGAATCCTGTCACGAACCCGTTTGACCTCCGAATGGGCAAGTAACGTGTCGTACCGCTGGAGGTCACTGTCACAGCGAATTCCACTGGCACCGCTCATGGCGTCAACAGGAGCATATGCCGGTGAAACCGGTAGAAACAAGGTTGCCGTGAGGTGCTCACTTAATCACATCCGTCATGTGGTATTCCTGGGTTTTTCATCAGATTGATGTCGTTAATTGGAATCGAGCGATTTGCCTTTCGGGGTAACTTTAATGGAAAAGGAAAATGGCTCCTTAAATCCATGATTAATGCGCCTGGCAACACATCTATTATGTCGACCAAAGGTGTCACTTCAATTCTCGTTTGGTTGCGAACGGGCCAATTCAACTAGTTTCGGAATGCTTTCGATTCGTTCAAGTTGTTCTAGGGTATCAAACAATCGTAACACTTGCGCGTTAGGGAGAGTCCGGCTGGCGCAGTCGACAAATTTGTTGCGTCGTTCAGTATCGGTCATGGGGTTCTCCGGTCCACGACCACCCCCATGATCAATTCGCTCACTGATCTGCTCGTTGTTATCGAGAGTGATATTCACCTGCGCACCAAACGTCCCACTCTCGAGTTTGACCATGTCTGCGTGTTCGCCAACCTGTGTGATGCCTAACAGTCGAGTGATGTTCGTCTGTTCCCAAGCGGAATTTTCGAAGTCGGTCAACGTTACCTGTCCATCGACAAGTGCCCGGGCTACGCAGTACTGGATGCTGAATTTACTTTCAAGTGATGTGTGGGGGCGAGGCTGATTGGTATGCGGTAATCGACGGGGGTGCGTTAAGATTTCTATTGATCGGATTTGACAATGATTAATCCGTTGACGTTCCCTCAGGCGAATCGCGGCAAAAATGGCCGGGTGTGTGCTGCCACAGCAGGGAAACTGTTTAAGGCTAATGCCCGGCGACAACACCAGCGGTGGATCGAACCATTTGTCTAGTATCCGTTCTATCGAATAGTTTCCAGGACCGTTATAGACATCAAGAAATCCTTGCGGTGCCTCCAGCGCGTGGGGATTGGCAGTAAATCCGTTGGCAGCAAGTCTGGCCGCAAGGGCACCGCTGCGGGCACATTGTCCGATGTGAAGCGGCTTGGTCATGGTGCCGAAATTGGCCTTGATCCCGCTGGCATTAGATGCCGCGATCGCAATGGCTTGTGCCGTTTGAGTGAGATCCAAATTTAATAAATACGCGCAGCCGACTGCTGCCCCGAAAACGCCCAAAGTGGAGGTAGGGTGCCAACCTTTTTCGTAGTGTTGAAAGTGGACGCCCAGCGCAAGACGCGTCTCGACTTCGACTCCCATGATGTAGGCGCGAATTAATTCGATACCATTGGCGCCCGTAGTTTCGCCGACGGCCAAGAGACCCGGGAGAATGGGGATCGAAGGATGCCCGCCAAACAGTTCAGTAAAGTCGTCATAATCAAAAGCATGGCCCGCTACGCCATTAGCAAATGCCGCATCAAGTTCATTTGCCCGGAGCGTGGTGCCAAGAATGGTCGCGGTTCCTTCCTTTTTTGTAATAGATGCTGCTTGGCGAGCGATTTTCGCTGTGTCACTAGATGCGCCTAGCAATGTCACACCGATGGTATCTGAAATGGCAATTTTCGCGCTGGCAATGATCTCGGGCGATAATGATTGCGTGTTCACGCCGAGAACCCGCTCGGCGAGGATCAGGGCAAGTGGTGGGCTTGGCATCAAGAGAAAAAGACATCGCACACAGTGGTCGCGCAATGCCTGTTGATTTCAGATCTTTGTTCTAGCCGCCGATCGACTGACCACGTTTTCGTAAGCGAGGTGCTACCCGTAGCGATTGCCCATGGTCCAAAGGCCAGCGGCCTCAACTGGACTGTGGCTTGAGGGGTTTTTCGCAACGAAGTGATGTGTTGGGTGACGCGCATAATCTCTGTCAACGTATTTTATACAAGAAGCAAACAGCCTGTAAGCAAGCACGAGACTGAGGGCTGCTGGCAGGGTTTAACATAATAAGTTGACCAATAAATGTGGAAAAGGGCGATAGAATACGGCCTGAGTCAACCTACCGTGGTGATTTATCAATCCAATGCCAGGCGACGGCGTCCCACTGCAGGAATTTGTCGAGGAATCCTTTGAGTTGCTTCGAGGCATGGAGGCGACCATTCTCGAATGGGATAGCCGACCGGGTGATCGAACCTTGGTCGATTCTTTTTTTAGAGCCATCCACACTATTAAAGGTGGGGCAGGTGTCGTCAAGCGACTGGATCTGTCTGACTATGCCCATCGATTGGAAGGGCTATTAGAGCAAGTTCGATCCGGTCAACTTGCCTATTCCAAAGAACTCATTTCGACATTATTGGATGCCGTTGATTGCCTCAATATGTTCCTCACATCAATAGACGGCGCTGACAAAGTCGACAGTTCACGCATCGAGTCGAGTTTGCAAAGTATCGGGTTTCTCGATGTTCAGGTGAGTGGTGATCTAGTAACTCGCACTACAGGCGCCACGGTGGCGACGACAGTGGTTGGGCCGACGCCTTACCTGGTCACCCTAAAATTTGATCCGGAGATGCCTCAGAAAGGTGGCGATCCGTTGTTGTTGCTCGATGAGCTAGCGCAACTGGGTGAGTGGATTCCGGTTGTCCATCCCGGTGGTCTCCCAGACCTAGAAGATTTCGATCCGCAGCGCTTGTATGTGTGGTGGAGCGGTAAATTAAGCACCTCACAACCGCTGTCAAAGATTGAAGAGGCAACGATGTTTTTCCGAAATGGTAACGATCTTTCGGTGACACCTTTTGATCTAACGCCTGTGCAGACGGATGATGCTGAACGGGCACATCAAACGCAGATAGCGCGGGCTGTTCAATGGGTTGACGAAGATGTCC
>CAJQRU010000076.1 GCA_905612355.1 uncultured Gammaproteobacteria bacterium
AGTTTGATTTGTGTAGCCACACTAGCGGACAAATCTTCTGGTCTGCGGTGGAGTCGAATATCGGGGTGCCGACGGATGATGCCGGTGCCGCTGCAGGGCGCGTCAACCAGGATGGCGTCGAACCGTTCTCCGTCCCACCAGGTATCGGGTTGTGACGCATCACCTGCGAGCAGGACTGCCTCGATGCCTAAGCGCCTGAAATTTTGCTCAATCAGGGGAATTCGTTCGGGTAGGTCAATGGTCCACAAAGCGGCCATGTTGGGCTCTGATTCTAGCAGGTGGCACGCTTTACTCCCCGGCGCGGCACAGGCATCAAGAACGCGTTGCCCTGTCACGGGGCCAAGAAACCAAGGCACAAGTTGTGCTGAGGCATCCTGGATGGACACAACCCCTTCAGAAAAGCCTGGAATCTGATGAACCGGGCGGGGTCGATGTAACGTGAGCGCCGACGAACTGAGTGGTGAGATGGAAACCGAAATGCCTTCTCGACACAACTGGCTGATGTAGGCGCCCCTAGCAAGTTGCCGATGATTAACTCGCAGTGTTTGCGGCGGGCGTTGGTTGCTTTCAGTGGTGATCTGTTGCCAACTGTCTGGCCAACTTCGGCGAAATTCGTCAAGCAGCCAGTGCGGCGTGGCGGCATATTCATTTTGGTCGAGGCGGCTATGCCCTCCTTGGCGTAGGTGTTTTCGGAGTACTGCATTGACCAGCGATCGACACGTCGGTCGTTTCAAGTGAGTGCATGCATCGACACTGCTTGAGGTAACGGCGAAATCTGGAGCAGAATGAAACTCATACTGATAACACGCACACAACAGTAGCGCTTCGAGCACGCGGTCATTTTTGCGTAGAGGCCGATATAAAAGTTGATTAATTAACGGTCGATAACGGAAGTACCAGCGCACCGTTCCCCAGACAAGTTCTCTGGTTTCAGCGTGTCGAGTGGATTCAAGCTTGGCAAGTGGTTCTCGTATTGCTTTTGCCAGCGACTGACCTTGTCGTGTGACACGGTCAATCGCACAAGCTGCTGCGGCACAGACTTCAGCGCTTGGCATAGCAGGCCGGGGGAGCAGAAAAGCTTTGACCTGGCCGTACTGAAAACCCGTTCACAAACGATTTCGCTGACACAGGCTTACGCCCCGCGAGTTGGAGGGTAGACAGATTGATGGTTCCATCAATCGTTTGTACCTGTATTCCTTCCGGAGAGAGTCCAATGATGGTCCCCGGGGCGGCACTAAGGGTGTTGGAACCCAGTGTTGCACTATGAACGATAACGAGTTGGTCTAACAGAATGGATCGGGCGAGGGGTATTGGAAAATAGGCTCGAATTTGTCGCTCCAGTGATACCGCTGGCTGGGTCCAGTCGAGCCATGATTCCTCCTTGGTGATTTTGGCGGCGTAAGAGGCTTGTAATGGAGTCTGCGGAGTCGCCCGTCGGATATGAGCTTCAGGCGTTATCAGTAGTTGCGCCAGCGCGTCAGCACCAAGATCTGCCAGGCGTGTTCCCAGCGTTCCGGCTGAATCGATCTCAGAGATAGGAGTTTCTATCTGCCGCAGTACATCACCGGTATCGAGGCCCTGGTCCATACGCATTAGGGTGATGCCGCTGATACGGTCTCCGGCCTCGATAGCTCGTTGTATGGGTGCGGCACCTCGCCAGCGCGGCAGCAGCGAGGCATGAATATTGATGCATCCAAGTCGAGGGAGATTAAGGATTTCAGCGGATAAGATCTGGCCGTAAGCCACGACTGCAAATAAATCTGGTGCCAATGCCTCCAGAAGATCCAGATCGTCGTCCAATCGTAGCGGTTGGCGAAGTGGTAAGCCGCTGGCCCTGGCGGTTAGCTTAACGGGGCTCTGCGAGTTTCGTCGGCCACGACCAGCCGGTCGATCAGGCTGAGTGTAGACCGCCACCAGCTCGACATTCGAACGCATAAGAGCCTGCAGCGCGGGCACCGCGAAAGAGGGTGTACCGGCAAATACGACTCGCAAGGCTAATTGATCCGAAGCAGTTCGTTGGATGTGTGCAGGGCTATATTGCAGAGGCGCCCGCATGGCGCACGGTTTGTTCGTGTTGTTCCTTCAGCAAGTGTTTCCGAATCCGGTCGTGTTTCAGTCGCGAAAGGTAGTCGACCATCACCTTGCCATTTAGATGGTCGATCTCGTGCTGAATACAGATTGCCAGAAGTCCATCAGCCACTAGCGTGAATTCGTCACCGAGTCGATCTTTTGCACTAAGCGTAATGCTTTCTAACCGCATCACCGGAGCCCGGATGCCGGGCAGAGAAAGGCAACCTTCCTCTGTTTCAGTTTCTCCTTGACCGGAGTCGATGATCGGGTTAATGAACACCCTGAGATCGTTTCGTTCTTCGGATGTATCGATCACGAGGATGCGTTGGTGAACGTTGACCTGGGTCGCGGCGAGGCCGATTCCTGGCGCGGCATACATAGTTTCTGCCATGTCATCGATCAGTTGCCGAATATCCTCAGTTACCTGCTTTACAGGCTTTGCCTGTTTCCGTAGGCGTCGGTCGGGATAGAGCAATATATCTAGCAGGGGCATAGGGGAATCGGCTTTGGTCTGCAGTTGTGTTCAATCTGTGACAAAGATCACTTGGAATCAATCTGCCCACGCCCATACAATGGCGGCAAAGCCGGTCAATTGGTGACCTTGGTTCCGATAACCCGTAGTGTAGCGGATCGCTTATGAAGATATTGACATTGAACGTAACGATCAGATCGAACCGATTTAGTGACAACGTTCGATTTGGTCAACGTGTGCGGCAGGCCGTGGTTTCGGTCATCTTGGTGTTTGTGTTGTTCAGTGCCGCTTGGGCAGAGACTCGGACCTCCGTCGACCTGATCGAGGGGTTCCCGCGGAGTTATACAGTGCGCGAGGGTGACACCTTGTGGGATATCGCGTCCCAGTTTTTGCGTCGACCATGGCAATGGATTGAGGTGTGGCAGGAAGGCGACGCGCTTTATCCGGGAGATGTTCTGATGGTCAGTGCAGGCAACAACGGACCTCGGATTAAAGTACTAAAGGTTGAAAAGCGTAGCCCCAGAGTGCGGGTGATCACGACTGCGCAGCCTGTACCGACCATTGCGTCGGATACTGTTCGTTCTTTTCTAGAAGGTCCAATGATTATGGATTCAGCCGAACTCAGTCAGGCTGGTCAGGTGGTGTCAGGTGTTGGAGACGACGTCGTGTTGGCCCAGCACGATAGGTTTTTTGCCGCAGGGCTACCGACTTCTACCACCGGATTTTATCGGGTATTTCGAATCGGCGAATCTGTCATTCACCCAGGCACTGGCGAAACGCTAGGTAGTCAGACAATCGATTTGGGTACGGCCCGAATAGTGTCTGAAGGTGTGATAGCAACATTGGAACTGGTTACAGCGAAGCGGGAAGTCTCTCGCGGTGATTTGCTGGTGTCCACCAATGCTGAGCAGAACAGGTTATCGTCTTTCACTCTGCATCGGCCAAGACAGGATGTTACCGGCCAGATTATGAGGGCGACTACTGGCCTTGCTGAATTCGCCCGACTGGATACAGTTCTGTTGTCATTAGGCAAACGAGACATGTTGCGCGAAGGAGATGTGCTGGAGATTTGGCGCTCAGGGCGGTCGCTGACTGATCCGACGACGGGTGAGTTAGTGACCACGCCCGGCGAACCAGTCGGTTATGTGATGGCTTATCGGGTGTATGACAAGTTTAGCCATGGATTGGTTCTGGAATGCCGCCAGCCGGTGCAGATGTACGATCATGTTCGTCGCCCGGATGCCTAAGATGACACTGCAACGGTTCGTTCATGGTATTGGGTCCATGGTCTACCACGACTCGCTGTGGATGGTTGTTTTCGAAGCCCTTCGGGTCGGTCCTCACATCGCGCGTTAATTTTGCAATCAGTCGAACGCGACGATGTTTGGTTGAACGGGAGAGACCGTTGGATTGTTGAGCTTAACGAAGCATCATACCCCTTTCTCCTCAGCCAGATTCCAGATCCCCCGCTACGATTATATGTTGAAGGCCAAGTGAGCGACTGGCGGCGGCCAGCGGTCGCTGTTGTTGGCAGTCGCAACCCAACCGCTGCTGGAGAAGAGTTCGCATTCCACCTCGCTCATGGCCTTGCCGAACACGGTATCGTTGTTGTCAGTGGGCTGGCACTTGGGATCGACAGCGCCGCTCACAAAGGCGCTATGGCGGCGGGCGGCATGACCGTCGCGGTATGCGGGACGGGGCTGGACATCGTTTATCCCCGACAGAACCGCACTTTGGCTGATCAAATCAAGGCAACTGGCGGCTTGGTGTCTGAATTTTGCATCGGCACGGGAGTAAGGGCGCATCACTTCCCGAGACGTAACCGGCTCATCAGTGGACTAACTTTGGGCACGGTGGTTGTCGAAGCGGGTCGTCGAAGCGGAAGTTTGATTACGGCGAGAAATGCCGCGGAGCAGGGTAGGGAGGTTTTTGCAGTGCCGGGCTCGGTTTTTTCTCCATTGTCGCGGGGGCCCAATGCGCTGATTCGAGACGGTGCACGACTGGTAGAAAGCGTGTCTGATATCACTCAGGAACTCTCCCTGATGCTTCCCCGGGTCAGAAGCAAAGTCATGACAACTGAGCCGAGCTTGCAACCTATGGAGTTATTGGCTGCCATTGGAGAGATCCCGACCTCAGTAAATCAACTGATTGATCGTACTGGATTGACGGTTGCAGAGGTTTCATCCATGCTGATAACAATGGAACTAGAGGGTGTAGTCACTCGTGTAGGCGGCGGCTTTATCAGAAAGGTTGTTACGTCACAGGTTCGAGATGACGAGTGAAATGTGTTTTCGTCAATGCTGTTGGCCGGTTGCATTATGATACTTGCCCGTCTTACCCATTCAATAGCATGGGATCGATGTATGAGCGCGCAAATGGAAGTAATCGTTTCGTTCACGCGATGGGCGATAAACGATCCCGTTAGAACCTGACCCGTAGACAGTCGGATTGAGATTTATGAGTAAGTCATTAGTGATCGTCGAGTCGCCGGCCAAGGCGAAAACCATCAACAGATATCTGGGTCGAGACTTTATCGTCAAGTCAAGTGTCGGTCATGTGCGGGATTTGCCGGTCAGCGGTTCAAGAAAGAAGGTCGATCCAAAAGAGAGGGCGAAACAGGCGGCTAAGACACGCAAAATGGCGCTAGATGTCAAAGCAAAATACAAGAAGGAAAAAGCCCATACCAATCTTGTTAAGAGTATGGGTGTAGATCCCGAAAATGACTGGTGCGCGAGTTACCAAATTTTGCCGGATAAAATCAAGGTGGTTGCAGAGCTTCAAAAACTCGCGAGGAACGCGGACGCGATCTATCTTGCCACAGACCTGGATCGTGAAGGGGAAGCGATCGCGTGGCATCTCAAAGAAGTTATTGGTGGTGATGAAAGTCGTTATCACCGGGTTGTTTTTAACGAAATTACCAAGAAGGTACAAAGTGCCTGGGGGCGCTCGACACGGCACGGTTGGCAGCTGCTTCCCGGGGACGGTGGGGGGGGATGGGTTCTATTTCGCTCGCCTCGAACGCCAACTCGATCAGCAACAGCACGCAATCACCGCAACGGGTTTATAATACTGTGATACTGCAAGGCAGGAGCGCAATCGTCTGCTAACCCGTGCTCTGACAAGTCGAAAATCACCGCGCGCACTCACTCTGTTGTTGTTCGCGGTCACCGTGTTGCTAGCATCGGCCACAACCACCGCAGATTTTAAAATACTGGGGGGCGGGGCACAAATAACGAATCAACATCTCAGCAGTCATGCCAAGTTAGATTTATCGCTGGATCCGCGATCTGCCACAGCGGTTGTCAATGGCATACCCATCACCATCTGTATCGACCTTGAGTTGGTGCAAAACAAACTCTGGCCATGGTCAATAACATTTCTGGAATGGCGCTACCCTGTGAAACTTGGCTATCACCCACTGTCTCGTCGATTTACCGTCACAGACCAAAGAAAAAAATCAACTGCGGTTTTCCACACACTGGGCGAAGCACTCCGACAACTGGATCGATTTAGCGTAATCGAAGCCTTGCCTGCGGCGATCGCGAAAAAGAAGAATCTCGCCGTTCGAATACGCGTGCGCATTGACAAGGAATCCTTGCCAACTCCGCTACAGTTCATGTCAGTATTGGTGCCGTCATGGAATCAACAAAGTCAATGGCACGAATGGCCCGTCCAATAGTGAACTTTCGTCGCGCGCTCCGACCAGGCCCCGCAATTGGGCTATCCATCATTTTCCTCGCGGCGTCATTGCTACTCACGCCGGCTGTCGAGAATGTGGGGTTTCTCGGTGACTTCTACGGGGGCTTGGTTGCGCTGAATGTTATCGGTATCGTCATCATGACGACCCTGACAGCCATCAATATCTATCAGTTAATTCACCAGTTCAGGGCGCAGGTACTGGGCGCCAGATTGGCCCTCCGTTTCGTTGTCATCTTTGCGCTTCTCGCCATCATCCCATTATCGCTGGTCTATTATTTCTCCGTTTATTCCCTCAGTCGTGGCGTGGATAGTTGGTTCGATGTGCGCATCGAACAGGCACTCGACGATGCACTGTTGCTGGGTCAGACTTCACTAGAAGCGACCAAAACTGACGTGATCCTCCGCTTGCACCGGGATGCAACACAAGTTTCACAAACGACTTCACCCTTCGGCATCATCAAGTTATTGGAGGAACTGCGCGGGGAAGGCGATTTCTCCGAGATGAGCCTGCACAGCCTGTCCGGCCGAGTGATTGCCTCAAGCAGTGGTGATGTGATTTCGCTAACCCCCTCAGCCCCTGACGATACAGTCTTTGCACGTATTCGACAGCGTAAAACTTATGCACAGGTCGAGCCACTATTTGACGGAGGACTACAACTGCGCATTGCAGTACCTGTCATCAGCGACCGCATGGGAGACCCAGTGCGACTGCTTCAAGGACTCTATCCTCTGCCACTGCGGTACTCGCGCTTGGGTGAGAGCGTTCAATCCGCGTCTGATGAATACAACCGCCTCAAATTTTTGCGTCAACCGTTAAAACTGAATTTTGTCATCACATTAACTCTGGTCACTTTAATGACCACTTTGATTGCACTGTGGTTAGCTATTTATTCAACTCGAAGACTAGTGGCGCCGTTGCGTGAACTAGCCGAAGGAACCCGTGCGGTAGCAAGCGGTGACTACCTGAAACAGTTGCCCGTACACAGTGCCGACGAACTCGGCGTACTGGTCAAGTCCTTCAATCAGATGACCAACCAAATCCGTCTCGCGCAAGAGGCAACAGCTAACAGCCAACAGCAAACAGAAGCCCAGCGTACTTATCTTGAGACGGTACTCACTCACCTTTCCTCTGGCGTACTATCGCTAGCCATAGACGGCACGCTACGCACTCACAACACCATTGCAGAAAGTATTCTTGCCGTTGATCTGAGCGCTTTCGAACAACGCCCCATTACCACGCTAGGAGACACATACAGTCAACTGACTCCGCTGTCCTCAGCAATTACACGTCACACCCAGCATAATGATCAGGACTGGCAGGATCAAATCGTCCTCGCGTCCCCGTATGGGCACCAGACCCTTATCTGTCGAGGTACTCGGTTGCCCGAAACCACCGACACTCTGTCCGGTTATGTCATCGTATTTGACGATGTCACCGCACTGATCCGGGCACAACGTGACGCGGCCTGGGGCGAAGTAGCCCGGCGACTGGCCCATGAAATTAAAAACCCACTCACGCCCATCCAACTATCGGCCGAACGTATTCGGGCCAGATATCTAAAACACCTAACTGGTGACGATCAGGCAACGCTGGACCGAGCCATCCGCACTATTATTGCCCAGGTAGACTTGATGAAATCATTGGTCAACGCATTTTCACACTATGCTCAACCTATGCAATTGAAGCCCGTTACCACAGAGCTGAATCGATTACTGCAAGACATCATTGAATTGCATCGGCAGAACAAAAAGATCAACACATTTGAGTTGGATCTCGACGACACCGTACCCTTGGTTCGTATCGACCCGGCCGGCATACGACAAGTCCTGAATAACCTGGTGATCAATGCAGCCGATGCAATGGCCGGTATACCCAGTGGTCGATTGACGTTGCGTACTCACCAAGCGAACGGATCCAAGGACCGCTCTGTGACCCTGGAAGTACGCGATACCGGGCCTGGGTTCCCACGGGAACTGCTGGGGAGAATTTTCGACCCCTACGTCACGACAAAAACAAGAGGCACCGGCCTTGGACTCGCCATTGCACGGCGTATCATAGAAGAACAAGGGGGGTCGATTCAGGCCGAAAATCATCCCGCTGGCGGTGCTCTCGTTATAATCCAACTGCCGGTAAGCCTAGATACGAAACCCACCAGCCCTTCGGACGGGATCACAAACGCCGCCTCATCCCATTGAAGATCACTTGAGCGCAAAACATATACTTGTCGTTGACGATGAGCCCGACATCCGCCAGGTGGTGGCTGATATTCTCGATGACGAAGGTTATCAGGTCACCCTCGCGGGTAATGCGGCGCAGGCCGAGGCGGCATACAACACAAGCCAACCCGATCTGGTACTCCTTGACATCTGGATGCCCGACGTCGATGGCATCACACTACTCCAGCGTTGGGCCGACCGTGGGGTCTTACCACCGGTCATCATGATGTCCGGCCACGGCACGGTCGATACCGCAGTCGAGGCCCTGCACTCTGGGGCTGAGGATTTCCTGGAAAAACCATTATCCACCGCTCGGTTGCTGGTGACGATAGAAAAAGCCCTAGAAACGCGTCAGTTGAAGATCGAAAACTCCCTCTTGCGGGACCAATCCGGATTTAACAGCACGCTGGTGGGGCACAGTCCACTCATCCGTACGCTGCGGGACGATATCCAACGCGTGGCACCAACCCCGAGTTGGGTCATGGTTAGCGGCGAGGCCGGCGCTGGAAAAGGCGTGACCAGTCGAGCCATCCATCAAAACAGCACACGTGGTTCCGGCCCCTACATTGAGGCCAACTTAGCTGCGATTCCTTCCGAGAACATTGCCACCGAACTATTTGGTCGTGAAACCGGCAGCGGACCAACGCCTGGGCATTTCGAAAAGGCAAACGGCGGGACCCTCGTTCTAGACGAAGTCGGCGATCTTGACCTGACTCTTCAAGGCACTCTAGTCAGCGCTTTAGAGGAAAATCATTTCTTCCGACTCGGTGGAAAAGACCGGGTAGAGATGGATCTCCGCATCATAGCCACGACCCATCACAACCTTGAAATCAAGGCCCGGAACGGCACCTTCCGAAAAGATCTTTATTACCGCCTAAACGCCGTCCCCATAACGGTTGCCCCGTTGCGGGAGCATCTGGAAGACGTACCTGATCTTGTCGATTTTTTCGTTCACTCCATTATTGCTCAATGGCGACTACCGTTTCGACGCTTTTCAACAGCGGCACTTAATCATCTTCGAAATCAGCACTGGCCCGGCAATGTTCGCGAACTTCGAAATATCGTCCAACGACTGCTGATCAGCGCCAATGAAGGGGACATTGAACTGGACGAGCTCAGATTTTCCCTCGGCGACACAGATGCGGGTAAGGGGATGGTGGCGAACCGACCGGACGTTGGTCTTGACCAACCGCTACGAGAAGCTCGCGAGGCTTTTGAACAAGCCTATTTCCATCACCATCTGGATGCCGCCGGTGGCAGCATTTCGGAACTGGCACGTCGATCTGGTATGGAACGAACTCACCTGTATCGAAAACTTAAGGGGCTCGGTATCGATCCACGCTCCCCACGCGCAGTCACCGAAAATAGCTGAACCCGATTATCTAGACCAACACGAGTCGATAACCGAATGAAAATCGTTATTCTCGGCGCTGGCCAAGTTGGCACATCGATGGCTGAAATCTTGTCACTCGAAGCCAACGATATCACGCTGATTGATCGCAACCCAAATCAATTAGAGGGTCTGCAGGACCGACTCGATATTCGCACGATCATCGGGAACGGCCCTCATCCCAGCATCCTCGAGCAAGCGGGCATTGAAGATGCAGATCTGCTCCTGGCCGTCACGGATCAGGACGAGGTCAATATGGCAGCCTGCCAAATTGCTCACACCCTCTACAGAACGCCCAAAAAAATTGCTCGCATTCGTGCGACGGAATATCTCACACATCCCGAGATCTTCTGTAACGAATCTATTCCGATTGACTTCATTATCAGTCCTGAGCAGATCATTACACAGCAGATTCTGGCCTTGATCGAAAACCCTGGTGCATTGCAAGTGGTTGAATTCGCCGGCGGACGCATTCAACTAGTCGGAGTCCGTGCCTACTTCGGTGGCCCACTGGTTGGCCACGAACTGCGGGATCTGCGTAAACACCTGCCAATGATTAATACCCGGGTTGCCGCAGTGTACCGGCGTGATCGTCCCATCATTCCACTGGGCGAAACGATCATTGAACCTGATGATGAGGTCTTCTTTATCGCGGCCAAAGCCCATATTCGCGAAGTCATGAGCGAGTTACGCAGTGTCGAAACTCCGGGCCGCCGGGTCATTCTCGCCGGCGCTGGCAATATCGGACTGCGTCTCGCCCGCACGCTAGAAGACAACGATTATCGGGTCAAACTCATCGAGCGCAACCCCGACCGGATCCGCGAGGTCGCTGATCTTCTAGAGGACACTGTCGTGCTGCACGGCGACGCCGCGGACCAGGAACTTCTCTGGCAGGAAAACATTGACCAGACAGAAGTCTTCTGTGCATTAACCAATGCAGATGAAGCCAATATTTTGTCGGGTATGCTGGCGAAACGCCTGGGTGCAAAACACGCTATTGCGCTAGTAAGCCGGTCCGCCTACGTTGACTTGATTGACAGTAGCGTCCTGGATGTTGCGATCTCACCGCAACTGGCAACCGTTGGGGCACTGCTTACCCATATCCGACGAGGCGACATGGCTGCGGTCCACTCCCTCCGACGAGGTGCAGCGGAAGCGATCGAGGCCATCGCCCACGGAGACCGGGCAACATCTCAGGTGGTGGGTCGCCGCATAGACGAGATTTCGTTGCCGCCGGGAACCACGCTGAGCGCCCTCGTGCGTGGAGAGAATGTCATTATCGCTAAGGGAAGTACCGTGATCGAAGCAGAAGATCATGTCATCATTTTTGTGATCGACAAACAACGCATTCCCGAAGTGGAACGCCTGTTTCAGGTCGCTGCAACCTTTATCTAATACCAAGGATCTTGTCTGCGTGCGCCTCCAGGTCATCCTAAATATTCTTGGCGTTCTGTTAGCGCTCTTCAGCACCAGCCTTTTGCCGCCATTGGCGTTGTCTCTTATCTATTCAGACAACACTACCGCCGCATTCCTAGTAGCCTATCTGGTAACCCTTGCTACGGGACTCGCTTGTTACCTGCCAACGCGACGTCAGGGGCGAGACCTCAGGCTGCGCGATGGTTTTCTAATCGTGGTCCTGTTCTGGACGGTGCTGGCAAGTTTCGGCGCACTGCCACTGTTTCTGTCCAACAATCCGGCAATGAGCCTGACCGATGCGTTTTTCGAATCTATGTCAGGACTCACCACCACGGGCGCCACAGTCCTTGTAGGTATCGATGACCTTCCGATTTCGATTCGCTACTATCGCCAGCAACTCCAATGGTTAGGAGGCATGGGCATCGTCGTACTGGCGGTCGCCGTCATGCCCATGCTTGGCATTGGCGGTATGCAACTCTATCGGGCCGAAACACCCGGCCCAATAAAGAATTCCAAACTAACACCGCGCATTACTGAAACGGCCAAGGCCCTATGGTATATCTACCTGGGACTCACGGTGGCCTGTGCAATAGGTTACTGGCTGGCGGGTATGACCGTATTTGATGCTATCGGTCACAGTTTCTCCACCGTCTCGATTGGCGGATTTTCGACGCATGATGCCAGCATCGGCTTCTTCGACAGTCCCTTAATTGCTGCCATTGCTTCTCTCTTCATGATCGCGGCCGGAATAAATTTTGCGTTGCATTTCCTTGCCCTCAGACAGCGTAACTTCCTTGTTTACCTGCAAGATACTGAGGTTCGCGTTTTCCTTGGGTTGCTTCTTTTCGTCACAGTGCTCACCTGTGGCGTACTGTGGTGGACGAATACTTTTAGTGACACCACCACCACCCTCTGGCATGGGGTCTTCCAGGTGATTTCAATCGGAACCACCACCGGCTTTACCACCTCTGGATTTCATTGGTGGCCTTCTTTACTGCCTGTACTGCTGATCATGATGAGCGGCATCGGCGGATGCGCGGGTTCTACCGCTGGTGGTGTCAAAGTGATCCGTATGATTTTGCTCTACAAACAGGGACGAAGAGAGATTAACCAATTGATTCACCCCAGTGCCTTTTTCCCCATCAAACTCGGTGGCAAACCTGTCCCGGACAATGTCATCAATGCGATCTGGGGGTTTTTTGCACTCTACATCTTTAGTTACCTAGTGCTGTCACTGGCAATGACTGCAACTGGCGCTGATCCATTAACCGCATTCTCAGCTGTCACAGCCTGTCTCAACAATCTAGGTCCAGGACTCGGGAGCGTGGCGAAGAACTATGCCACGATCGATCCAGCAGGAAAGTGGATCCTCAGCGGCGCGATGTTGATGGGTCGACTTGAACTGTTCACTCTGCTGGTCCTACTGACGCCAGCCTTCTGGCGAAGTTAAGCGACCCCCAGAATCTGCTT
>CAJQRU010000077.1 GCA_905612355.1 uncultured Gammaproteobacteria bacterium
AGCCTGGCATATAGCGTGGCATGGATACCGCGAATCATAGGCGCGAGGTGTGGAACAAAGGTCAACCCCACTCCCCCATCGGCGACGGTCTCAAGTTCCTGTCGAATTTCAGGTAGATGCCGGTGTCCAGGCACAGCATAGGCCTTTAGCGAATCTGCAGCCTCCGTCAACAAAGCCGGTACTGCAGCCGTTCGACCCGCCCCGGAAACACCAGACTTCGCATCAGCAATCAGTGTCTTGTGATCAACGACCCCGGCCTCAAGCAGGGGAATGAACCCCAACTGCACCGCCGTTGGGTAACACCCGGGATTGGCCACCAAGCGAGCGCCTCGAATAGCATCACGGTGGCGTTCGGGCAACCCATAGACCGCCTCAACAAGCAATTCCGGACACTTATGTATCTGACCGTACCACTCATTCCATTGGTCAACATTATTCAGCCGAAAATCAGCAGACAAATCGATCACTTTGATTCCCGATTCAAGCAGTGCCGGCACATGGTTCATGGCAACGCCCGTCGGAGCTGCCAGAAAAACCACGTCACAGTCAGAATAATCCACATCGACGGGATCAACGTAGCAGAGATCGCACACACCTCTGAGACTTGGAAAAAGATCACTTACAGCTGTTCCGGCTTCCCCCCGAGAAGTAATCACCCGAACGGAGGCCTGCTGGTGTCCTGCCAACAACCTCAACAGTTCAAGCCCGGTATAGCCCGTGCCACCAATAATGCCGACGTTGATCATGATATCTCGTGATGTTCTGGTTAGGTTGACTCGGAAATACTGGCCTTTGGACTGGCGCCCCAACACTAACAGCTCGGCCACAACACAGGCAGCCTGCTAAGTTCAGATGGCTGGGGGACCAGGATTCGAACCTGGGTTGGCGGAGTCAGAGTCCGCAGTCCTACCGCTGGACGATCCCCCAAGCGTTGTCGTCTAGTGGTGTCCTGACCAGCCGGGGCCGTTAGGAACGCCTGATTAACGTTTGGAGTACTGCGATTTCTTACGTGCCTTACGAAAACCGACCTTTTTCCGTTCGACTTCACGAGAATCTCTCGTCACGAAACCGGCCTTGCGCAATGTGGGCCGAAAACCCTCATCGTATTGCAACAACGCACGGGTAATCCCGTGACGGATTGCGCCTGCCTGGCCGCTGTTTCCACCACCGGCGACACTCACCCGGATATCGACCTTGTCCATCATCTCAGCCACTTCAAGCGGTTGTCGCACGATCATTCGCGCGGTCTCGCGACCGAAATAAACATCCAAAGGTCGACGATTGACGACAATGCTTCCGCTACCGCGCGAGAGAAATACGCGGGCAGTCGAGGACTTGCGACGTCCGGTACCATAATACGTTTCTACTGCAGCCATGGGCGGGGTTATATATCCAAGGGTTGTGGTTGTTGGGCTGTGTGCGCGTGATCTGGGCCCGGGTAGACGCGAAGTTTGGACAACATCGATCGGCCCAATGAATTTCGGGGCAACATGCCCTTGACGGCTCTTTCGATTATTTTTCGAGAATCGACCGCCAACTGCTTCTCAAACGTAATTTCCCTGATGCCACCAGGATACCCCGTATGGTGATAATACTTCTTCTGTACCGCTTTGTTGCCAGTCACTCGGACCTTGTCAGAGTTCACAACAATAATGAAGTCACCAGTGTCCACATGCGGTGTGTACTCCGGTTTGTGTTTCCCGCGCAGTCGTCGGGCAATCTCGGTGGCAAGACGGCCTAGCACTTTGTCGGATGCATCAACCACATACCATCCGCGGCTCACAGTCTCAGGTTTTGCAGAAACAGTTTTCACGATAAAAGTACAACACGGCGAGAAAAATCGAGGCGCGAATAGTACAGGATGCCCCAGCCACCTTCAACCACAGAGTGATCCTTGGGCTCCCATCCAGGCGGCGAAAAAAAAGCGTGGCGGAGGTCGCCACGCTGAATTCACCAAAGGAGGATGGAGGAATCGTTAATGTTTCAGTCCGGTCAAGCAACCTCGGGTTGGCCAAAATACACTTACTGAAACATTTAATTCAATACGTTGGTGAATTATTATTCACTAATAAAGTTAAAAAGTCAAATTCTGTGACCAATCAACTCTTTACTAATATTTATTATTTAAAACAATGGGTTAAAACTGGTACCGCTGCTAGCCAAGCAATCTAAAGTAATAGACGATCGACAATGCGCCCGTTAATGAGGTGTTCTTCGAGAATTTCGTCGATATCCGATTCGTCGATATAGGTGTACCAGACCCCTTCCGGGTACACCACGACACACGGGCCCTCCTCACAGCGATCAAGGCACCCGGATTGATTAATACGGACTTGTCCGGGCCCATGAATCCCCCGAACCTTGGCCTGTGACTTGGCATAGTCACGCATGGCAACCGCATTCTTCCCGGCACAGCATTCGCGCTCACCATCGCGCTCATTAATACAAAAAAATAGGTGGCGTTCGTAGTACAGAGGCGACATGATGAATCCGTTTTATCCTTTCCCGTCAAATTGTTGGCACGCCGTCACATTATGCCAGTCAGGCGACGGACGTTCATCGTTGCCCCCCCGCCTGGCACATCCCGCCAACAATCGGTCAGCGGGGAGCCTCATCTTGCCGATCGAGTAATTCAATCCAGTGGCGAACAGGCACTTCCGCCTCCGATGCGAGATGAACCTGACAGCCAATGTTAGCCGTCACGATACAGTTGGCGTCTGTCGCCTGCAGCGCCGCCAGTTTGTTCTTACGCAAAGCGTCTGCCATCTCAGATTGCAGCAGAGAATAAGTCCCTGCTGATCCACAACACAAGTGCGGATCAGCAAACTGATGTAAGCGATAGCCCACAGTCGAAAGAATATTTTCAACCACACCACGAATCTGCTGCCCGTGTTGCAACGAACACGGCGGATGGAAGACGATATCACGATTGACGGTGATCGCTTCCCAATCCGCTAGCCCCACCATTTCGTCAGCTACAATTTCCGCCACATCGCGCACCTTTGATGCCACCTGCTCAGCCTTTCTTGCATACGCAGGATCATCGGCCAGGTAGGTCGCATAATCGCGTACTGTCACACCACACCCCGATGCCGTCATCACGATCGCCTCGACATCGCTCATCACGAGTGGCCACCAAGCGTCGATGTTACGCCGCATGAAGTCTCGTGCCGCCTCACCCGCTGACAAGTGCAGTGGCAAAGCACCACAACAGTGTGCCCTACTTTCCCGTAACAAAGAGATTCCAAGCCGATCAAGCACTCTCGCAACAGTGCTATTGATGTTGGGCGCAAGCGATTGCTGGACACAGCCGTCTAACACAAGCATGCGGCGTGCATGTCGGGCCGGTGGCCAATCACCCGTAGGAACGGGGGGTGGAATTTTCTGAGCGACACGACGCGGTAGTAATGGACGTAATCGCTGTCCGATTCTCAGCAGTAACCGGAATGCCGTTCGATGGGTAAATATTCGCCACAGAATCCCGCGCACAAGTCTCTCACCCACCGGTCGTGCGACACTCTCTTCTACGATCTCCCGCCCAAGTTCTAGCAGCCGTCCATAGCGAACGCCTGATGGACAGGTGGTTTCACAGGCTCGACACGTTAGACAGCGGTCAAGGTGTGTCTGGGTGCTGGTACCGAACTCACCTCCTTCGAAAACATTCTTTAACAGGTAGATGCGTCCTCTTGGGCCATCCAGTTCATCACCAACTAACTGATAAGTAGGACACGTTGCATTGCAGAAACCGCAATGCACGCAAGTCTTCAGAATCTGTGCTGACTCATCACCGACCGCGGTGTTGCGCCAGGCTGCGCTGAGCTCGGTTTGCATTGCTACCAGCCTTCTACCATACGACCAGGATTCAAGATGCTTCTCGGGTCGAAGGCTCGTTTCAATTCCCGCTGAAGTCGCCATTGGACACTTTGTAATGGCTCGAAAATCTCACTATCGCGATTGCCGCCACGAAACAAAGTGGCATGCCCGCCGGCGTCACGAACGACTTGCCGCAAAGCATCTGCCGAATGCTCACAAAACAGCCAACGCTGTGCCCCACCCCAGTCGATCAGACAGTCTCCGGGAAGATTCATTGGCCCGGTTGCCGGAGGAACAGACAAACGCCATAGCGGTTCTTCCTGAGAAAAGAATGGCAGACCCTGTTCACGCAGCGATGCCCACCATGTTATGGCATCGCGCTCTTCATCACCGCCGATCTCGCGCCCAGCTGCTAAAACCGCATCGCCTGAACCACAAAGCCGGACCGACAGTCGATCCGCATAGAAAGCACAGGCACTCAGTGGCAGGGGTCGACCAGCCCAGATATTCATTTGCTCCAACGCCAATAACTCAGACATCTCAAATGTCCGCGTCATCGTTACTTCAGGCGCGGGCAATACCTTGAACGATACCTGAAGAACCACGCCCAGAGTGCCCATCGCTCCGACCATTAATCGTGAAGCATCGTAACCCGCAACATTCTTAATCACCTCTCCCCCGAAGCGTAGTTGTTGTCCCCGACCATTAATGATCTTGACCCCGAGTACAGCGTCACGCACCGCTCCACGGTAGGGGCGCGCGGGGCCTGAAAAACCGCAGGCAACCATGCCCCCGACCGTGGCATCCGCACCAAAAGCCGGCGCTTCAAACCCCAGCATCTGTTGCGCCTCGGCCAAAATCTGTTGCAACTCTGACAACCGTGTACCGCTACGAACAGAGACCACTAGTTCTGTGGGTTCGTAATTAACAATGCCTTGATGACCCTTTACCCGCAGTAACGAACCTGCGGGACGGCGTCCATAAAACTGTTTTGTCCCACCTCCTTGAATTTCCAACGCAGTGCCACGCTCAAAAGCGTCGGCCACGGTGGAGATGAGTTCTACGCTGATATCGCTTGACGTCACGGCACCATTGCCTAAAACCGCGGTAACTCTGGGAAAGGGAGACGACCCTTGTGCACATGCATTGCATTAAATTCTGCACAACGCGACAACGTTGGGACCGCCTTACCTGGATTGAGCAACGCAGCAGGATCAAACGCTTTTTTGATAGCGTGAAACTGGTCAAGTTCAGGCATCTCGAACTGGATACACATCTGGTTTAACTTTTCCACGCCCACGCCATGCTCACCGGTGATTGTGCCACCGACCGCAATGCACAGTTCAAGGATTTTTCCACCGAGTGCTTCGGTTCTTTCAAATGCTCCCGCTTGACTACCGTCATAAAGTATCAATGGGTGCAAGTTTCCATCACCGGCATGAAATACGTTAGCTACCCGCAAATCATATTCATTCGAAAGCTTGCTGATTCCGGTTAACACCTCGCCGAGGCGCTTCTTAGGAATCGTTCCATCAATACAATAATAATCTGGAGAAATGCGCCCAACAGCCGGAAATGCGTTCTTCCGACCCGACCAGAATCGTTGACGCTCCGCTTCATCAGTGGCCACTCGGATTTCCGTTGCGCCCTGCAGTTCCAGAATGCGCGTTACCTCCCGGATTCCTGCTTCCACTTCTGATTCCGTACCATCGAGCTCACACAACAGCAATGCAGCCGCATCCCGTGGATAACCTGCATGAACAAAATCCTCAACAGCAAGAATAGCCGGATTGTCCATCATCTCCAGGCCTGCCGGAATAATGCCCGCGCCAATGATCGCCGCAACAGCATTACCGGCCACAGCAAGATCGTCGAATGCAGCAAGAATAACGCGTGCCACGGCAGGTTTAGGCAATAAGCGAACGGTGACTTCGGTCACCACACCCAACATACCTTCCGAGCCCGTCATCAAAGCCAGTAGATCGTAACCTGGCATATCAAGCGCATCGGCTCCGATAGTGACGGACTCACCGGACATCAGAACAACTTCAAGCTTGAGGATATTGTGAACGGTCAAACCATATTTCAAACAGTGCACTCCACCTGAATTCTCCGCTACGTTGCCGCCGATACTGCAGGCGATTTGTGATGATGGATCTGGAGCATAGTAAAGGCCCATACCTTCCACCTCTTCAGAAATCGCAATATTTCGAACTCCAGGCTGTACACAAGCGGTCCGGTTAGCACGATCAACACTTAGAATTCGGTCAAACCGAGTCATACTCAACAACACGCCGTGTGGATGAGGCAGTGCCCCTCCCGAAAGACCTGTCCCAGCTCCCCGCGCAACGACTGGTACACCGCGGGCCGTACACAACGCCAGTATTTTCTCGACTTCCTCGCTATTCGAGGGCAGAACCACTATCCAAGGAAGTTGGCGATAGGCAGTGAGCCCATCACACTCGTACGGCCTCAATTGCTCCGTCTCTGTCAGAACAAACTGTCGGGGAAGAATATCTCGAAGCTTAGCAATAAGCGCTCCGCGGACGCGTCTGGACTCAGCCTGCAGCATGACAAAACACCTGCGAGTGTGTCGAAGAATAGCGATCAGTATGCCATGGGTTCACGGCCGCCCGGTGGAGCCTGGTCGCCCTGGTGTTCCACTCAGTCGAACCTGTGTAACGACTGCACCGGCCACCACTAGGCACGCGCCGATAATCTGATAGCTCGACAACCGACCGCCACTGACAAAGGCAATCACAATGACATAAAAAGGCACCAGATTAATGTGAATCGCCGCAATGGTAACGCCTAAACATTCAGCACTTCTTAGCCAAAAGACCAATGACACACCCGCTGCGATGGGGCACAACCAGAGTATCCAAAATAAATTCCATCCCTCAATGGACCAAGCGATTTCGCTCACGCCAACCAAATTGAGCAACACAGTGACTGGAATTAATACCAGCGCACCGGAGAGCATCGTGATCACGGCTCTTGGGTAGGGCGGAATCGTACTGAGTTTCGCAGTTGACGCTCGGCTGAACCAGGTCCATGTCGCCACTGACACCATCGCGAATGCCTCACCACCGCGCCAGCCAAACTCTTGCTCCGCAGCCGAAAGCACAATCAAAACACCCCCGAGCACTGCAATACCGATGCCCATTGCCAGGCGAGGGCTGATCTTCTCCTCCTTTAGGGTGATGCCCATGACGGCCGAGACCAATGGAAGCGTCGTAGACAGCACGGCTGCATTAACAGGATTTGAGTACTTCACCCCAAGGGTCAGCATGACAGTGGAGATTCCCACCCCGATACCGCCAATCAGTACTGCCCTGCGCCATGGCCACGTTCTCCACAGATAACGCTGCCCAACAAGATACGCCGCCAGCGCAAGCAATAGACCCGCGAGACCAATGCGTGCCGCTGCCAGCGTATAGGGGTCCCAAGCCTCTAACAGCAGATACGTAACGGGAAACCCCGTAGACCACAAAACGCCATAGGCAAGCCCGTAACTGTTCCCTTCAAGACGGCGAGTCACTTAAAACTCCGTCGGGACTTACTTTGACCAGATAAAACTATTGTTCTATTGCATTGCAAGAAATGACGCCCCTTAAATCTCTAACGATTAACACGTATTGTCCACTACCGAACCGGCCACAAACGCCGGGATCAGTCATCTGGATCAGCGAAAGACACACCTTTCCGTTATACTAAGGGAACGCGCAAGCGAGTTCTGGTCACCACCTGCCCGAAGAGCCTGACCATTCACTTTCATTCTTTGTCCCCGGGTCTATTCCCGATGCACCTCTTCACCATTTTTCATATTGTGTAAATTCGATCATGCCACCAAAGAAACCCGAAGACCTCCCAAAACCGGATATCCAACGTTTCCCGCACCTCGAATACACCATGGTGACTCTCGAAAAAGCCGACCTGCCGAGCAGTAGCCCGCGAGGCGTGTATTACCGCTACGTCGTCGCCAACACCGTTTCGGAGGTGACTGGCTATCGACAAGGAACCAAACGCGAAGTGACGTCCTACTGCTCGACGCTGATCGATGACTTGAATATGCGCACCATCCCGAAGAAAAAGGACTAGATCTCCGCCGGAATCCGACTGAAAGCCTGCTAAAACACCGGATCGGGCGACATCTCCAAATGTAAGGCCTCACCCTCATACGGGTGCGCCTGCGCAACACTTTCGTCCAGTTCAACACCCAAGCCAGGCTCCGTTGGTGGAACCACGTATCCTGCTTCCCATTGGATCGGGCGCTGTACCAGTTGGGCCTGGAACCCACTCCAATCCAGAGTGCCCTCCTGAATCAAGAAGTTGGGACTGCACACTGCCAATTGCACGCTCGCTGCTGCCACCACAGGGCCGCAGTACATGTGCGGCGCAATCTGGCAATAATGTGCCTCCGCCATTGCCGCAATCTTTTTACTCTCAAGCAAACCCCCAACGCGGCCAATGTTCATCTGCAGGATGCCCACGGCACGCTGAGCCAACAAACGATTGAATTCGTACTTAGTGGCGAGTCGTTCCCCACTAGCGATAGGGATGCTGGTCCCCCGAGCCACTTGCGCCATCGCGGCCTCGTTCTCAGGTGGCACGGGTTCTTCGAGCCACAAAGGATCATATGGCTCCAGACGCTTTGCCAGTCGGATAGCTCCGGTTGGAGTCAACTGCCCATGGGTACCCAATAACAGATCTGCCCGACTTCCGACGGCCTCCCGGATGCAGCGGGTGAACTCCGTTGCCCGATCTGACGCTGCAATCGACGGTTCGCGAGGGTCAAAAGCACTGTAAGGCCCCACGGGGTCAAATTTAACAGCGGTAAAGCCACGCGCCACATAGGCGGCGGCTCGAGCGGCAGCGAGCTCTGGATCTACGTAAACATCAGTTAAGTCGTCCGCCTCTGGATAAAGATAGGTATAAGTCCGCACTCGATCACGTACACGCCCACCCATCAGATCGTAGACCGGTCGATTCAATTCCTTACCAACGATGTCCCAACAGGCCATCTCAATCGCACTCAATATCGCCATGAGGACAATCCCGGATCGTTGGCTGTATCCGGACGAGTAGATCTGTCGCCATAACCACTCGATACGGAAGGGATCAGATCCGAGCACATAGCGCTGGCAGACGTCCTGGATAAGATCCTCAACAACGCGCGGATGAAATGGCAATGAATAAGCTTCCCCATAGCCAACAACACCACCATCGGTGACGAGCTTAAGGAAAACCCAGTAGCGGCCGCCAAATCCTGGCGGCGGATTGCCCACCACAAAGGTTTTGAAATCAGTAACTTTCAATAGGTCAAACCGGATCTTGTCAGACCGCCCCAAACGACTCTCAGGGATTCGGCTCACAACAAAGCTGGGTTTACTAGAAAACCAGACAAAACCACTTGCCCGCTTATTATTCCGCTCTAAGGTGGATGTAGCCCATTAACATACGAGGGTCTTTGTGACCTGTGATGGTGGCTACTGTCAGTTACTCA
>CAJQRU010000078.1 GCA_905612355.1 uncultured Gammaproteobacteria bacterium
GATCCACTTACCGGGTCACAGCGAGCATGAACCTGAGCGACCATTTCAGCACCTCGAGAAACGCTACTTTGAGACCGGTAACCTGGGCTTTCCGGCGTTTGATGCGATGGATGCCAGACTCGGCATGTGCATCTGCAATGATCGGCGCTGGCCAGAAACATTCCGACTCTTAGGTCTGAAGGGCGTCGAAATTGTCATGGTCGGCTACAACACCCCGGTCCACTACCCACCAGCCCCCCAAATGGATCACCTACAGGACTTTCATAATCACCTGTCTCTTCAGGCGGGTGCCTATCAAAATGGCACGTGGGTCGCAGGTGCTGCCAAGGCAGGAAAGGAAGAAGGCTGTGACCTGATCGGCGGGAGCTGCATTGTTTCACCTAGCGGCGAAATCGTGGTTCGTTGCGAGACGCTGGGGGATGAATTGATCAGCTGGTCGTGCAATCTAGACGAATGCAGAGAGATTCAAGACAACATTTTCAATTTTTCTATTCATCGAGAACCTCAGGAATATGGCGCCCTGAGTGAAATCACGCACAAGAGATAACAATAAACACTCGCGCGCAAACAAAGCGTTAGCTCAAAAGAGGAGTGACGATGTTTAACGGACTTGAACAGAGCATCATCGACCAACCGACTTATGATCGAACCGTGCGGCGATTCGGAGAAATGAACTGCCGCTTGCCGAAGTGGTCAGAGCTTGCGCACCCCAACTCTATCGATACTGCCCTTCAACAGCGCCTTGAGCAGATCGATCCCGATTCACCGGTGACCGAAAACCTGTTTCGAGTCCACTGGTACAACGGCTTGGACCGAAAACAACGAGAGAGTGTTCCCGGCCACCTTGTCCTGCCCCCCGCCCTCACCGGTTGTGACGCCACAATTATTGTTGCATTAGGTTACCGATTTCCGATGATCCGGGCGCACAAAGTCTTAGCCGCTTACGGTTGCCTGGCCCCACGTCTGATTACCGGCCAATTCGATATCGATCGACAACGCGCAGTTTGGCCATCGACTGGCAACTACTGTCGTGGCGGCGTCGCGATATCAAAAATTCTCGGTTGCCGGAGTACTGCGGTCCTCCCCGAAGGCATGAGCCGAGAACGTTTCCAATGGTTGGAGGACTGGGTGATCGATAAGAACGACATCATTCGAACGCCGGGATCAGAAAGCAATGTTAAGGAAATCTATGACACATGTAACGAACTTGAGAAGGATCCAGACAACGTTATCCTGAATCAGTTCAGCGAATTTGGTAACTACATCGTGCACCGTGCGGTGACTGGCCCCGCACTGGAAACTATTTTTTCGGCTGTTAACAAAGATGGCAACCTCACGCCACGGTGCTACGTAGCTGCATCAGGCTCGGGAGGCACTCTGGCAGCGGGCGACTATCTTAAACAAGCGCTCGGCACCCGCACAGGAGTTGTTGAAGCGCTGGAATGCCCCACCCTGCTGTACAACGGGTATGGCGAGCACAACATTCAGGGAATTGGAGATAAGCATGTTCCTTTAATCCACAATGTCTTTAATACTGATTTTGTGATTGGCATACCGGATGCGGCATCAGATGGACTGAATCTGCTGTTTAACACCACAGGCGGGCAGTCCTATCTCACGACGGAGAAACAGTTTGATCCGACACTAATCAACAGCCTTCGGCATCTGGGCTTGTCAGCCATTGCAAACATCCTGGCCTCGATAAAACTGGCTAAATATCTTGATCTGGGTGCTGCCGATGCTGTACTCACCGTCGCAACCGATGGCGCCGAACTGTACACAACCGAACTCGAAAAACCCTCAACCTATATTCAGGATAATCGTCTACCGGTCAGCGCAGCGGCCGAACTATTCGGTCGTTACCTGCTGGGGACAGCGACCGATCACGTGCTTGAGCTCGACCAACGCAGTCGCGAGCGTATATTTAACCTGGGGTATTACACCTGGGTAGAACAACAAAACATCAGCATAGAGGCGTTTGACAGTCGCCGAAACCCACAATTCTGGAATCACCTAATGGATTTGGTACCCATCTGGGACCGCTTAGTCGATCAATTTAATGACGCCACCGGAACCTCACGCACCGACTGACAGCTCCCCCGTGGAGAAGCCCGTTTAGGCATCAAGGCTGTGGCTGGTCATCAGCAAATTGACCAACATAGTCTTTTCTTGGCGGCATCGCGTAACCGCCCATCTTGCTGGTCTTGAGTCCCTGGGCGACCAATCCCTCGACCTGTTTCACCGCCGCCGCTACACCATCGATTACAGGCAATCCGAAATCTACGCTTAGTCGTTTAGCGAGGTCGGCCATGCCCGCACAGCCGAGCACAATCGCCTCAGCACCATCTTCACGGACAGCGGCTTCAATTTCTGCGCGAATCAAAGTCTCGCCTTGGCTACCACCCTCTTCCAGTCCCAGTACCGGTATGTCGGCCGCACGCACTCGTTTACAAAAATTATCTCGACCATAACGACGCAGTACCTTCTCGATTGCTGGAATCGACCTCGGTAACGTCGTGACGATGGAAAACGATCCAGCAACCATGCTAGCCACATAAACCGATGCCTCACACATACCCACCACCGGGGCGGTTGCAAAATTTCTAGCTGCGTCCAGACCCACATCGTCGAAACAGGCAATGATATAGCCGGCCACCCCTTGTGATTCACCACGCCGAATTTCACGCAACAAACCGGGCACAGCAAACGCTTCGTCATAGTAACCTTCAATACTGACCGGCCGATCGGCCATCACCCCCGGCAACGGAAAAAGGAACCGCTCGAACTCCTTGGATCGCACACCTTTATAATAAATCCCTCACTTCAAGGACACGAATGGATCGATGTACGGCGTTCGCTTCAAATGCACTTGGCCGTTATCCTGCCCAATCAAGGAGCCCGGGGGCCGCAGCCACGTGCCCAACCCAGCCAGCGCCACGACAAGTGGTTGCCGGAGTCCACACTTCGCAAGCTCGATGAGATTAGATGGTTTAGATTGACGTTTACGTAAACGTCAATCTAAACTCCTCTCCAAACAACGCCTCTATCAAGCAGAATAATCGTCTTACGATACAGCGCGGCTACGCTGCTACGGAGCACACGAGATGAGCACAGTCACCTACCCCACGCTGGGCTTTGCCTTGGGAGAAACCTGTGACCTGCTGCGCGACACGGTGCACGATTTTGCCCAAAACGAGATCGCGCCGAGAGCCGCAGCGATTGATCGCGACAATAATTTTCCTGCCGATCTCTGGCACAAGTTTGGCGCCCTTGGACTGCTGGGTATCACGGTTGAACCAGAATACGGGGGGGCTGGTATGGGTTACCTGGAGCACACGGTGGCGATGGAGGAAATCAGTCGCGCATCCGCGGCTGTAGGCCTTTCGTATGGTGCTCACTCAAACCTGTGCGTCAACCAAATTCGGCGGAATGGAACCGATGAGCAGAAACGGAAGTATTTGCCCCGCCTAATCAGTGGAGACCACATCGGTGCGCTGGCCATGAGCGAACCGGGTAGCGGTTCAGATGTGGTCAGCATGCGCCTGCGGGCCGATCATCACCAAGGGCATTTCGTCCTGAATGGCAACAAGATGTGGATCACAAACGGACCCGACGCTGACGTCTTCGTCATCTATGCCAAAACTTCAGTCGACGCCGGATCACGCGGTATCACGGCGTTTATCGTCGAACGCTCGTTTCCCGGGTTCTCCACCGCCGCTAAACTTGACAAACTTGGCATGCGGGGATCAAACACCGGCGAATTAATTTTTGAAAACTGTGCGGTGCCAGAAGAAAATGTACTTGGCGAAGTTGACAAGGGCGTCGCCATCCTGATGAGCGGACTTGATTACGAACGTGCCATGTTGGCTGGCGGTCCAGTAGGGCTGATGCAAAGTTGCCTTGATGTCGTGGTCCCCTATGTCCATGAACGCCAACAATTCGACACACCAATTGGTGAGTTTCAGTTAATGCAAGGGAAACTTGCCGACATGTACACCACGCTTAATGCATGCCGTGCCTACGTCTATGCTGTCGCCGCTGCCTGTGACCGTGGCGAAGCTACCCGCAAAGATGCCGCAGGCGCCATTCTGTATGCCTCCGAAAAGGCAACCTGGATGGCACTGGAATCGATTCAGGCACTCGGCGGTAACGGCTATATCAATGACTACCCAACTGGGCGTTTCCTGCGGGATGCCAAACTGTACGAAATCGGTGCCGGCACCAGCGAAATCCGCCGGATGCTGATTGGTCGCGAACTGTTTGAGGAAACCCGTTGATGGGTATTGAAACAGACACCAACAACAAGGAATGTGCAGGATGACTGATGATCCAATCGTTGTCGTGGGCGCTGCGCGCACACCGATAGGCGGCTTTCAGGGCGTATTGACAGGCGCCAGCGGGCCCCAACTCGGGACCAGCGCCATTGAGGCCGCGTTGGAACGATCAGGGGTTGCGGTCGATACGATAGATGAAGTCTTGATGGGCTGTGTTTTAGCCGCAGGTCAGGGCCAAGCACCGGCACGCCAAGCGGCCCTGGGTGCGGGCTTACCGCTCGGCGTCGGCTGTACCACGGTAAACAAGATGTGTGGCTCGGGAATGAAAGCGGTGATGCTCGCCCACGACCAAATTCAAGCAGGCAGTTCAACCATCGTTGTCGCTGGCGGCCAGGAAAGCATGACCAACGCACCTTACCTTCTACCTCGTGCACGTAGCGGACTGCGTCTCGGACACGCCGACGTTATCGATCACATATTTCTCGACGGTTTAGAGGATGCTTACGAACCGGGGCGCTTGATGGGTTCATTCGCCGAAGATTGTGCGGACCATTACAGTTTTAGTCGAGAGGATCAGGATGATTATGCGATCGAATCACTGACCCGTGCCACCGAAGCGATTGAAAGCGGCGCCTTTGCGAGCCAAATCACTCGAGTTACCGTCAGCACACGTAGGGGAGATGTGACTGTTGATACTGATGAGCAACCGCAGACAGCCAACATCGAGAAAATTCCACAATTGAAACCTGCGTTCCGCAAAGGTGGGACAGTGACGCCTGCGAACTCCAGTTCAATCTCAGACGGCGCGGCTGCCCTTGTATTGATGCGTCTTTCTGAGGCCGAGCGTGGCGGGCACGTTCCGTTAGCAAAAATCCTCGGTCATCGGTCGTTTGCGCACGAGCCTGGCTGGTTTACCACGGCACCCATATCAGCGGTACAACAGCTGCTTGACCACATTGGACGGAAAACGACGGATATCGATCTCTACGAGATCAACGAAGCCTTCGCCGTAGTGCCGATGGCGGCCATGACCGAACTTGGCTTGCCACACGATATCGTTAATATTCACGGTGGCGCATGTGCCTTGGGACATCCAATCGGAGCCTCCGGAGCCCGTATTATCGTCACGTTGCTCGCTGCACTTGAAGAGAAAGGACTCAGAACCGGTCTTGCTTCTCTGTGTATCGGCGGCGGGGAGGCAATCGCCATGGCCTTTGAACGAATCAGTTGAATGATTTAGGCCCAGTCAATTAACCACTTACCCGTTGAACTGATGTCATTTCAACCCATCGGTCATTAGGTACACCATGCCTCTATTCGCTAGCCAGCTTGATACCAAAAGCGATACGTATCGAGAGAATCACGCGGCGCTGACCGACGCCGTTTCAGATCTGCGTAAAACCGTAGCCGATATTGCACTCGGAGGTAACAAGAGAGCGCGCGACATACACACTGAACGAGGTAAGCTGCTACCACGAGACCGCGTTGGTCAGTTGCTTGACCCAGGATCTCCTTTTCTCGAGTTTTCACAATTGGCTGGACACGACCTGTACGACGATCTGGTCCCTGCGGGCGGCCTGATCACCGGAATTGGCCGGGTTTCAGGGCGTGAGTGCGTCATTATTGCCAACGATGCCACCGTCAAAGGCGGAACCTATTACCCGATCACCGTCAAGAAACATCTTCGCGCACAAGAGATTGCCCAGGCTAATCGCCTGCCGTGTATTTATCTGGTGGATTCCGGGGGGGCCTTTCTGCCATTGCAAGACCAGGTGTTCCCCGATCGAGATCACTTTGGCCGGAGCTTTTTTAACCAGGCCAATATGTCTGCTGTTGGCATCCCGCAGATTGCTGTTGTGATGGGTTCCTGCACAGCCGGCGGTGCCTATGTGCCCGCGATGTCTGATGAAACTGTAATCGTCCGAAACCAGGGAACTATTTTTCTCGGGGGGCCTCCCCTGGTTAAAGCAGCAACAGGTGAGACGGTCAGCGCGGAAGACCTTGGCGGGGCGGAGCTTCACACAAAGCACTCGGGCGTCGCCGATTACCTGGCTGACGATGATTACCATGCATTGGCCATCACGCGGCGGATCGTTGCAAACCTCGGTCCCCCTACCGTTCTGCCAGCGTGTGACCCAACCGTCGATCCGCTCTATTCGGCAGACGAACTTTACGGCGTCATCCCAGCGGATCCCCGCAAACCCTACGATGTGAGAGAAGTTATCTGCCGTATCGTAGATGGCAGCGATTTTGATGAATTTAAAGCGCTCTATGGCACAACACTGGTCTGCGCCTTCGCGAAACTTTCCGGACGATTGGTTGGGATTATCGCCAATAACGGCGTGCTTTACTCGGAATCTGCTCTCAAGGGTGCACACTTTATCGAACTGTGTAGCCAGCGCGGGATTCCACTCGTTTTCCTTCAGAACATTACCGGCTTCATGATTGGCCAACATTACGAAAAAACCGGCATTGCCAAAGACGGAGCAAAAATGGTGACTGCCGTTGCCTGCACTCAAGTGCCTAAGTTCACCATCATCATTGGGGGTAGTTTTGGCGCGGGCAACTACGGCATGTGTGGGCGCGCCTATGATCCGCGATTCATGTGGATGTGGCCGAACGCTCGTATTTCGGTGCTGGGTGGCACCATGGCATCGGAAGTTCTGGCACAGATTCGATCTGAAAATGCGATTCGTCGCCAAGAACCGTGGTCAGAAACAGCCGAGACTGAATTCAAATTGGCCATAGAGCAACAGTATGAAAAGCAAGGACACCCGTACTATGCCTCTGCTCGTCTGTGGGACGATGGCGTCATCGATCCTTCCGATACTCGGCGAGTTCTGTCGCTGGCTCTCAACGCGGCATTGCAGGCCCCCATCAAACCCACGCGCTTTGGCGTCTTCCGGATGTAAATTATGAGTCACCTTTCCCTGACGACGGATCCACGGGGTATTGCGCTACTGACCCTGAATCGACCCGAAGTTCATAACGCCTTTGATGATGCGTTAATTAGTTCGCTTCTCGAGGAATTACGCAGACTCGGTGAAGATTCCAGCGTCCGAGTATTGTGCCTAACGGGCGCAGGTGCGAGTTTTTCTGCCGGAGCTGATCTCAACTGGATGCGCCGTGCAGCACTTTTCAGTGAAGAAGAAAACACCGCAGACGCTCACCAACTTGCTGCCATGCTCCGCACACTGGACGAGTTTCCGTGCCCAACCTTGGCCCTGGTTAACGGTGCTGCGTTTGGTGGTGGTATTGGACTGGTCGCAGCCTGCGACATCGCCATTGCCAGTACGCAAGCCCGATTTTCTTTATCAGAGGTCCGACTCGGCCTTGTACCGGCCACCATCAGCCCCTATGTGATTGCTGCGATAGGTCAACGCGCTGCACGCCGCTTTTATTTGACCGGTGAAAGATTTGATGCCAACACTGCGCATTCGATCGATCTGGTACATGAGGTAGTCCCACACGATGAACTCAAAGCTGCCGGAGAGAAAATGATTGACACCCTGCTGAGCGGGGGCCCCAAGGCACAGGCTGTCGCCAAAACCTTGATAAAAGAAACGGCTCCAGCGAGGGATCGGGATTATCTCGATGCCTGGACAGCCCGACTCATCGCTGAGATCCGACAAACCGATGAGGCGGCTGAAGGATTGTCTGCATTTTTCGATAAGCGCCCGGCGGCCTGGCAAACTCAGCGCTGATGTTTGACAAATTGCTGATCGCGAACCGCGGAGAGATCGCGTGCCGCATCATGCGCACGGCCCAAGGCCTGGGCATTTCGTGCACCGCTATTTATTCTGATAGCGATCAGACTTCACTGCATGTAGCGCAGGCAGACGAGGCGTTCCGGGTAGGCCCGAACGCTGCTACCGACAGCTACCTTAGCACTGGACACATCATTGACGCGGTACAACGCTCCGGCGCCAGCGCAGTGCATCCTGGCTATGGTTTTCTGTCGGAGGATCCGCTTTTCGCCGCAGCGTGCATTGAAGCAGGGGCCATCTTCATCGGCCCAACGCCGGCTCAGATCGAGATGATGGCCAATAAAGCAACGGCAAAGAAAAAGATGGAATCCGTTGGCGTTCCCATCGTACCGGGCTATCACGGACCGCAACAGGACAATGTCACGCTGATCGCGCAGATCCTCAAGATTGGGTTCCCTGTTATCGTCAAACCCCGTGCCGGTGGCGGTGGCAAAGGCATGCGTGTGGCGACAACCGGTGATGACCTCGACAACCTTCTCGACACTTGCCGTAGAGAGGCATTATCCGCCTTTAACGATGCTGGATTAATTGTTGAGCGGTTTCTTGAGAACCCTCGACATATAGAAGTGCAGGTGTTTGGCGATACCTTCGGGAACATCGTTCATTTCTATGAGCGGGACTGTTCTTTGCAACGACGCCATCAAAAAGTTATCGAAGAAGCACCGGCCCGAGCGCTTTCATCACGCGTACGCGAAGGCTTGATAGCTTGTGCGCTGACAGTCACAAAGACTATCGGCTACCACGGTGCCGGTACCGTTGAATTCCTGGTCAAAGATGAACTGTTTTATTTCATCGAGATGAATACCCGTCTACAGGTGGAGCACCCGGTGACCGAACTGATCACCCAAACAGACTTGGTCGAATGGCAACTTCGTGTGGCCGCGGGCCAACCGCTACCGATGACTCAAGAGGAGATTCACTGTCGGGGTCATGCCGTTCAGGCACGCCTTTACGCCGAAGATCCGACCCGCGATTTCTTGCCCACCGGTGGCGAGGTAGTTTTTGCACAGTTCCCAGAACCCTGTGCCGGGATTCGGGTCGACAACGGCGTTAAGGTCGGCGACGTGATTGGAATCGACTACGACCCGATGATCGCCAAAATCATCGCCCACGATATCGACGCCACCGCAGCCTGGTCAAAACTGCGCACGGCTTTGACGCAGACCTGGCTGGCTGGACCGAAAACAAACCTTTCTTTCCTCAACAACTTGTCCGATACCGCCCTTTCTGGTACCGACGTATTCGATACAGGCTTTATTTCGCGCCACCACAGCAAGCTAACCACAGGGCCTGACCCCAACAACCCAGGCATCCAACGCATTGCCTGCTGGCTGTTGTACACACTGGGACTGCGCGTAGCCGCAACACGGACATTGGACACAGTATGGCAATCAAACGATGGCTGGAGAGCCAACCTGCCTGCAAAGATTCACTTCCGCTTTCTGCTCGATGATCAACCAATTGCCCTGAGTGCCTGTCCAATCGATGCCAACCGACTCACTTTTGTGGGTGAGCAAACGACCCATTCGGTTGAGGGACAGTGGTTGACAGCCAATCGACTTAAAGTGAACGACAGTGACGACCTTTCTTTGGAAATCACTGCTATCGAGCATGCCACGGGACATTATGTAGGCATGAGCGGTCACTTCTTTCGTCTTGTGGTGAACGATGGGCTGACCACGCAGGTAGACAAAGCCATTAGATCAGGTGATGTCAATGCACCCATGGCGGGAAGAGTCATCGATGTACGAGTGACCCAGGGGATGGAAGTCGAAGCCGGAACCATACTGGTGGTCATAGAAGCGATGAAGATGGAGCATCATCTGGCCTCACCGGTCACGGGACACATCACATCGATCGAGACTTCGATTGGCCAACTTGTCAGCGAGGGACACACCCTCGTCAAAGTTACTCCGCTGGAATCACTAGATTAGTACGGCATCGAGCGCCCTAAACACTCGGCATACACTAATCATGCTAAACCAGTAAAATGCACATCGATATAGACAGGCTACTCTCACCATGACACACACTCGCGATGCCCGCCGGAACTGTGTCCCAGTCACCGTCGACGGTGTCATCATTGGTGGCC
>CAJQRU010000079.1 GCA_905612355.1 uncultured Gammaproteobacteria bacterium
CATTGAATCGATCGCACCATTGATCGAGTTCCGAAGTGCCGGTGAATTTCGCTTCGCCCACATCTGTCTTAAGGAGTTCCAGCACGAGTGTCTGAGATTTCCGTGCACGCGCGTTGTTACTGTAAACCACCATACCCTCGGTCGGCTGCCGACAACACGAGGGCGCCAATGCCCGCTCTCCCTCTATCTCTACAACACACGCCCGGCAATTGCCGTCAGCCCGCAAACCATCGCTATAACACAAGTGTGGAATGTCCTGGCCAGCGCGCTGCGCAGCCTTCAAAATACTCTCACCGCCTCGGGCTACGACCGATACACCGTCCAGATCGAAACCGATGGATTGCGCCTGCTCAATCATTGAATCACTCACCCTAGGCCCACCTCTTTAGGAAAATATCTCATCACACACCGCAACGGATTAGGTGCTGCCTGCCCCAGACCGCAGATAGAGGCATCCTCCATCACCTGGGCAAGGTCTTCGAGTAAAGGCTTATCCCAAGTTGATTGGCTCATCAATGTCACTGCTTTTTCAGTCCCCACTCGACAAGGCGTGCACTGCCCACAGGATTCATGAACAAAAAAGCGCATTGCATTGACAGCGGCATCGCGAGCGTGGTCTTGATCAGACAGAACAATCACTGCTGCCGATCCGATAAAGCATCCGTGTGATTGCAGCGTATCAAAATCGAGCGGCTCATCAGCCAATGCCGCAGGTAGGATGCCACCTGAAGCCCCGCCCGGAAAATATGCGTAAAGTTCGTGGCCCTCGAGCATGCCTCCGCAGTATTCTTCAATCAATTCTCTCAAACTGATTCCGGCCGGTGCCAGATGCACACCCGGGCTTTTTACTCTGCCGCTAACTGAGAAAGATCGCAGCCCTTTTCGTCCACGCCGCCCCTGTCCAGCAAACCAATCAGCCCCGCGCTCGACAATATCCCTCACCCAATAAAGCGTTTCACAATTGTGCTCGAGTGTTGGTCGACCGAATAACCCCACTTCGGCCACATAAGGCGGCCGCAACCTTGGCATACCCCGTTTCCCTTCTATGGACTCGATCATCGCTGATTCTTCGCCACAAATGTAAGCGCCAGCACCACGGCGCAATTCGAATGCCGGCAATGTGTCACCAAATACGGACTGGACTTCCTCTACTGCCTGTTGAAGAACAGCAAGCACGCCGGGATACTCGTCGCGCACATAAAGATAGCAGGTATCAATGCCCACCACCTTCGCAGCGATCAACACCCCTTCAAGGAATCGATGCGGGTCTCGCTCGAGATAGACGCGATCCTTAAACGTGCCAGGCTCACCCTCATCAATGTTAACCGCCATCAGGCGAGGTGATGATTGTTCTTTAAGGATGCGCCATTTGCGCCCGGCAGGAAATCCCGCACCGCCAAGGCCGCGGAGACCCGACGACTCTAGTGCGCTGATAATCACCTCTGGATCACAGGTTCCATCGTGACACTGCTGATACAGCGTGTAGCCACCTTGCTTACGGTAATCAACCAGTCCAATCCAGTCATTAGACAATTCGAAGGCCTGTCGGCCGTCGTCGACCAGTGCTTTGACCGTAGCCACCTTCGCAAGGGGCACCGGCCGCTGACCGACCACAGCAACAGGCGCCTGATCGCAACGTCCGACACACGGGACTCTTTGTACGCGGACCCGGTCATCCAAAGCATCACTCAACGCTGTGAAGAGTTGGTTTGCACCAAACAACTCGCAGGTCACTGAATCGCAAACTCGTACGGTCAATGCTGGGAGTGCATCACCTTCCTTGAGAACGTCGAAATGATGATAAAACGTCGCCACTTCATAGATTTCCGTCGGCGCCAGTTTTAACTCCTCAGCTAACGCCACCATTCGGTCTGCAGCAATGTGGCCTTCTCGATCCTGGAGCCGATGAAGATATTCGATCAACAGATCACGCCGGCGCGGCAAATCAGAAATAGCATCCCGTACGGCCACCAAGGCGGCTGGACTGACAGCCCGCCCTTTGCCGCGACCCGCACGCCGGCCAGACTTTGCTGCATTACTCACAGTTGTCACTGATCACGTTACCC
>CAJQRU010000080.1 GCA_905612355.1 uncultured Gammaproteobacteria bacterium
AACTAGAACACCGGTGGACCCTGCCACAGGTTCAACGAAACAGGCAGCGATCGTATCAGGGCCAACATTCATCGCGATACGCTGCAGATCGTCTGCCAGCTCAATACCCTCGTCAGGCTGACCCCTTACAAAACGATTTTCAGGCAACCATGTGTGGCGCATATGGGCCACCCCCGGCACCCCGGGACCGAAGGCTTGGCGATTCTTAACCATGCCGCTTAGCGAAATACCAGCAAGGTTAACGCCATGATAGGCTCGTTCGCGCGACACAAAGCGTTGCCGCTGGCCTTCGCCACGAGCGTAGTGGTAGGCGTAGGCCATTTTCATCGCAGTATCCACCGACTCCGAGCCCGAATTCACGAAAAAAATATGATCCAATCCCTCCGGGGTAAGCTGCGCCACGCGTCGAGCCAATTCAAAACTCAACGGCTGGCTGAGCTGGAACGGCGGCACATAGGCGGCCTGTTGCAACTGGGCATAAACAGCCTCGGCGATTTCGGGGCGAGAGTGACCGGCAGCGCAACAAAACAGGCCGGAAGACCCATCTAGGATCGCTTCGTCCTCCGGGGTATACATGTAAACCCCCTCGCCACGCACAATCATGCGCGGATCCGCCTTAAAGTCACGGTTGGCGGTAAACGGCATCCAATAGTTTTCGAGAAATTCGATGTCGTACTTCATCCTGATCTGACCTCCTGGCGTACGGCGATTTTCAGACATGGCGGGCCACCTCAAACGAGGCAGCTCGAGCTTCAAAGATGCCCACTGTAGCGCAGGATACGCATTCAACGTATCTCGGACAATCGAATGCAAACTGCCACTACCGAAGACTGAGCCCATGCACTATATTTCCCTCGCACCATTAGCTCCTCACTGATCCGACACCCCCATGACTAACTGGATTAAGCGACCCACCTAACTATGCAGATCGGCGTACCCAAAGAAACCAAGAATCACGAATATCGCGTCGGGCTCTCTCCGTCAAGCGTTCGTGAAATCGTTAGTCATGGCCACCAGATCGTTGTAGAGCAACAAGCCGGCGAAGGGATTGGTGCATCCGATGCCGATTACCGCTCGGCAGGCGCTACGGTCACTGGAGATATTGCCGGGCTTTTTAACGACTGCGACATGATTGTCAAAGTCAAAGAGCCCCAGGCCGATGAACGCGAGATGCTACGCGAGGGGCAGGTGCTCTTTACCTACCTTCATCTGGCACCCGATCCGGAACAAACCGAGGACCTGATCAAAAGTGGTGCAACCTGCATTGCCTACGAAACAGTCACCTCACCACACGGCGGACTACCGCTGCTCGCCCCCATGTCCAAAGTCGCCGGACGCATGGCCATCCAAGCAGGCGCTCACTGCCTGGAACAACCCCATGGCGGGCTGGGCATGCTATTGGGTGGTGTGCCCGGGGCTCCACCTGCCAAAGTCGTCATTCTCGGTAGTGGAGTGGTCGGTACCCATGCCACGCACATGGCGGTTGGTATGGGTGCCGATGTTTGGGTCCTTGACCGCGATCCAGAGGCGCTCGAGAATCACTGGCGGCAATTTGGCCGAAGTACCAATACCATATTTTCCACTCAAGATGCGATCGAACAATACGTCACGCAGGCTGACCTGGTTATTGGCGGTGTCCTGATTCCGGGCTCATCTGCACCTAAACTTGTGTCAAGAGACCTCGTCAAAGCCATGAAACGGGGCTCAGTCATCGTCGACGTAGCGATCGACCAGGGTGGCTGTGTAGAAACATCACGACCTACCACGCACGATGATCCGACCTTTGTTATCGACGGGGTCATCCATTACTGCGTCGCCAATATGCCTGGCGGGGTGCCACGCACGTCGACCTATGCGCTGAATAATGTGACCTTACCGCATGTCCTCACATTGGCTGACAAGGGCTGGCGCCAGGCCCTGCGCGACGATGCGCATCTGCGCGATGGCCTTAATGTCCACGCGGGACAAATCACGTGCCAGAAAGTTGCTGACAGCCTTGGTTACCCTTTTGTCGCCGCAGAAGGCCTTCTGTAATGCTGTACCCAATGATCCTTAACACCGAAAAAAACACCTGCTAACATCATGCCGGCATACTCAGGGAGATTAATCCAATGACTCGAATGACCCCCAGCGAAGCGTTCGTTGAAACTCTGGCCGCCCACGGCGTCACTGATATCTTCGGCATCATGGGTTCCGCCTTCATGGATGCCATGGATATCTTCGAACCCGCTGGCATCCGCTTTATTCCCGTGTGTCATGAACAAGGATCAGCGCACATGGCCGATGGCTACGCCCGCATCAGTGGGCGTCACGGCGTGTGCACGGGCCAGAATGGTCCAGGCGTCAGCAACAGCGTGACAGCCATAGCGGCGGCGTTTTGGGCCCATTCGCCAGTAGTGATTATTACACCTGAAACCGGCACCATGGGCATGGGACTAGGTGGATTTCAGGAAGCTAACCAACTGCCCATGTTCCAGGAATTCACCAAGTATCAGGGCCACGTCAACAATCCAGCACGGATGGCCGAATTTACTGCACGTTGTTTTGACCGCGCGCAGTCAGAACTCGGTCCCACACAACTGAATATTCCGCGTGACTACTTTTATGGGGACATTAACGTCAACATTCCCCAACCCCGTCCGCTTGACCGGGGTCCCGGTGGGACGCAGAGCCTTAACGATGCAGCAGATCGGCTAGCGAAAGCCAAATTTCCCGTCATTATCTCCGGTGGCGGTGTAGTCATGGCTGACGGCGTTGACGCCTGTAAGGCCCTGGCTGAACGACTTGGCGCTCCTGTGGTCAACAGTTACCTGCACAACGATTCTTTCCCGGCCAGTCACCCACTTTGGTGTGGGCCTTTGGGTTACCAAGGCTCGAAAGCCGGTATGAAACTGATGAGC
>CAJQRU010000081.1 GCA_905612355.1 uncultured Gammaproteobacteria bacterium
AAACCACGTTTGTTATTCGATGTCGAAACCCTGGGACAAGCGCGGATACTCGAAGGTCGATTTACCGCGGTTCAACAAGCCGTTGGGACTCCTACCGATCGTAAGGATAGCGCGGCTTATCTTCGATCTTTTATCGAGACCGCCAAAATCTCCGGGCTAGTAGCACAACTGATTTCTCATCACCGGGTAAAGGGGCTGTCCGTTGCCCCAGCGGTCTAACAAACACACATCGTAGACCGTCAACCATTGACGCGTACAGCATCTCAGCAGGCCTGCAGTACCGACAGTAGGCCAGATAATTTATTTTATGAGCACCCGAAATGTCGCTCGTCAATCGCCTGGTAAATCCTAGAAACTAGAACGTTAACGTCTCACGCGGCGATCCCGACTCAGCAACAGAGCGATATTTCAGCAATCTTAAGAGCAGTTTTGAAAACTAGGAGCGCCAGCCCCAATTCTGCACTCCTTGGGCACCAAGTTCTTGGTCTGGTTCACTGACTCCACCGCACAAGTCCACCGAAGGCTACGCTCAACAATGATTAAGTTTCGCCTGCCTACACTCTTTTGGTACCAGAGGACCTGTTTTCCCAGTACTAAACGCGTCCACCCCACAGTCCCACCCAATCGGGCCGCCGTCGGTCGGCACAGTTGGTCTCATCCACAACCATTTCTTAGACAATGCACCCAGTTCTTTTTTAAATCTAACGGCAAAAATGCCGCACGGCTCAGCATCTAGCGATACAACTTTTAATGCCCTTAGATAAGTGGTCTCAAAATCACCCGGCGTGGCAGGGTAACCCACGTCTATGTTGCTCACCGGCCATCGACCGTGTTCAACGTAATAAACTTCTAAGGCCCGCTTTACGCCTTCAGTCACACTTAAGGCTTCAGTCACTTTGCTTCGTATTTGATAATTTTGGTACTGCGGCAGCGCGATCGCAACCAGAATACCAATGATCGCCACTACGATCATTAGTTCAATTAAGCTAAATCCGCACTCCCCTTTTCTCATTGTTATCCTGGAAGCCAATAACGGAGCGCATTTTCCATGGCCTTATGGGCAACTCTTAAAAGCATTACCAGGCCGGTTTCGGCACTCCTTGGGCACCAAGTGCTCGGTATTATCGAATGACTCCACCGCACAACTCCACTCGATCGAACCTCCGCTGGTTGACACCGTCGGCCTCAGCCACAACCACCTTCCTGTCATTTGTCCAAGCCCTGCCCCTGCCCCGCTGGGTCTCATTTTTATTTTGATATGTCCGCAGTCAGTGCCTCCAACAACAATTTTTCTTATGTACGTACTGGATAAGTCGACCGCTTCAGGCAGACCAGCTTCAGCGTTACTAACGGGCCACTCGCCCTTGCTGCTGTAATAAGATGCAACCGCAACCTTGACACTCGCACCCATAACGAGCGCCTCGGTCACTTTGCTCCGAATCTGATAGTTCTGGTACTGCGGCATTGCGATCGCAACCAGAATACCCATGATCGCCACTACGATCATCAGTTCAATTAAGCTAAATCCGCGCTCTTTTTTTCTCATTACTCGCTCCCTTATAACGTCTTTATTTCTTTTCCTTGGTTTCAGTCGGAAAGCCCTGTTTTTTCCACTGAGCATAACCGCCGGCCATATGACAAACCGGGCTCAAACCCATGGCCTGAACCGACTGAGCGGCCAGCGCCGAACGCATCGCGCCAGCACAAAAAAAGACGAACCGCTTTCCCGACTGAAACACGTCTCGCGCGTAGGGACTGTCTGGATCTACCCAGAATTCCAGCATACCGCGCGGCGCATGGACAGCGCCGGGTATAGCCCCGTCACGCCACAGCTCACGAATATCACGAATATCAACGAGGACGACATCATCGTCTTCCAAATGAGAATGCACTTGATCAAGAGACCAGGTTTCCACTTCTTTCTCAGCTTCGGCACACAGTGCCTTAATGCCTTTAGTAATCATTACCTTTTCTCCATCACTTCGTGCCACTGCGGCCTTAAGTGAGCCCTTGGTAGGCTGCGGCGCGCATATCAAACCCCATGGGGGACAACGAGCCCAGGTGCTGGGTCATGACGACACCGGCCATGTCCTCCTCACGATCTGCCCAGAAAAACGTCGTCGCCGCTCCCGCCCAACCACCTTCTCCTAAACCCGTAAAAGTCATCGCCTGCCCAAGGTCCAGCATGACTCGGCCCAGCAGATTCCAGCCATAACCGGGCTGAGGGAACGGCCCGATCGCAATCGGTCTCTGATGCTCTGGTAATCGGTTGGCCCACATAAAGTCCACCATCTTGCGGGAAATAATCGATTCTCCATGCCGCCCTTTACCATCCAGTGCAAACGCGGCAAAACGAAGATAATCACTGACAGTCGAAAAGAGCCCGACACCACCTCGCGCAAAATCCGCCGACTCGTCCGTCGGGTAAGCATCAATAACATCCACCGGTTTTAATATTCTCGGCGCATCGAGATTGTCCATGATCTCTTCAAGCGTTGCGCCGTGCATCGGCATTAGACGATCAACGTCTTCGGGCTTTACAAAAAATCGCGTGTCGCGCATTCCTAGCGGCGCAAACAGATAGCGGTCAAGCACCGCGCCGATCGGCTCATCTGTGACAATCTCTATTACCCTTGCCAACACATCGATGGAACAACTGTATTGCCAACGACTGCCCGGATTAAATGCGAGTGGCATGGCCGCTAAATCATTAACGAAATCCGTCAGTGAACGACCCCCATCTTCTGCCAGACGCGCCTTCCGATAAAGCGTCCCCACCGGACAATCGGGCAAAAAGTCATAGGACAGACCCGCCCGATGGGTCAACAAATGTTCAATGGTCATGGGTACAGTGGCTTTCTCGCGTGTGCCATTCGAGTGCAAGATGATCGGATCTTTAAATTCGGAAATAAACTTAGCCACCGGATCAAAAAGGTGCAGTCGATTCTCCTGCAGCAGGATAACCGCCATGGCAGCCACAATCGGCTTGGTCATCGAGTAGATTCGGTAGATCGCCTGATCCGGTATGGGAGCCGACGAATCGCACCCCGCACGTCCAACGCTACCGGAATGCCACAAGGCACCGCGGTGTTGAACCTGCCATTCAATGCCACTGAATGTACCGGCATCAACATAGCGTTGTGCCGTTTTGAGCATGATGTTTTTTCGATTAACTGACATGAAGATGACTGTCCTGGGATTTACCGGTCCGGTACTGAACGATCACTGTACCACTGTGTATTTTCTCACCGGTCTGCATTAATGACCAAATCAGCCGGGCTCACGCATCGCCTCACTCCACACCCGTGCCACCGGACGGATCAGCGCCTGCAGAACCGTTTGCGTACCTACTTTGATTTCCACAATCGCATCCATGCCCGGAGTAATCTGATGTTGGGTTGCGTCATCACCAATATACCCCTGCTCAGTGGTTACCACCACTCGATAGTAA
>CAJQRU010000082.1 GCA_905612355.1 uncultured Gammaproteobacteria bacterium
TCGGGTAACTGGAGATCCTCAACGGACGGCGTATCGACGACAGTTGATGAGACATCGAGCACAGCGGATGGGGCAGCGACTACAGCGGATGGGGCATGGAGCACTGTCGATGTAGTGACGATGGCATCGGTTTCAGGATCGATCTCAACGTAGTCATCCGCATCACCGATCATCTCGACTATCCCCACCTCACGCGCCTCGTTAATCGCCGCAGCCGCACTACCCAGATAGAGATTAATCGAACTGATTGCATCATCATTACCCGGAATGATGTAGTCAATCCCGTCGGGCATGCTATTCGTATCAACAATGGCAACGACGGGTATACCCAGTTTATTGGCCTCAGACACTGCAATTTTTTCATGTGCGACATCAATGACGAAGAGCGCATCAGGCAATCCATTCATTTCTCTGATTCCGGACAGGCTGCGATTCAACTTGACGCGTTGTCGTTCCAGACCGAGCGCCTCCTTCTTCCCCAGTCGTGCAATAGCTCCGGACTCGAACATTTCGTCGAGCTCCACCAAACGTGAAATAGAGTTTCGAACCGTTTTGTAGTTGGTCAACATGCCACCCAGCCATCGGTGATCGACAAACGGACTACCGCAACTCGTCGCATATTCGCGCACCGGCTTGCTGGCCTGTCTCTTGGTTCCGACAAACAATACTGTGCCTTTGTCCGTAGCGATGTGGCCTAGGAAATTGATTGCCTCGCGAAACATCGGCAAAGTCTTTTCAAGGTTAATAATATGGATTTTATTTCGACTACCAAAAATATAGGGGCTCATTCGAGGGCACCAATAACGCGTCTGGTGACCAAAATGAACGCCAGCTTCGAGCATCTGGCGCATTGTTACGTCTGTCATTAGCGATTTCTCCTTCGGGTTGTTGCCTAGTATCAACTCGACCACCAACCCGAAAGACAGCCGGGCACCCAGATAGTCGCTACATCGATTGATACGCGATTTTGATGAAAAGCGCCGATAGTCTATAGACTCCCCCTTCATCTGACCATCTTTTTGCCGAGATCGTGCCCACCATGACAGTTTCCATAAAGAATCAAACCGAACTCGAGGCCATGCGCCTGGCCGGTGCCCTTGCGAGCCAGGTCCTGAACCACGTTACCCATTATGTCCGCGCCGGCATCGAAACCGCCGAGTTGGATCAGTTATGCCACGACTTCATCACCGGCGACCTTGATGCGATACCTGCCCCACTGAACTACCGTGGATTCCCCAAATCGATCTGCACCTCGGTAAATCACGTGGTCTGTCATGGCATTCCTTCCGCCAAAAAACTTAAAAATGGCGACATTATTAACATTGATATTACCGTGATAAAAGATGGGTTTCACGGCGATACCAGTCGAATGTTTTTCGTTGGAGAACCTGCTGTCCGCGCACAGCGTCTTGTCACCTGCTCGTATGATGCCATGGTCGCTGGCATTCGACAGGTAAAACCTGGCACTCGCCTTGGGGATATCGGACACGCCATTCAAAGCCATGCTGAAAACAATAATTTTTCCGTCGTTCGAGAGTACTGCGGTCACGGGATAGGACGGGGTTTCCATGAGGAACCTCAAGTACTGCACTACGGGATTGCGGGCACCGGTGCGGAACTACGATCGGGCATGACCTTGACCATTGAGCCCATGATTAATGCAGGCCAGTATCCCACTCGCCTACTGCCGGATGGCTGGACTGTGGTTACCCGAGATCACAGTCTGAGCGCACAGTGGGAACACACCATCGCTGTTACGGACTCCGGGTACGAGGTGCTTACGCTTGCTCCGGGGGAAAGCATTTGACAATAGCTCGCGCTGCCAGGCGAACGATATCCATCGCTAAACTTCCCGGGTCAACAGTAGGGAGCGACGCGATCACGCTCCGCCGTGTTCTCAAGGCGCGTCGACATCAACTGAAAGAACAGCATACGGCGGGGGCTTCGGCCCAGGCGATCGTGAACCGCCATGCATGGACGATCGATCAACTGATCACCACCGCCGCGCAATCGACCTTGGGTGCCCTGCGTCACGCACATTTCGCCATCATTGCCGTCGGGGGCTATGGGCGCGCAGAGCTGCATCCTCAGTCAGATATTGACTTGCTCATTCTGTTTGGCGACAGACCAACAGTAGCTGCGCAGGATGTCACCGGAGAGTTTGTCCGTTTGTTATGGGATATCGGGCTTGAGATTGGTCACAGCGTGCGAACGGTAGAGCAATGCCGGGAACAAGCGATGGAAGATCTAACGATCATCACCAGTCTGATGGAAGCACGCTTCCTTCTGGGGGACAAACGGTTATTGCATTCTCTGAGTAACGCGATTCAGCCAGTCCAGATGTGGCCTGCCAGTGAGTTTCTTGCCGCCAAACGAGTCGAGCAATCAACCCGCTATCATCGCTATGGCGACACGGCCTATAACCTGGAACCCCATCTCAAGGAAGGCCCCGGCGGCCTTCGAGATCTCCACATGATCGCCTGGATCTCGCAACGGACACTGGGGACATCGACCATTAGAGATCTCTCGAAAGCCTCTTTGTTAAGTCCCGCCGAGTACCGCAGTCTGATTCGTGCGAGAAACCTACTGTGGCGGATGCGCAATGCGCTTCATTTCAGTACTGGACGGCGGGAGGATCGTCTGTTATTTCAGCACCAAAGGGAAATCGCAACCGCCTTTGGGTACAGGGATACACGCACACTGGCCGTCGAAAAACTGATGAAGCGCTATTACCGAGCAGCGCGCGACATTCAACTCTTAAGCGAACTTTTACTTCAACATTTTGACCAAATTATTAGACCGAATTCGTCTGCTAAACAATGGAAAATAATCAATCGCCGTTTCCGATCACGGGAGGGCTTGATTGAAATGCGGCGGGCGGACGTATTCACTCGACACCCTTTTGCCTTGCTGGAAGTGTTTTATCTGTTCCAAAACGATGAAGATTTAATTGCCATCGGAGCTCATACCGTGAGACAGATACGCAGCAATCTAAGACTGATTGGTGATAGCTTCCGGTCAGATATTCGCTGCCGAACACTGTTTTCCGAGATCTTACGCGCTCCAACGCGCACCACGCGCGCACTAAAACTGATGAATGAATACGGTGTTCTAGGCGCCTATATTCCCGCTTTCGGTCGCATCGTAGGTCAGATGCAACATGACCTATTTCATCACTACACGGTCGATACGCACTTACTCTTTGTACTCGAAAAACTAAGACGGCTTAGAACCGGCGACATCTACCCAGATCATCCCCATGCCGTCACTCTGATGCAGGGTTTGTATAAGCCTCACCGCTTGCTGATTGCTGGCTTGTTTCACGACATAGGAAAGGGTCGCGGGGGCAATCATTCTGCCCTTGGGGAAAAGGATGTCAGGCGTTTTTGTTCTCGCCACGATATGAGTGACGCGGACACTGGATTAATCGCCTGGCTGGTGCTGAACCATCTCGCGATGTCTTGGACAGCCCAAAAAGAGGACATATCTGATACCGAGGTGGTGGAGCGATTTTCTGTGTTAGTGCAAGATCAAACTCACCTTGATAATCTCTACTTGCTGACCATTGCGGACATGATGGGTACAAATCCCTACGTTTGGAATGACTGGAAAAACCAACTGCTCCTCGACCTGTACCTGGCCACTAGCCGAACCCTTCGGCGAGGGTTAAGTAATCCTGAACTCATGAGTGAGGTCGTGTCGGTGCGAAAAAAGGAAGCCCTCCAACAACCGAGCTTACAAGCGTACTCGAAAGATATAATCACTGCCTTTTGGGAACAGGTTAATCAGGATTATTTTGTCCGATACACGGCTGACACTATCGCCTGGCTGACGGAAGCTCTAATTTCCGCGCCGCTAAGCGAACTACCCCTGGTCACGGTTCGCGATCGTTACGAAGGGGGGGCACTACAGTACCTGGTGTGCGCATCCGCCTCTGACACGCTTTTCTCACAAATTACAGCTACCTTTGATCGCCACCATATGAATATTGTTGACGCGCGCGTGCATAGCATCCAATCGGGTCTGGCCCTGTACCTGATTATGGTCCTACCCGCTAGCGGCGACGAACAATCCTCGGCTTTCCTCAATCTACAAACGCGCGACATACGGCGACACCTACTTGAACATAAGCGAGAGCCTCAACTTCGTTCGGTGACCTTGCCGCGGACCATGAAACAGTTCCCGATCGAACCCCTAGTGACCTTTACCACCACACCCACCGATTCCAATACGATCATGGAACTAACGGCGCAAGACCACCCCGGACTCCTACACCAGGTTGCTGAAGCGTTGCTCGAAAACAAGGTATTGCTAACTGCGGCAAAAGTAAGCACAGTGGGTGAGCGTGCTGAGGATGTGTTCTATCTCACTGATCGAGATGGGCTGGCCATCAATAACCCGGACATACAAAAAAGAATAGCAGACACGATCGCGGTTAATCTCTCCCCGATGTAACATTGAGACCCCCAACCGACGGGCTCGCAAGAAAACCATGACCCCTATAGAAGAAATATTAGAAAATGCCTGGGAAACCCGGGACAGCCTCACTAAAGAAAACTCGAGCCTCGAGGTCCGTGAGTCCGTTGCCGAGGCGATCGATCTACTCGATAGCGGCAATGCACGGGTCGCTGAACCGGTCGGCAACACGTGGCAAGTCAACCAATGGCTGAAGAAGGCCGTACTGCTTTCCTTTCGTTTGACTGAAAACAGTCAAATCGACGGCGGCCACACACATTACTTTGACAAAGTCCCGTCAAAATTTGCGGGGTTCTCGGAGCAACAATTCACCACTGGCGGTTACCGGGTGGTACCACCGGCGATGGTGCGGCGCGGCGCCTACATCGCACCTGACGTCGTTTTGATGCCGAGTTATGTCAACATCGGCGCCTATGTTGGAGAACGGACCATGGTGGACACATGGGCAACGGTAGGATCGTGTGCCCAAATCGGCAAGGACGTCCATTTATCAGGGGGTGTCGGCATCGGTGGCGTCCTGGAGCCTTTGCAGGCCTCTCCTACAGTAATTGAAGACAATTGCTTTATCGGCGCCCGCAGTGAGATTGTAGAAGGCGTCATCGTCGGGCACGGTTCGGTGATCTCGATGGGCGTATATATAGGTCAAAGCACGCGTATACTCGATCGGCGCACTGGTCAGGTTACTTATGGCTCGATCCCCCCCGGCTCCGTGGTGGTCTCTGGTTCGATACCGGCAGAGGACGGCACTCATAGCCTGTACTGCGCGGTAATTGTGAAACAGGTCGATGAGAAAACACGGACGAAAGTAGGTATTAACAGTCTCCTACGGGATCTTTAACACACCATGGGCACAAGCAACATAGAACTCGCCTGTGGCACTGATATCGGACTACTGCGTTCACGCAATGAAGACAATGTTGCCATTTGGCCAGAACACAGTCTGGCAATTCTCGCGGACGGCATCGGAGGCAATAACGCGGGCCAACTTGCTAGCAAGGTTGCCGTCGATGCTACCTATGAAAACTGGATCAATACCGTTGCCAGCATGGCCGGGACTGGTAGCGGATTTTCAGGCAGCGCCTCCGGGGACCTCCTCATGGTAGCTGTATCCATCGCCAATCATCAGATACATGATCTCGTGAAAACAGAAGCTGACCTCGACGGCATGGGCTCGACTATTATCGCGTGTCACTTCGGCGATGATGCTGTTCATGTTGTCCACCTCGGAGACTCGCGACTGTATCAACTACGCGATGGCATCCTGACACAGTTAACGGTTGATCACACCTTCGCCCAACGGAGTTACGAACTCGGTGAAATTAAAGAATCAGAAATCAACACGTATCCGGGTGGAAATTTTCTCCTAAAATCATTGGGGGCAGATCTCGCCATTGAACCGGACGTCCTTGAAATTGAATCGCAACAAGGTGATCTCTACCTTCTCTGTAGCGATGGGCTATCCGACATGTTAGAGCCAGATGCAATAGCTACAACGCTAACTGAGAACTCGGCCAACCTCGAGGCCGCCGTACAAACCTTGATCGACCAGGCGAACGCGAACGGTGGACGAGACAACATTGCAATCGCACTCGCGCGCTATCAATCCACCTGACTCCCAGCCTCGATCCAGTCAACCAACTCGGCCAATGAAGAGATTGGAACCGTTTCAAAGCCACTCGGAAGATTCTTAATTTTGTTCCTCGATGGGATGACAGCACATTCGAAGCCAAGACTGGCCGCCTCGTTAATGCGCGACTCACCCCATGGAACCGGACGGATCTCTCCCGACAAACCCACTTCTCCAAAACATACGGTGTTGGCCGGAAAAGATCGATTAACTGCACTCGAATAAAGGGCCGTCGTCACCGCGAGATCGGCCGCAGTTTCTGTGAGACGAATGCCTCCGGCGACATTGACAAAAACGTCTCGCTCCACCACTGGCACCTCCAAATGCCGATGGAGTACAGCCAAAAGCATACCCAGGCGCTGCGGATCAAAGCCGACGCATACTCTTCGGGGGTGGGCCAAAGGACTGCTATCCACCAAGGCTTGGACTTCTACCAACAGTGGCCGCGTCGCCTCTTGAAACGCAAATACAACACTCCCTGGAGCGGCCACGCGACCGTGTGACAAAAACATCGACGATGGGTTTGATACCTCACGCAAACCATCCTCGGTCATGGCGAACACGCCAATTTCGTTGACCGTTCCATATCGATTCTTAAATGCTCGAATTAGTCGAAATCGACTGGAATGATCGCCTTCAAAATACAGTAACGTATCGACCAAATGCTCTAAAACCTTGGGCCCAGCGATGCCACCTTCTTTTGTTACGTGTCCGATCAAGAGCACCGTACAACCGCTTTGCTTAGCAAATGCAACCAACGTTGACGCGCACTCCCGGACTTGTGCAACACTGCCCGGCCCCGATGGAACTTCTGCATGAAACAGGGTCTGAATTGAATCCGCCACTAAGAACTGCGCACCAATATCTGACGCATGTTGCGTGATCAACTGGACTTCGTTTTCTCCTAGTACCTGGATATCAGCTCCCTCAATCCCCAAACGCTGCGCCCGCATCGCAATTTGTTGTAATGATTCCTCTCCGCTGACGTATAACACTTGTTGCTCATGCTGCAAATGACCAATGCATTGCAGAGCCAGTGTCGACTTACCAATCCCTGGATCACCGCCCAGAAGAATGGCGCTTCCCGCGACCAGTCCACCTCCCAACACTCGATCCAGTTCAAACAAGCCACTCGGCCTACGAGCGACTGTATCGAGCGGTACCTCTCCCAGCACCGAAGACTTCAAACGCCCGGCAGACCCTGCTTTTGAACCTCGGCGCGATCGACGATCTTGCGGAATCATCTCCGTGAATGAATTCCACTCGCCACACTGCGTGC
>CAJQRU010000083.1 GCA_905612355.1 uncultured Gammaproteobacteria bacterium
GCGCGGCAGTCTGCGCACCTGCGGCTTCGGCGTAACGCCAATGACTGTGGTTCGTAAATTCACGATCTCAATATCTCCATCGGTGTCGGCATGGCCGTACTGACGGGCGTACGTATCGAGAAACGCGTCACGCAAAATGCTTGCATCGCCCGGGTGCTCCAGGAGCTCGACGGTCAATTCAAAGCCCTGGCGCGCATAGCGCATGTCGAGGGCATGGGCGAATTGCACACCAAGCAGGGCATCCTCACTCGCGCGCATTTCCTCTCTCCCGTCCGCTTCCTGTTCGTGCAGCGCCGTAAGCAGAGCATCGAAGTCAACGCCTTCAAGTCGCGCGTGGAAGGTGCGCACGTATTCGCGGCGCTGATCGGACACGATCAACCCGAGGGCGGACAAATTTCCCGGATCGAGGGGAATCAGCACGCGACGGATCCCCAGCTCGCTCGCGACCTGGGTTGCGTGCATTGGCCCCGCACCGCCGAACGGCACCAGAGTAAAGCGTGCGGGATCGTAGCCGCGTTCAATTGAGATTTCACGAATAGCGTTCGCCATTTCTGCCACCACCAGGCTCACAATGCCCTCGGCCATCTGTTGCGCGTCGGTAATGCCGAGCTGCGCACCGAGCTGCGCCACGGCGCGTTGTGCCTGCTCAAGGTCGAGTTGTATCGATCCACCGAGAGGGCGTCGGCTGACGCGTCCGAGCACGACGTTCGCGTCAGTGACAGTTGGCTCAGTCCCGCCACGTCCATAGCACGCTGGACCGGGGTCTGCCCCCGCGCTGCGCGGGCCAACCTTGAGCGCACTTGCGCGCTCGATATAAGCAACGCTACCGCCACCGGCGCCAATCGTGTTGATGTCCACCTGGCGCCCCTTGATCGGGTACCCCATGAGGGCGGATTCGGTACTCGTCGAGGGACGCCCTGATTCTATAAGGCACACGTCGGTGCTGGTACCACCCATGTCGCAGGTAATGAAATCATCAAGCCCAACAGCACTCGCGACCCAGGTCGCCCCCGCCACCCCACCGGCGGGACCAGACAAGATCGTGCGCACCGGCAAGGTGCGTGCGGTATCGAGATCCATGACACCACCGGCAGACGACATCGTTAGCACCGGGTTGTGGTAACCGGCACTGTGCAACCGCGTCGCGAGAGCGTTTACATAACGATCAATGACCGGCAGCAGGTACGCATTGATCACAGTCGTCGAAAAGCGCTCGTATTCGCGGAACTCCGGGACAACCTCAGATGAAGTCGTGAACCAGATGTCCGGCAGCTGTATGCGCAGTAGGTCGCGAGCGCGACGCTCATTGGATGGGTCGGCCCACGAATGCAAAAAACACACAGCAACGGCCTGCGCTCCGCTCGCGCGAATGTGCTCGCCGATTTCGGCAAGTTGTTGCTCGTCGAGAGGTAACAGTACGGATCCGTCAGCGGCACATCGCTCGGCCACTTCAAAGCGTCGCGGACGCGGTACCAGCGGAGGCGGACGGACAAACTTCGGATCGTAGAGGCTCGCCAGCATCCGCCGAGTACGACCGATTTCGAGCACGTCGCCAAACCCCGCCGATGTCAGTATCGCCGTGGTCGCGCCGCTACGTTGCAACATGGCATTGGTTGACACCGTAGTCCCGTGCACGAGCCGATCGAGCATATCGAGTCGTTCGAGCATACGCTCAAGTCCATTGATGACACCATCCGACTGATTGGCAGGTGTTGACGGCACCTTGGTCACCGTCAGGGCACCGGTGGCCGATTCAAACAGCGCGATGTCGGTAAAAGTGCCGCCGACGTCGACCCCGGCAATGAGCCTAGCTTCGCTCATGACACACGCTCTGGACTGACTCCAACAGCTCGCACCTCGGCGAATTCTCCTGTCGCTACGCCGAGCATTTCAATACCAGAAGGCCCAAGTCCACACGCATCAGCTTCGATGCTTGCGTCTGTGCGTACCCACGCGAGCAGCGACGGGCCGTCGGCCGACGGAAACTCGACCATGTCCGCATCGCCGACCCCCAGGCGCCGCGCCGTATCGGTTCCAATGGCAACAATGCGGCACGAATCCTGATACTCATCGCCGTCAAGGTGCTGCAGTCGCAAGCGCACCTGTTGCGCGCGCAATGCGTCGCGATTCGCTACGGTGGCCGACATATCGACAGCAGCTTCTCGAAGCACAACGCCGTAGTCGCGAAATGCGGCTTCCCCAGACACATAGCCAAATGCTACATCTTTCACAACTGAATCTGGCGCACGCGCAAGGGGATCGCCGTAACCGCCACCTCCAGCTGTACGGATTACCAGCACGTCGTCGGCGTGCAGCGCAAAGTTTGTGACCTTGCCCGGCAACACCGAAGGAAAAATTTCCCGCCCGTCGCGGCGCACGGTGAATCGATTTGAGGCACCCCGGCCACCGTTGCGCACGCCATACGGCGCGGTCACGTTTTTATCCGACAGCACTGACAAACGCGCGCCTGGTCCGAGAACACGCACTTCACGCTCGATGCCGAGTCCTCCACGCCATTGACCAATACCGCTCGAATCATTGCGCAACGCAATGCGCTCGACGCGCAATGGCGCAATCAGTTCAAGTGCCTCGACCGGCTGCAGCGACGAGATGTCGCCCTCGGCGAAGTTGCGCACCGCATTATTGCCGTCACCGCCGTCGAATCCACGTAAAGAAAGTCGCGATCGCGAGCGGGATTCGGTCCACTGATCGAGGTGATGTTCGACGCACCTTTGAGATCGCCGACCAGCAGTTCGGGGCGCGCTTTGCCAAGTGTGCCCACGACCAGTGATTCGAGGGCTCGGCGCACTTCACCGATAGCCCCGCAAGCCGCAGGCGGACGGGCGTTCACAACCGTCCCAAGTGGTGCCGTGACTTTGAGTGGGCGCATAGCGCCCGCATTAATTGGACCGGAGGAATCGAGAAGCGACTTCGTCATCGTGAAGGTTGCTGTCGTCGCCGGTGCCGGCCCGAGATTCGCCGGGCCGAGAACTTGCGGTGCACAGCCAGTGAAATCAGTGTGGATCTCTGAGCCAGAGATGGTCAATCTGAGTTTTAGCAGCAACGGCTCCGGGGAGTCGCCGCTGTTGTCGAGGTACGTTTCGTAGGTATACACGCCATCAGGGAGATCCTCGATCGCATCGCGCATACGCCGCTCGGCCCTATCGAGAAGGGCACCGAGCGATTCGTGGAATTTATCTTCTCCCCACTGCGCTGTCATGTCGTGCAAACGACGCTCAGCAATTCGGCAAGCGCCTTCCATCGCGCGCAGGTCACCGCGCCGATCAGCGGGTTCGCGAACATTCGCGAACAGCAGATCCAACACCTCGTCGATGGCCACGCCACGGCGTGCAATACGCAGCGAGGGGATGCGAATGCCCTCTTGAAAGATATCCGTGGCATTGCCGGACAGGCTGCCCGGCACCATGCCGCCAATGTCCTGCCAGTGCGCCATGACCGCGACAATGGCAAGCGGCTGCTCGTCCTGAAACACCGGATAGAAGAGTCCAACGTCGTTGAGGTGCGAACCGCCGGTGTATGGATCGTTATGCAAGTACAGATCGCCGGGGCCGATGTCGCCTTTGTATTTCGCGATGATTTCACGCGCTGACCACGATAAGGCGGAAATGTGCGTGGGCTGTTCAACTTGTGAGGCGGCAACAAGTTCGCCATCCGCAGTCAGCACGGCAGAGGAAAAATCGTGCCCTTCGATGATCATATGCGAGTAGGCGGTACGGATAATAACGGTACGCATTTCACGCACGATTGACGTGAGACGAGTCTGAATCAATTCGACAGTGATCGGATCGAGCATGTGTTGTCGTGTTATCGATTAGTTGGACGGTGTGAATCCGGGCCTATGTTACGCCTCCTTTACGCTTCGCGGATCTAGGTCCAGCGCCGTCTTCAGCGCGGCCACCTCACGGCATGCACCAAGGAATACGAGGGCGTCGGCGCTGTAGCTGATCATACGTACACCTTTATCAATGATGCCGCGGCCGTAGTCAGCATCGATCCGGTCGCCGACTGAGGTCATAACATACTTGCCGCGGCTCGAGGCGACTTCGACCATTCTTTCGATCGTCGCTGCCATCACTGGATGGTCGAAGGTTGCACCCGGCACCCCTGCCGACACCGAGTAATCGAACGGTCCGAGAAAAAACACATCGAGTCCTGGCGTGTCAGCGAGCGCTTCGAAGTCGTCCAATGTGGCGGTGTCCTCAATGAGAGGAATCACCATGACCTCGCCATTTTGGGCTTCCTGGAAGCTGTCCCAGCCTTCGTCTGGACCATAATTCGCAGAACGAATCGCTGGGCACGAACCGCGGATTCCAGCCGGCTCGTACCAGGCAGCCTGCACCGCAGCCTGTGCCGATTCGCGATCGGCGTGCGGCACCACGATACCTTGTGCGCCGAGATTCAGCAGCTTTTTTATCAGCCCTGCATTAACTTCGGGTACACGAACAAAAGGAGTAATGCCGGCTGCGTCGCCGGTACGCACGAGATGGGCGGCAAGGCTGACATCGATCGGGCTGTGCTCCATGTCGATGATAAAAAAGTCGAGTCCGGCGCGCGCCATCACCTCGACGATCATCGGGCTGCCAGTGAAATGCATCATGCCCATCACGACTTCATCGCGCTCAAGCTTGCGCCTCACCTGATTTATCATCATCTTGATCCTTTGTTACCTGTACCTTGTCCGGTTTCTTAGTTTACCGCATGTCCCTGCCGGTTCTTGTGTTCCAATTGAATTCAGAGTTGCAAGTAGTTACGACCTAGTAACGGTACGATATACACAGTTTCAATTGGAAAATAGTGGAATCACCTGAGTGATGTTACTGCGGTAATACTTCTGCGTGGTCTTAGAATATCCTCATGCAGGCAGATACCCCACGAGTTCTTTTTCAACGCCTTTCGGATCGTTGACAAGACCTTGGCGTAATCCAGAGACCATGTCACCTGGACATGTTTCTTCAGCACCCTCTTTAATCGCTGCGAGCACCGCCTCTGCAACTGCTTCTGGCGCCATTTTTTGGCGGTGAAAAGCCCTTACTCAGATCTGTATCTACCGCACCCGGTATCACAGCAGCGACCCAAGTATCTTGTACATTCAGCTCAGCCCGGACACCTTCAGCAAGCCTAAGGGCAGCTGCCTTTGATACGCAGAGTGACTCCATCAGCGGAAGAGCAACCCGCGATAGTATCGACAGCATATTAACAATGCAGCCCCTCCATTGACTTTTATCCGGCAGAAACTAACAGATAGGTTCCAGTACCTGCCATCAATACACCAGCTACATAAGAGATTTTGTCACCATGTTTAACAAGTTTTTCTACAACAACAAAAAACGTCAGTCCCGCGATCCAGTACAGATTCATGATGCCACCCACCAGCAGTAGCGCCATCAAAACCCAACAGCAACCCAAGCAAAATGTACCGTGTTCCAAGCCCATCAGCAGGGCACCGTTTGGACCAGACCTGCGCCTCTCAGTCAAAAACTGGAGTGGAGTACGACAATGTTCGAGGCAAGCATGTTTCCAAGGTGTGAATTGATAAATACCTGCCAAGACAAGCACTCCTCCGGCGATCAAGTGGCTAGTTAGTGTCATGGTGCTTGGCGAAACCAACCCGCGGAGTTCCAGCAACCACTGTGCAATGGTTGCGAGCAAACTAAATAATGCCCAGGCAAAAAGGTATCCAAAAACGAAATACAGCGCATAGCGTGAAGCGTCTTCGGACTCGTTACCACGCCGGATCAATGCACCATAGAGCAGCACAGTAGGGGCAACGCTGGGCAGCATCATGGCGATCATCATGATCCACCACATAAGAAACACTAGCATTGCATACGTTGTCGACCACACAGCTGGCATTAGCATCCCTGCCGCATGCAGACTCTGACCTTCTAACGCACCAGGCACCGCGCCACTCATCGTGGTCATTTTTAAAGCGGACATGGGCATACCCACACCCAAGACGGTATAGACGGCAGCGATTAGAAAGATTGCCGCTATTGCGGAACCGGTGATCAGTCGGTCCCGCGATAGGAGGTATTCAATGACAGATTTCCCCGACACCAAGGTTACCGCGGGGCTAACGGTTTATGCCGCTGTTTTCAAAACACCTGAATTATTCATGTGCAGTTCACATAGGTGTGAATGAGTGTCAACGTTGTTGGGTAGACTAACTACGCCCTGAGTGGTCGTGGTGCCAGAGGCAATCTCAGCGATGCTGTATTCGAAGCCATGGGGGATATCTATACGCGCTCTATGTTCAGCACCCGTTACCGGATTCTTTATTGGTTCCACGTTAGCTTCATAAACGTCCTCAACCACAATGTGGGCTTTACGTGCGTTAACGTCTGCTTCAATTGAAATGGGCTTATATAACGTTTCATGACGGGTCGTAGTCATCGCGCTAACAATCCAAAAAATTGTAGCCATATCTTCAGTATCCTGACCCGAGACAATGGCTTCGAGAGCGGTACGTTGCTCAGCCGTTGCTCGTTCATCGATGATAATTTGCTGCTCTCCGTTTCCCTCATGAATTGGGCCGGGCCATTTAGCGGTCATGGCAGCACTCAAGCCATCAAGAGAGACATCACCATAATGTCCTTTCTGTATGGTCACGCTTACCGAAGCCTCACACGTCCCGTAAGTGGGTAACGCATTGAACTGACATGGACAACCAAAAGCACAGTTGCAGTTTTGGACCTCAATAGCGTGAATTTCCCATGGTGTCATCGTCTGCCTCCGTTTTCGAATAATTTTTTCAGGTATTGGATCGAACTATTTTACATTTAAGTGATTCTATTGGTAGATCTTTCAGCTAACCCAACATAATCAGAGATTCAATGAGAACAAACCAGTTTTATGGGCAATCATCTATCGACAGAAGTGCCCTAAGTGTTTAATTCTATGGTCGACTGTGCGGGGATCGGACCTGTCTTGTAACTCATTCAGTCACAAAGATACGCGTATTTCGCTGAAGAATTACCGTCAAACCTACCGCCAGAAATACTGAATTTGATTGGGCGATGGTCGACTACATCAACGGATTCCATCAAATCAGAACCTACGAGCACCTAATTAAAAGTCAGATGTTTGTTTTGCTAGTTTACTGCGCCACTCACCTTGGACCTCTAATCATCCGACCCTCGAGAGAATTTTCTTTTTTCGATCTCAGACAATATCGACTTGGCTTCCTCATCGCTATAACGACTCCAATTAGATATCTCGTCGATGCTTCTATCACAGCCACGACAAAATCCAGTGATCGGATCAATCAAACAAATACCAACACATGGTGTGTAGATCATAAGTTATTGTAAGCATTGCGTGCAGCTGCGCATCGTGCAGCATAGGCTCTTCGAACGCATCCAAAGTCAGCTCGCCGGTCAGACAAATGCATGCGGCGGCGAACTGGTGGGCCGTGCAGGGATCGAACCTGCGACCCGCTGATTAAGAGTCAGCTGCTCTACCAACTGAGCTAACGGCCCATGCTAGACGCCATGCGGCTTCCAGAGGTTTATTTTAACTTGAATTGTCCTAATGAATCGCAATTGTCCTAATGGATTGACAATTATGTTCAAACTTTAAGCATCCCAATGCGGGAATCCGCGGCTGAGGGGCCACGGTAGGCGGCGTGGAGTTGGTGACTCCATTGCGACTTGAGTAGCGCGCTTTAACTCATAATAGATACTTTAATTCAAGATTTGAACGGTATTGTTATGGTCACTACAAAAAAACTGCAACCAAAGAGCATCTCGATCGCAGGCGCTAACACATTATTAGGACAGCACTTTCTTGAACGATTGTTAGAAAAATCGACGCTACACATAGCAAGCCTACACGATTGTCTAGCTGAACAAGGTGCGTCTTCCATTATCGACTCATCAGAATGGACCGTCGATCCAAAGACCGCAAGGCAACTCCGTGACGTGCCGTTATTGACCCCAGCGGCGGAAGCCTTGGCTCCGATTCTAGTGTCCTTTTTACCGGAAGACGGTGCGAAAGAAATCGAAGCCAAACACCTTGCCCGTGGAACGCGCGTGGTTACTCATTGCGAACATGCTCGACTAAATGTACCGCTAGCATTTCCCAACGTTCTGCCCGACCCAGACCCTGCGACCCAGTATTTGGCTACACCCAATTGCACCACTGCGATCTGTGCCCTGCCGCTCTATCATATTCACCGCGCACACACGATAGAAGCCGCAACGATCACAACCTTACAGGCTGTTAGTGGAGCCGACTTGCCTGGTATACACGCCTATATGATCCACGATCGGGTCATAGGACATCTTGACGGAGAAGCGAATGCCCTTACGCAAGAACTCAACCGAATTTTTAACAGCGCGTTCGCAATCGATGTATTCGCGACACGGGTCCCTGTCTGGCGAGGACATACGATCACTGTTTCTCTCCACCTTAGAAAGGAGAACAATTGCCTTGCAGTTGAAAAAACTCTGCGATCAGTCCCAGGAATTCATATTGAGTCGTTTGGCACAAACATCAACCGCGGCCGAGACCGATTCACCTCAAACATGCCGTTAGCCACAGTGGGTGCACTGCGGGACGGCGCGAACAACGTATTGATGATCTTGAAGGGAGATAATTTGAATGCAGCTACAGTAGGGTTGATGGAACAAATCCTTGAAAGACTAGAGATTTAGTTTCGTCATTATTAACGTAGCCCCGAATCAGCAGCCCCTCACCCCGTGACTTAGCACTAAAGACTTAACAATAATTCAAGACGCTATGAAAGTTAAACGCATCGTTGTCGTTAGTCGCCAACTAATTTAGAAACTGCATCAAATAGGATGGGCCACACCTCTACTGCTCCCACTCAGAAGTATTACCGTAGCAACATACATAAAGTTACTCCGCTGTCTTCCTAATGGAACTAGATGTACCGCACCGTTACTAGGGTGTAACTGCCTGTAACTCTACTTTCAATAGGAAAGCAGGTAGTGAAGAAACCGCATACCTCTGCGGGAAACTAAGAAAACGAAAAGCTGATTAAGAGTCAGCTGCTCTACCAACTGAGCTAACGGCCCAATACTTACCTGTAACATATCTCCCGGAATTCGGAACATCCGGGAGCATTGTAACGCCTATCGATTTGGTTATTACCAATATCCCAGATTGGAACAGCCTTTTAGTTGACCTCTTCCGCAATACGCCGCGCAAGCGTCTTGGCTGTATCTTCATCCAAATGCAATGGATGAATCATCAATGAACCACGCGCCAATCGTGCGTGGCCAGGATAAATTGCCGGTTTACCATCACGTAACGCCCGACACACTTGAAACGCCGTGCGCCCCAACACACTTTCGTCTAACACAATTTCAAGTAACGGGGAGGACTCACCATCTAATGACTCCTCAACTCGACACGACAGAGGTAACCCTTGAAGGTCTTCGATAATTTTGTCGAGTATGATTCGCTGTCGCTCAACCTCAACGTCGTACTGGCCTGATTCAAATAATTCAAGCGCCATCAGAAGACCGATGATGGTTTCCTTAGCGACTTTCAGCCCACGACCCAATCCGTGACGGGGTGGCCCACCCAGCAGCGCTGTTTGATCAACCAATTCCGGCGGTGGCGTCCACAGTTGCGGATGTTCATCGAGGTCCATCATCTGCACAAAGGCAGAGCCAATCAAATCACGGCGTCCCGCGAGGATTCCCGATGCCTGAGGGCCCCGGATTGATTTCCCCCCGCTAAACACGACAAGATCTGCGCCGGTTGCCGTGATGTCAGTCAGATTTGAGCGCGGGGGTAACTCGGCTGCTGCATCAACCAACACAGGTAGCCCATGGGCGTGTGCTAACAACACCACCTCAGCCAGTGGCGGCACTGACTCCGGTGACAACACATACAGTACGCCGGCCGTGGCAGCGCTGAAAGCCGCTTGGTATTCCCACACCTCCGTGCGACGAACTCCGGCGCCGGAAACAATATCGTTAAATCCCACTTCCACGAGCTTGGCCCCGGCTGCTCGCACCGCGTGGTCATAACCTGAGCGATGCTCGCGTGCCACAACAAACTCATCAGCGAATCCGTCAGTATTAGGCAACGATTCCATCCGAGCACGGTCCCAACCGGTCAAAATAGCTGCACCGCCCAAAGTCAATCCCGCAGCAGCACCCGCCGTGACAAGACCGGCCTCGGTGCGAGTCGCCTCCGCAATTTGTCGACACGCGACACCCTGCAACAAATCCAGTGGCACGGTATATGCAGCCATTTCCGCCATGGCCGCCACCACAGCCTGCGGCATCGGTGCACCCCCCAATCGGGTCACCGATCCGGAGGCATTAATCACAGGATCCAGCGAAAATTTAGCCAGTAATGAAGGCACCTTCATAGAGTCTAAATCTAAGGGCAGATCTGACATAAGAGTTCGACATTGCGGCGACCCTCTTCTCCCGACACCTCCGGTGCCCGGCCTTTTTGTATCGCGTTAACGAAATCTGCAATTTCCCCGGCGTAAGGATTGACTACCTCGAACTCTAATGTGCCCGTGTTCGTATCGATGTGTCCGTCACCCCAGCGTCCTATGGTGGCTTCACAATAAGCATAGCCATTACTTCCCAGAATTTCGCCCCGGTTTGGTGCCGCAAACAGCACAGAGGAAACAAACTGGGCACTCGCACCCGATTCAAAAGTTAGGCTAACCGCTGCCAGCTCATCGTGTGCACTGCCTAACTTGTCTCGGGTAATTGTGCTGCTAACCTTCGTTACCTCCCCGCAAACGGGCACTAACATCCAGCGCAACCAGTCCAGACTATGCGTACCCACACCCGCTAGACTCCACCAACGGCCAACCTCATCACTGGCTCGCCAATTGGTTGTATCTAACGCCTTAGAAGTCCAGCGCGCACTGGCATGCCAAATGTCACCAAACACCCCTTCGTGGATCTGCTTAGCCAACGCCCGGTGACCCAGGTGCCAGCGCATATGATACGCCACACCCAACTGCACTCCGGCGGCACGACACGCTGCCACCATCGCGTCAGCTTCCTCAACCGACGTGGTCATTGGCTTTTCAACCAGAACGTGCTTTCCCGCCGTCGCCGCAGCAATCGTTTGTTCTGCGTGCAACCGATCCGGCGTAGCTATGATGACTGCATCGAGCTCTGGATCGGCTAGGAAGGTTTGCAAATCATCATGTCCTGCCGTAGGCGCCGCCGCACCATTGGCCGCCGCGAACGCCTCGGCGCGTTCCCGATCCCGACTCAAAACACTCCACAGAACAGCATCATCCACCTCGCCAATCGCGGGCGTCAACGCGTCACGACTGATGTTACCGGTTCCTATCATGCCCAATCGAATCATTGAATTACCCCGCGCCCAGCGAAGCGTCCCGGACAATCCAGAAGCCTGCCAGCGATGTTAAGCACTGTGTCGAAATGGGGTGACCGATGGGGTTCGAACCCACGACCACCGGAATCACAATCCGGGGCTCTACCAGCTGAGCTACGGTCACCATTAACTTCTCGTTCAAGCCGGATTATCCAATGAACCGACTCTCTTGCCTACCATTTCTCACCTACTTTCCGCTACTCAACTGCTCGGTTGGCGCGCCCGACAGGACTCGAACCTGTAACCTACGGCTTAGAAGGCCGTTGCTCTATCCGGTTGAGCTACGGGCGCCTGTGACACTCGGAACCCGGATTCTTGGCGTGGCACAAAGTCGGAATTGGGTGATGTTGACTGAGCGACACCCCGATCGGACGCGAAGGACACCGTCCGAGCCCCCCTCATCATCATGCGCCTCGGCCTGAAACACCGGTTACCACCGAATGGTCATGCGGCTCGTCCAGGTCGATTGCCAAGGGTCCGGGACATAGGCTACACCTTACCGTACCGACAAATTGGTCGGGGCAGAGGGATTTGAACCCCCGACACCCTGCTCCCAAAGCAGGTGCGCTACCAGACTGCGCCATGCCCCGTTAACTGCCACAGATTGCCTGAATTAGATCCGTGCGTGGTGTGGATTGTACCTTTTTTGTCCTTGTGCAAAACGCGAAACAAGGTCTTAATCCGTCTCGCTGTATAGGGCTCTTGATTCCACAGCATCTATCCCCATCATAGGGTGTTATAACGAATTCCGACGCAACGGCATCGCTCAGAGGAGATCCACACTCAATGGCCAATCAAAACTCCGCCGAAACGCATTCATTTCAGACTGAGGTGCAGCAACTGCTGCATCTTATGATTCATTCCCTTTACACCAAGAAAGAGATTTTTCTGCGCGAATTAATATCCAATTCGTCCGACGCACTCGACCGATTGAGATTCGCCACGCTCACCGACGACACTCTGGTGGAGAATGAAGAGGAGTTGCGTATCCGTGTCAGCTACGATGAAAAGAAAAAGACCGTTACCGTATCCGATAACGGCTTAGGCATGAGTCACGACGAGGTGATT
>CAJQRU010000084.1 GCA_905612355.1 uncultured Gammaproteobacteria bacterium
ATAAAGCGTACGTGCTGTCCGTGTCCGACTGGTTCGATCGTGTCGTGCACTTCTACGTCAAAATTGATTCGCGATCCTTCAACAGCAGTTACCGTTGCGGTGACATCCACCCACATACCAAGCAGTGTTGGCGCCAGATGATCGACACTAACGTGTGCGCCAACGGAATCTTCGTCATCTTCAGCGTGATCCATGATGAGATCACGGCACGTATATTCCATATCACTCACCATACTCGGTGTTGAGTAGACCCTCAGTTCATCTCCCATAAAGTCAATGGTGCGCTCCTGATCAATCTCGATTCTCCGTTTAAGACTGGTGCCGGGTGTTAGGGAGGGTTTCATAGTGTGTGGTCCTTTTTTGCCAGATTGAGAATGTCATTGGCGATGCACGGTTCAGGCCTCAGGTCCGGCACAACCCCCGGTCGAAACCATTCGGCGCAACTCGTTCTTCAGGATTTTATTCATGGCGCTTTTGGGTAGTTCGTCCACGAATCGGTATCGCCGGGGAATCTTGTAGCCGCCAATACGGTCCCGGCAGTGCCCGATTAGGATGGTATCGGTCAGTACAGCACCTGGGGTGGTCACAACGACCGCCAGCAGTGCTTCGCCATAGGTGTCGTCGGGTACGCCGACGACCGCGCATTCGTGCACACCTGGATGCTGGTATAAGCAGGCTTCGACTTCGGAGGAATAAACATTTTCTCCACCAGTAATAATCATATCCTTCTTCCGATCGAGAAGAAAAAGGTAGCCTTGTTCATTCATGCGCCCGATATCGCCAGTATGTAGCCATCCCTTGCGAAAGCCAATTCGGGTTTCATCAGGGCGATTCAAGTAGCCCTTTGAAACATTGGCGCCGCGCACAATAATCTCACCGGCGGCGTCGATGGGTACGTCAGTGTCATGGTCGTCGACGATGCGCATTTCAACGCCAGGTATAGGGCGGCCGACACTTTGTAACAGCGCGGCGTTCTCGCCTGCCATCGCTTGCTCGTGTTCAGCCATAGGTAAGATCGTCAGGATGGGCGAGGTTTCAGTCAGTCCATAGGCCTGGATAATCTCAACGTCGCCAAATGCATCCAGCGCTTTCTTAATCCACTCGGCTGCCATTGGTGATGAGCCATACAACAATTGTCGGAATGATGAGAGATCCGTGCGACCGAGTGCCGCATCCTGCAGCGTCATGATAATCATGGTTGGCGTCAGCATAGCGTGAGTTGCACGGACACTCTCGATGGTTGTGAGTGCTGCCTCCGGCGTGAACTGAGGCAGATAAGCATGCGCCCCACCAGCGATTGTGTGCGTTGTTCCCAATAGATCTGCTGAATGAAACATGGGCGGAATGTGAAGGTAAATATCGCTGTGATGGGGTCGCACCAGAAAAGACAGCTGGAACGCATTCGCAATAATATTTCTGTGACTGAGTCTGACGCCCTTTGATTGACCGGTTGTGCCGCCGGTATAAAGGAGCAGAGCGTCATCGTCTTCACTCGCTTCACGCAGGGGTAGTGGTTCAGTAGCCTGGAGTTCGTCTTCGTACTGGCAGTCACTTTTTTGCTTTCCGCCAGAGGGTATCCATACGATCTGATCCGACAAATGACTTAAACAGTCGTCGGCAACAAAGCTAAAGAAAAACTCTTCGACTGCAACAAGCTGGCAATCGGCGTCTTGGAAGATGGCTTTAATCTCCGCCGCCGCCAATCGATAATTGACGGGTACTGGTATTGCTCCCAGCCAGTACCCTGCGTGCATGAGTTCTGCCTGGCGGAAGGAATTACGTGACAGGATGCCGAATCGATTACCGGGAGTAATGCCACGATTGCTGAGTAGCGCTGCACAGCGGGCAATCCGATTGGTAAACTCAGACCATGTAAACTGACCCTCAGTATCGATAATGGCCGGACGCTCTCCGTAAAGTCGCATCGTGCGAGCCAGCATAGCGGTCAAAGTGAGCATGAGAGGGTCTCAGCCTATGTCATTGATGGTCATTCTAGCTTGGGGAACAACAAGTACAGCACAATAATAGGAGCCATATGGACTCTCTTTCACTGAAACAGATTCGCTGTACTGCCGAACGGTTGGTGCCGTACATTGATCCAACGCCGCTGCTTCGCTGCTGTGATCGAAGGGTCATCGACGCGATCGGTTCAGATGAATTGACCCTGAAGCTGGAGTTCCTGCAAAGGACGGGGAGTTTCAAGGTCCGCGGGGCGATCAACAATATCTTAACAAGGCCCGATGGTGACGAGGGTAAGGGCGTAACAGCAGTCAGTGCGGGTAATCATGCTATCGCAGTCGCGTATGCGGCACAGGTGTTGGGGGTGTCAGCTAAGGTCCTAATGCCAAGAAAAGCGAGTCCTGCCCGTATTGAAAAATGTACAAGTTATGGTGCTGAGGTCGTGTTTTTTGATGACATTGGTGAGGGATTTGGAAAAATGAACGCGATCGCCATGGCGGAGGACCGCACGATGGTGCACCCATTCGATGGCATGGCAACGCTGCAGGGGACCGCTACGGTTGGCCTGGAAATTGGTGATGCACTGGACGACATTGATGTTGTCATTGTCGCCGTCGGCGGCGGTGGTTTGATTGGTGGCGTAGGTGCGGCACTCAAAGCAATGAAACCTGGCATACAAGTCATTGGAGTTGAGCCGGAAGGGGCATGTGGAATGACTCAGAGCCTTGAGCGCGGTGAACCGCTAGAAAGCGTGGTGGTAAAGACGATTGCAGACAGTATGGGCGCTCCGCTCCATTGTGTGGAAAGTTTTGCGATCTGCCAGCGTGTTATTAATCGTATGGTGCTGGTTAATGATGATGCGTTATGTCAGGCCATGGCATTAATTTACGACACGTTTCGTTTTGCTCTCGAGCCTGCAGGCGTTTCGGTGATCGCAGCATTAGCCGGGCCACTCGCAGGCAGCTTGCATGGTCAGCGCATCGCAGCACTGCTGTGTGGGAGCAATATTGATGAATCGACTTGGTGCGACTTGGTGCAAAGAGGCCGTAACGGTGCGTGACGATGTGAACAGTTAGGATCGATGATCCACTACCCTTGAAGGCGATTCGCTCGATAATACCGACCTAGACACAACATAGACAATATTGAGGAAAAATCGTTGCACGACGACACACAAGAAAACGCATTGTTCACAGGAGAAACATTTCTCGATAGTCTCCGAGATGGTCGTGAGATCTGGCTCGACGGAGAGCGCGTCGGCGATGTTACGCGCCATGTTGCGTTCCGAAATTCCGCGCGAAATATCGCGCGACTTTACGATGCCCTTCACGATCCAGAAACGGCGCCAATGATGACCACCACGGATCGCTCAGGGATTCTGACACATCGCTTTTTTGCGCCCAGTTACAGTGCCGACGACTTGCTAGCGTCTAGGGACGCAATTGCGCATTGGCAGAGGCTCACCTATGGATGGATGGGACGCACGCCGGATTATAAGGCGGCATTCATGGCGCAACTCGCCGAAGGGCACGACTTTTACGAGCCTTTTGGCGCTAATGCATTGGCCTGGTACAACCGCTGCGCCAGTAGAGCGTTGTTCATGAACCACGTGCTTGTCGATCCGCCGGTTGATAGGAACAGACCGCATCACGAAGGCACCGATATTTTTGTCAATGTCACCGGTGAAAATGATCGGGGGATCACCGTGAGCGGCGCCAAAATGGCAGCGACTGGCTCCGCGCTGACACACGCGACTTTCGTGGCGCCCAACAGTGGCACAGCGGCGCGCATGGAAGAAGGCAAGGACGAGGCATTTGCATTAGTCTTTATCGTCGACATGGATACGCCCGGATTAAAATTAATTAGTCGACCTTCTTACGAAAAAAACGCCAACAGCCCCTTCGATGCGCCTTTGTCGAGTCGTTTCGATGAAAACGATGCAGTTCTGATATTCGACGACGCGTTCATTCCGTGGGAAAATGTGCTGGTGTACCGGGATGTTGAAAAAGCAAAGGGCTTTTATGCAGCCTCTGGTTTTTTTAACCGCTTTAACTTGCAGGCCAGTACACGGCTGGCGGTTAAACTTGAGTTTGCCGCTGGCTTGCTCATGAAGGGCGTCGAGGCCACCGGCACGGCATCGTTTCGCGGCGTGCAAAGCCAGGTTGGCGAACTGATCGGAATGAGCAACCTTGTTTGGGCATTGAGCACGGCGCTCGCACTGGATCCTGAGGCAGGTGTGGGTGATTCTGTCGTGCCCAAATTACAGACTGCAGCAGCTGCCCGTATGTACATGACGTCGGTATGGTCAAGAGTAAGAGAAATTTTTGAGACGATTCTTGCCGGGGCACCGATTGTCACCGTATCGTCTAACAAGGATCTGCAAGTTCCGGAACTCAGCCCTGTTATCGAGCGCTATTTCCGTGGTACCGGCCTGCCCGCAATGGAAAGAATTAAATTATTTAAATTGATTTGGGATGCATTGTACTCAGAATTTGCCGGCCGTCATGCGTTGTATGAACGGAATTACGCGGGCAATACGGAGCAGCAGCGTCTCGACATTTTGCGTTGGTCGGATGCGCGGGGGGACAGTAACCGTTACAAGGCGGCAGTCGACGCCTGTATGTCGGACTACGATGTCGAGGGTTGGCGGGTTCCTTATTTGGCTGGCACTGACACCGCTTGAGCAAGCGCCTGCGCGTCTAGCATGTTCAGCGCTGTACGTGCCATTCATTTAATTGATCGAGGGGCCCCAGCTCTTTCTCGACCATTGGTTTGATGTCACTCTGGAATTTTTCAATCGACTCAAGCGCTTTGTGATGACCTGACGAGCCCACCTGAAATTGGAACATCATATGTGATGGATTACCGGCATTAATTTCTGCCACCAGTTTTTCTGCAATCGTCTCGCAGTCTCCAATCAGCAGGTTGTCAACGATTTCCTCGATGGGCGGTTCGTTAGCGGTCGGTGTCTCGACCAGCATTGCGCCGTCCATCACTTCCTCGCGGCGCCGAAGATTGGCCGCATGACGCATCTGATGACGGGCATTGTCGGCGTAGTCAATCGCTTCTTTGCGGGTATTGACTACGCACATGAAGCGTTGAATGCCAAGTGGGATCTGGCTCGGATCGAGATCTTCGGCAACCCACGATGCTTCAATAGTTTCCCGCATCGAGCGAAGGTAGTCAGGTCCGTTGAAACGACCGGTGAACATAGGCACGTAGCCACGCCGAGCGGCAATTCGATGGTTGATGGGGCTATCGCCCGCAATCCAAACCTCAGGTTTTCTGTTCGCCGGTCGCGCACTGATATGGGTGTTTGGCAGCTTGTAATGCTCACCATCGAAACTGAATGTTTCCTGGGTAAAGGCAAGATCATACATGTCCATGAATTCTTCAGTCATAGATTTGGATTGTGTGAGATCGACTTCAAAGCGATCGAATTCATAGGGTTGATAACCACTGCCGATACCCAGGATCAACCGGCCACCGCTGATTGCATCGGCCATGCCGATTTCCGCAAGCAGGCGCGCAGGCGCGTATAGTGGCACAACCACGACGGCTGTTCCGAGACGGATTGTTTGTGTGGTTGCTGCGCAGTGGGCGACCATCATTAGTGGAGATGGACACACGCAATAGTTGGAAAAATGATGTTCGGCAAACCAGGCAACATCGTAGCCAAGGGCATCGGCAAGACGGGTTTGTTCGGCGGCCTCTTCAAAGATGCGGGTGGTCGGTGTTCCGGGTTCGCGGTAGCCCATTAGGCTGAATACGCCGAATTGCATGATGCCCCCTTATGGTTTGGTCTGTTTGTGCGAGCGGTGTTTCAGTTGAATTTGAAAGGACGCGTTCACACTAGTGCGCGGCAAGTACCTGGCCGTGTTCAGTCACGACTGCTTCAAAAGCCTCGGCAAACGAGTTGAGATCGGATTCCGTTAGCGGTAGAGATAGGCTCATAAACCCACGCCGGGCCAAATAGAAGCCGCGCAGATGCATTTCCAGGTGAACGAGTTTTCGCGCAGCCGGACTGGAGGACGCAGTGTCTGCTGGATTTCTGATCGGTTCGTGTTGTGGATGGATGCATATCATTGAGCCACGACCCATGATTTGAAACGGCGCATCGTGCTGATCAGCGATTGACTGTAAGCGCTGTCGAAAATCATCGCCGGTTCGATTCAGTCGTTCAGTTATGTCCGGCGTAAAAACTTTAGACAGTCCCGCAATGCCCGCTGCCATTGTCAGAACGTTATTGTTATACGTGCCCGAATGGACCAGCGCATCGGGTTGGCGCGGATCCAGTCTGGACATCAGCTCGGTACGGCCACCAAAGGCGCCAAAGGTTACCCCACCACCGAGGTATTTGCCAAAGGAGATGAGGTCTGGCGTTATACCAACCAGTTGATGTAGTCCACCGGGAGAAAGTCTGGAGGTCATGAC
>CAJQRU010000085.1 GCA_905612355.1 uncultured Gammaproteobacteria bacterium
CAGCGGAGGGGCGGTCCGTGGGTTTGTTGCTGGATCTGCAGGGACCGAAAATTCGTGTCGAGCGCTTCAGGCAAGGCCAGGTCATGCTCGAGATCGGCGCGCCGTTTACCATCGATGTGGCCTTCCCACCGGGCGAGGGAACGGCCGCGTGCGTTGGCACCAGTTACCGGCGGTTGCCCCAGGATCTGGTCGTGGGGGATACCCTGTTGCTGGATGACGGGAACTTGGCTTTGGGTGTTGAGGCGCTTTCCGACACAGCGGTGACCACTAAGGTAATCCAAGGCGGTTTACTCTCTGATCACAAAGGCATTAACAGGCGAGGGGGTGGCTTGACAGCCCAGGCCTTGACAGAGAAGGATAGAGAAGACGTCGAATTGGCCGCTACGATAGCGGCAGACTATATCGGTGTGTCCTTCGTGCGCGATGCTAATGATATCGAGACCGTTCGTGAATGGTTACGTGAAGCAGGGAGTCAGGCGCACCTTGTGGCTAAGATTGAGCGCGTAGAGGCGCTAGAGAATATCGATGCCATCATTGATGCATCGGATGTCATTATGGTGGCCCGTGGGGACCTGGGCGTTGAGATTGGTGATGCAGAGCTGCCGGGGGTGCAGAAACGGTTGATTGCCGCCGCCCAGCAGGCCAACAAAGTGGTTATCACGGCCACTCAGATGATGCAATCGATGGTGACCAGCCTGCGGCCAACACGAGCAGAAGTGCTTGACGTCGCTAACGCCGTACTGGATGGAACGGATGCCGTCATGTTGTCGGCGGAAACTGCAATCGGGCAACATCCACCTAGAGTGATTGAGGCTATGGACCGTATTTGCCAAGGTGCGGAACAGCATGCAGGAGTGACAACACCCCGTGAACGAGGCGATCCTCGGTTTGGTGACACGGACGAGGCCATTGCTATGGCGGCAATGTATACCGCTAATCATTATTCAATCAGTGGTATTTTAGCAATGACCGAGTCCGGTGCAACGGCCAAGTGGATGTCAAGAATTACGTCGGCGATCCCGATATTTGCCATGACACGATGGCCGACAACTGAGCGTCGTACCGCCTTATATCGCGGCGTTTACCCCGTGGCATTTGATCCCACCGGTTTTTCTCCCGATGACATCAATCAACAGGCGATGACCGAATTAAAAAGTCGCCAGATGGTCAAGAATGGAGATCAGCTGGTTGTGACCCAGGGTGATTGGTCCGGCATATCTGGACGTACTAATTCGATGAAGATCATCACGGTTGGTGATATAACTGAAGCACAACCAGTTCGCGAGGAAGGTAGTTTCAACGCGAACGATGTGAAAACCATAGATAACGGTTGATACCTTGGATGACAGATTGGAGAGCATGATGAACATCGACACCCTGAAAGCCACCGCCGCAGCGATGGTAGCGCCTGGTAAAGGCATCCTTGCCATGGATGAAAGCCATCCGACGTGCAACAAGCGTTTCGAGGCGCTTGGTATTCCGACGACGCCGGAGATGCGGCGCGAATATCGGACCATGCTGGTGACGACGCCCAAGCTTGGACAGCACATCGGTGGAGCAATTTTGTTTGACGAGACGATACGCGACTGCGTGGTTGATGGGCGAAGCTTCGTTGAGGTGCTTACTGAGCAGGGAATCGTGCCAGGGATCAAGGTCGACGCAGGTGCCAAGGACCTTTCCCTGCGTCCGGGGGAGAAAGTCACCGAGGGGTTAGATGGATTAGGGCCTCGTCTTGCCGAATACAGCGAGTTAGGCGCGCGTTTTGCCAAGTGGCGTGCGGTCTATGCCATTACCGATACGTTGCCCAGTCAGGCCTGTTTCAGCGCGAATGCGCATGGTTTGGCTCGTTATGCTGCTTTGTGTCAGAAGTACGATATTGTGCCGATCGTAGAGCCAGAGGTGTTGATTGATGGCGACCACAGTATCGAGCGCAGTTTTGAGGTCACTCAACACGCACAGCAGACCGTATTTGAAGCGCTCGCTGATCAAGGTGTTGTGCTTGAGGGCATCGTGTTGAAGCCGAGCATGGTGATTTCGGGAAGCGAAGCGAAGGGTCGCGCCGGTATAGAGGAGGTGGCACGCCAAACACTCCGTTGCTTGCTCAGTACAGTACCACCCGCTGTGCCAGGTATTGCTTTTCTTTCCGGCGGGCAGTCTGACGAAGAAGCAACTGCGCACTTGAACGCCATGCATCACCTGGGTATCGAATTGCCGTGGGCGGTGACATTTTCCTACGGGCGCGCATTGCAGGCCGCTGCCATGCAGGCATGGAATGGACAACAGGACAACCTGATGGCGGCCCAGGCCATTGCTTATCACAGGGCTCAGATGAATGGTCTTGCTGCGCAAGGTGGTTACGCCGCGCAGATGGAAAGTCCAGCGTAGAAAGGGGTTTTGGTTGTTTTTTATCGGCTGGGGCTAATTCCCAGCAGGGGGGCTAATGCGGTTTCAGGGTACCGACACTTACATCGCGACCGAAGATTTGCAGATGGCTGTTAACGCGGCGGTCACACTAGAGCGTCCCCTGTTGATTAAGGGTGAGCCGGGTACGGGTAAAACAATGCTCGCCGAAGAAGTGGCGGCCGCCCTCGGTCGGCCACTGATTAATTGGCACATTAAGTCGACCAGCAAGGCGCAACAAGGTCTTTACGAGTATGACGCTGTATCACGTCTGCGGGACTCGCAACTGGGTGACGAGAGGGTTAAGGACATTGGCAACTACATCAAGCGCGGGAAACTATGGGATGCGTTCGAGACCGATGAGCGCGTCGTGTTGTTGATTGATGAGATCGATAAAGCCGATATTGAATTTCCCAACGATCTTCTGACTGAACTTGATCAGATGGAGTTCTTCGTCTATGAAACCGGTGAAACCGTGCGAGCGAAAAATCGCCCGATCGTGATTATCACCAGTAATGATGAAAAAGAATTGCCGGATGCGTTTCTGCGGCGGTGTTTTTTCCACTTCATCAGTTTCCCGGATAGAGACACCATGGAGCGTATCGTTAAGGTTCACCACCCGCGCATTAAGCAAGACCTCATCAGCGAAGCACTGGATATTTTTTTTAATGTGCGAGAGGTGCCGGGGTTGAAGAAAAAACCAACGACTTCGGAGTTGATTGACTGGTTAAAGTTGTTAATGGCAGATGATATTCCAGATGAAATCCTGAAGGAGCGTGATCCCACCCGAGCGATTCCTCCGTTGTATGGCGCGCTATTGAAAAACGAGCAAGATGTGCACACTTTGCAGCGCCTGGCTTTTATGGTTCGTCGCGATACTGGGTGATCATTTATGTTGGTGACTTTTTTTCTGAGCCTGAAGAAAGCCGGCGTACCGGTTTCGGTGCGCGAATTTCTGGTGTTACTGGAGGCCATGACGCACGGCCTTGCCTTTGGATCAATCGATGATTTCTACCGACTGTCGCGAACGTCACTGGTTAAAGATGAGCAGTACTTTGATCGTTTTGATCGTGCTTTTGGCGCATTTTTCAAGGAACTCGAGTCCTTTGATGATGTATTGGAGGCGCTTTTACCAGAAGATTGGTTGCGTTCGGAATTCGACAAATATTTGACAGAAGAAGAAAAAAACAAGATCCAGTCACTGGGCGGTCTTGAAAAACTGATCGAAGAATTCAAGAAGCGTTTGGAGGAACAGCAGAAGCGGCATTCCGGTGGTAGTAAGTGGGTTGGTACTGGTGGCACGTCACCGTTTGGTAATGCGGGATATCACCCCGAGGGAATTCGTGTCGGGGGTGAGGGTAGACAGGGTCGGGCTGTCAAAGTGTGGGACGAACGACAGTTCAGAAATCTCGATGGTTCGGTTGAGCTCGGGACTCGAAATGTAAAGGTTGCGTTGAGGCGCTTACGCGCGTTTGCACGCACGGGTGCCGAGGAAGAACTCGATCTGGACGACACCATTCAATCGACTGCACGAAACGCCGGGATGCTTGATATCAAGATGATTCCCGAGCGACACAATGCGATCAAAGTATTGATATTTATTGATGTCGGCGGCTCAATGTATCCTTATGTGCAATCTTGTGAAGAACTTTTTTCTGCCGCACACAGCGAGTTCAAGCACCTTGACTACTTCTATTTTCACAATTTTATCTATGATTTTGTGTGGAAAGACAATCGGCGTCGTAACAGTGAAGTGACAACGACCTGGGATGTGTTACACAAGTACGCGCGTGATTACCGAGTAATTTTTGTTGGCGATGCGTCGATGGCCCCTTATGAGATCGTCAGCCCCGGGGGAAACATCGAGTATTTTAATGAAGAAGCCGGTGCGACATGGATGCAGCGGGTGGCGGGCACCTATGATCGATTGGCCTGGCTGAATCCGACGCCTGAATCATATTGGGGACACACCCAGTCTATCCATATGATCAAAGAGTTGGTCGATGACCGCATGTTCCCGCTGACGTTGTCGGGACTCGATGCTGCGATGCGGTCGCTTGCGAGTTAGATTCGCTTCGGGGAAACGCGGCTTTTATAACACCTCAGGTGTAACGATGCCGCCATGCAAGGTTTTCATTTGAAACGGTTTCCCATCGTGATCCGCTATGGATTGCCCATCACAGCTATGGGTTTTGTGATTTTTCTGTCTAACCTTTTAGTTCACTACCCAGTAGCCGTGGTATTTGGATCCGTCGATCTTGCCGATTGGCTGACTTGGGGTGCGTTTACCTATCCTGTGGCGTTTCTGATTACCGACAGCACCAACCGACTGTTTGGCCCGGGCCACGCCCGTCAGTTGGTTTACGTTGGCTTCGCACTGGGGGTTTTGCTGACGCTGACGGACGCGCTCGTCACAGCGGGGGCGCGTGCTAGTGTGATCTCAGCGACTGTTCTGGAGGCGCTTTTTAATGACCCCGATGCCCGGTCTATGCTGCGTGTGGCAATAGGTTCTGGAACGGCGTTTCTGATTGCACAATTGATTGATGTCCATATATTTGATCGGTTTCGACGCGAAAACTGGTGGAAGGCGCCGGTCGCATCTTCATTTGCCGGTTCGCTCGTCGATACCACACTATTTTTCTCCATTGCGTTTGCCGGTACAGGGTTGCCCTGGATCGGTTGGGGCTTGGGCGATTTCTGTGCCAAGCTGCTGATGATGACTCTACTGTTGTACCCGTTCCGACTGCTCATGGGTTTTGCTGATCGTCCTGTGCGTGCAACTTGAGGCAACCGAGAAAACTGATTCTTGACTGTGACCCTGGTCACGATGATGCGGTGGCAATTCTGTTTGCCCTTGCCTCACCGGCAGAACTCGAATTGCTGGGCATTACTTGCGTTGCCGGCAACGTACCGTTGTCGCTGACAAGTCGCAATGCGCTCAAGATTTGCGAGTTAGCCGGGCGCTCTGATGTTGGGGTGTATGCTGGTGCAGACCGACCGATGGTGCGATCACTGGTGACGGCTGAGGCAGTGCATGGAGTCTCAGGACTTGATTTACCGGACGAGCGGCGTTTGCCAGAGCCCGTCATGCGATTAAGAGATCAGCATGCTGTTGATTTCATTATTGACACGCTGTTGGCTCATCCCGCCGGCGCTGTGACCGTCTGTCCAATTGGACCGTTGACGAACATTGCGCTTGCCATGAGACGGGCACCGGAGATCGTGCCAAAAATCAGGGAAATTGTGTTGATGGGTGGTGCTGCGATCAATCCTGGCAATGTTACACCGGTAGCTGAATTCAATATTTATGTGGATCCTCACGCAGCGGATGTCGTTTTCCGATCCGGTGTGCCGCTCACGATGATGGGGCTTGATGTCACTCATCAGGTTTTGGTTACTCCTGAACGTATTGAGACTATTCGAAGTTGTGGTGGCCAAACCGCCAGGGTAGTGGCTGATTTTCTCAGTTTTTACTGTCGCCATGATCGCAGTCGTTATGGAACTGATGGTGGTCCGTTGCATGATCCGTGTGTGATCGCGCATCTTTTGGATCCCGCGCTTTTCGCCTGTCGTTATGTCAACGTTCAAATTGAGATCGCCTCGTCACTCACTCTTGGTCAGACCGTGGCAGATTGGTGGCAGGCGACTGAGGCGCAGGCTAACTGCCACGTGGCTTATGCGGTGGATGATGAGGCGTTTTTCTTACAGCTGACACAGAAGTTATCAACGTTGCCATGAGCGCGCGGCCGGGCGTGCTGGTGTTCGGCTCTGTTAACGTCTGATCTCGTCATGCGTGTATCGAGGTCGCCGGTCGGCGGGGAGACTGTGCTGACGGACGATTATCACTCCCTACCTGGCGGGAAAGGTGCTAATCAGGCGTTGGCAGCTCGACGGGCAGGTGCTGACAGCGTGTTTGTCGGAGCGGTGGGTGATGATGCACACGGCATTTTGGCTCTCGCTTTGCTCGAGCAAGACGGTGTCGATTTGTCCTATACCGTCAAGTCGAACGGCAACACGGGATGCGCTGTGGTCATGGTAGACGAGGTTGGGCGTAACCTAATTGGAATGGCCAGTGGTGCGAATCAGGATATCCAATCCGATCAGGTTGCCGATGAAGTGATAGACCAGGCTGGGGTCGTGGTGCTACAGCAGGAAATCCCGATTGAGCAGAACTTGCGGCTGGCGCAGCGTGCGCAACATTTGAACACCCCGGTACTTTTCAATCTCGCGCCGGCTACGCACGTCCCCAATGCATTGCTCGGCCATGTCGATTGGTTGGTCGTCAATGAAGTCGAAGCGGCTTTCCTGGCGAGTAGCCCCCGGCGAGGAGATATCACCCACATTGCTGAACAACTCGCTGATTCGCACCATTTCAATGTTGTGGTAACCCAGGGTCCGGGGACTGTGATCGCGGTAGTCAACGTGCAGATCCTGACATTTCCGGCACCGGCTATCCAAGCGGTAGACACAACCGGAGCGGGGGACACTTTCGTGGGATACCTAGCGGCGGGGATTGCTCAGGGAGACACGGGGACTACCCATCTTGAGCGTGCGGTTGTGGCGGCTTCGCGAGCTTGTATTGAACTGGGCGCCCAAACCAGCATTCGCCTTCGGCGACGAAGTGAATCTGTTGTGACGCACCATGGGTTGCTATTTGTTGATGCGAGGCAAGATCACCGCTAGAGAGACCGTTGGGGAAAATTATCCGGGGGGCTTAATGAAAGTATTTCGTATCAAACTCGCAGCGGTGCTGCTACTCCACTCTTTCACTGCCGAACATTTGAACTGAGTTTTCTGGCGTTAAGAAGCAGATGAGTCCAGGGCTGCCAGTGTCTGTTCGAGCGTTCCCGTATTAATCACAGCGTGATATGTGGGAATCCGTTCGGCTCCGCGGAAGGCTCGTTTCACGATGCTGGCTATATTCGGATTTTTCTCAGCAGGGGTGGTGCCTTTCCCGATACCGCCGCCAAACTCGATCACCGTTGTCACCCCACTTTCGATGGCACTCACCAAATTCTGGTGCCACAGCACCGGATGGAACAATTGCAGGAAGAGGCGCGAACGGATGCTGGCGCTGTTTGATTCATGGAAGTCGCCCGTGTAGTTGGACAATACCTGAATATCGGTGATTTGAAATACGGTGTCTTCTAGCACAGGACGAAAACGTTTGGCGGCTTCAATCATCAAGTAAGTGTGGAAAGCCCCTTCAGTCTTGAGCCGAGTCGAGCGTTTTTTTGGATGGATCTCTGTCAACTCACGAGCGAGGTTGTCCAAGTCGCTGGCGTGTCCGCCGACGACAGTTTGGTCTAGCAGGTTACACGCGGCAATGGCGCAATAGTGTTTTTCAGCCAATCTGGTAGATGCTGGTAAATCGAGCGGTAGGGCTTCCATCTCACCATCACCGTGGGCACCCATCAGCTCCCCTCGCGTGCTGACTAGTCGAAGCGCCGACGTGAAATCAAGTACACCCGCGGCGACCAAAGCGGAGTATTCACCGAGGCTGTGGCCTGCCGTGACGTCCGGCAGTAGTTGACCTTCGGTGAGCTTTGAGAAAAGTCGGAGGCAGGCCACGGAGTGGGTAAGGATGGCAGGTTGGGTATAACGCGTGAGATTGATTGTCCCATCCGGGTCGGCGAATGAAAGGTGAGTAATGTCGTACCCGAGCGTATCAACGGCTTCTTCGTAGGTATGGCGGACAATCTCATGCAGGGCATGAAGATCACTGCCCATGCCCGCATATTGAGCACCTTGGCCAGGAAACAGGAACAACAAAGATGGTTTTTTCATAGACGGTGGAGTGTTATTGATAAGAGTGTGATCCGGAGTGCCTGTCTTGCTCGCCGACATGGTTAAATGCCGACGGTGCGCTGGTGTGATTATAGAATGCCAGGTGACAGGTTGAATCAATTACATTGAGACCGAGCATGACATGGCCACTGTCGGACAATGAATGACTTTCGTCCAGCCGCGGATGAGATACGGGCGTTGGCTAGAGGACACCTGCCTCGGGTAGGGTTGGTGCTCGGCAGCGGTCTTGAAACCGTTGTTGACTCGATCGATCAATCCGCCACGATTGCTTATGACGCGTTACCGGGATTCCCAATCCCGAGTGTCGAGGGCCATCAAGGTCAGTTGGTGCTTGGCGAGTGGAACGGCGTACGGATTGCGTGCCTTCAGGGCCGGGCGCATGCTTACGAAGGTGGAGACCCAGGCCAAATGCGACTTCCCATACGCGCACTGAAGTCAGCAGGCTGTGAAATGGTGATACTGACTTGCGCAGCGGGAAGTCTCAATCCGTCCATGCCGCCAGGGCACTTGATGTGTTTTACTGATCATATTAACTGGTCTGGCCTCAGCCCCTTGGTGGGGCCAAATGACGACGATGTCGGTCCTCGCTTCGTTGATCTGACGGGGGCTTATGATTCTCGTTTGCGGTCATTGCTCGAACAAGCGGCTGTGGAGGCTCATGTGGATTGGTACCAGGGGGTTTATCTATGGAGCCTGGGCCCAAATTTTGAAACACCGGCTGAAATCCGTGCGTTCCAATATCTTGGCGCGGATGCGGTGGGTATGTCGACCGTGCCCGAATGCCTAGTTGCCCGACACTGTGGTTTACGGGTTGCCGCGTTGGCTGTGATCACCAATTTTGCCGCTGGGCTTGATTCTGGAGTGCTATCCCATGAAGGTACACTCGCGAGTGGTCAGCAAGCGGTACCGGGCATGGTGAGAATGCTGGATCGCTTCTTCACCTTGCTGGCCGATACGGCGGTCACTGGCTGATGAGGTGGCCGGGTGGCGGATTCGCCACTGCTCAGGCGGATTTCCAGCCATGATTTCGACTCGCCAGTCACCGCAGAGCGTGATTCGACGCAAGCGCGACGGTGAGCAGCTCGATACAGCAGCGATTGGAGATGTAGTGGCTGCAGTCGTCGATGGAACGGCTAGCGAAGGGCAAATTGCAGCCTTTTCTATGGCGGTGTTCTTCCGTGGCATGGTGATTGATGAGAGTGTGGCGCTAACAGCTGCCATGCGAGATTCGGGCACTGTTCTGACGTGGCCGCTAGACCAGTTGCGTGGCCCTGTGATTGACAAACACTCGACTGGGGGTGTGGGTGATACCGTGAGTTTGGTTTTAGCACCCATGTTGGCGGCTTGTAATGCGCACGTGCCAATGATTTCGGGGCGCGGGTTGGGGCACACAGGTGGGACCCTCGACAAGCTTGAGAGTATCCCAGGTTATGCCATTCACCCGGATAAGAGGCGGTTTATGGACACGGTGGTGCGGACGGGCTGCGCGATTGTTGGACAGTCAGACGAATTGGCGCCGGCTGATCGCAAGTTTTATGCCGTGCGGGATGTCACCGCAACGGTCGAATCGATTCCTCTCATTACAGCCTCGATTCTTTCGAAGAAACTGGCGGCAGGGCTTTCTGCGTTGGTAATGGATATCAAAGTGGGTAACGGTGCGTTTGCATCGAATATGACGGCGGCCGAGACACTCGCGACATCTATTGTGCGCGTTGGACAGCAACTGAATCTGAATACGACGGCCCTGTTGACTGATATGAATGAGCCACTGGGGAACACCGCTGGCAATGCACTGGAAGTTCAAAGTGCGATTGACTATTTGACGGGTCGTTACCGTGATAAACGTCTGCACACCGTAGTTCTGGCACTGGGTGTAGAACTGTTGGGCATGACCGGGTTGGCTTCGAATCCATCGGTTGCGCACCAGCGGTTACAGCAAGTACTGGACAATGGAGCGGCAGCAGAACGATTTGAAGCGATGGTGGCGGCATTGGGCGGCCCACGGGACCTGCTGAATGCAGGTCAGCGTCGATTGCCTACCGCGCCTTGCGTTCGTCCAGTACTAGCGGCGCACACGGGGGTGGTCAACACGCTTGATACCCGTCGATTGGGCGAGATCGTGGTCCAACTTGGCGGTGGTCGTCTGCAGATTGACGACCGGGTCGATCCAGCCGTTGGATTGTCGAGCTTGCCGCGAGTAGGGCAAACGTTTCACGCCGGCGATGTGCTGTGTCAGGTCCATGCTCGCGACGATGCGGCAGCGACAGATGCGATAACCGTGGCGCAACAGGCCATTGTCATATCCGAGACTGATGTATCCGTTTCAGGACCGGTTTATCGTAAGGTTGCGGCATAGGCCTCGTTCCCCAGCAGTTCAGTGGTGGAGGTTTATAAAGTCAATGCCGCAGCTCTCTACCAGGCGGTCTGAAAATTCTTCTCGTGTAAACGTATGATTCTGTGCGCCGCGGTGTTCAACTTTGATGGCACCCAGGAGAGCACCCACTCGCCCAGCGACATCCCAACTCCAGCCTTTATCGAGCGCATAGAGTAACCCTGCCCGATAGGCGTCGCCGCAACCTGTCGGATCGATGGCGCTGGTTACCGATACAGCTGGAATCGCGATGGCCTCTCCATTGACGTGTATCTCAGAACCTTCGCCACCTCGTGTGATGATTAGCGCATCGACCCGCGCCGCAAGATCTTCGATACGGTCACCGGTCGTGTTCATCAACAATTGCGATTCGTAATTGTTTAGGACACACCAGGTTGATTGGTCGAGAAAAGTGATGAGTTCATCCCTAGAAAACAAGGGCAGGTTCTGGCCTGGATCAAACAGAAATGGAATATCCTTGGCCGCGAAGTCATGGGCATGTTGGAGCATGGCGTCACGGCCATCGGGTGCCACGATGCCGAGTGCGATATCGTGTGCGTCGCCGACTCGATTCTGATGGGCTTCGGCTATCGCCCCGGGGTGAAATGAGGTGATCTGGTTGTTGTCTTGATCGGTGGTGATGGTGCACTGCGCTGTGTACAGTTCTGGTAACTCCCGTATCAGGTGGTCCGGAATATCTAGGGTCCGCAGGCGTTGACGATATTCTTGAAAATCCTTTCCTACGGCCCCCATGGGTAACGGATTGCCCCCTAACAGCTTTAGACTGTACGCAATGTTACCGGCACAGCCGCCATACTCGCGGCGTAGCTCCGGATTCACAAAACAGACATTCAAAATGTGAATCTGGTCAGGAAGAATGTAATTTTTAAACTGATCCGGAAACACCATGATGGTGTCGTAGGCAAAAGAACCGCAAATCAGAATAGGCAAAACTTTAGGAACTCAATCGGTCGGTGGAATGAAAAGCGGGGCAATCAGTCAGCTGCTTTTGCTCATTGAGCAGCGTCCAGACTCCTTCATACCATTGCACACGCCGTAAAGTGACAGCGAGTGGTCCTCCATGGTGAAACCTGCTTTGGTTGCCACATTTCGTTGTCGCTGCTCTATCGTTCGATCGAAAAATTCAAACACCTTGCCGCACTCGACGCACACCATGTGGTCGTGGTGAGCCCTGTTGTCGAGTTCATACAGGGCTCTTCCGCCTTCGAAGTTATGACGGATAACCAGCCCGGCGGTTTCGAATTGGGTCAGAATGCGATAAACCGTTGCAAGCCCAATTTCCTGTTCAGTTTCGAGCAATCGTTTGTAGACATCTTCGGCAGTCATGTGATGGATTTCGCTGTTTTCCAGCACGTCGAGAACCTTGAGACGGGGCTGAGTCGTCTTCAGCCCAGCTTGCTTGAGATTCTTAGTATTGGGCATGGGTTTCTAAAGGATCAAGCGTGGCGGTCATTATACGATGCAGTTGGGCGAGCGGGTACTAGGTTTCAGCGTACCTAGCAGCCCGCGGTAGATCTCCGGAAAGGCCGGTCGCTCTGTGCACAAAAAACCGATTGATAAACGGGTTGCGCTGGCAAAAGGACATGCCTGCTGCTCTAAGTTGATGTGCCAATGGATTCGATTGTTGAAAAAATTGGTGTATGGCTTCGATCGTCGCCAAGGCAAGCGTGTTCTCGCCCTTACGCCAACGTTCATATCGACGAAGCGTCGAGACCCCTCCGATGTCACGATGGTGGTCGATGACGTGCAGGATTGTCTCAGCCAATGACGCTGCGTCCAGTAAACCCAAGTTAACCCCAAGTCCTGCCAGTGGGTGAAGTGTATGGGCAGCATCGCCTATCAGCGCTATGCGCTCTACACAGTAGGTTGAAGTGTGCAGCTGTTCCAGGATAAATGACTGCCTCGGTGTGGCGAAGGTAACGTCCAGTTGATTCGGAAAAGCGGTATTCAATTCAGCCAGAAAAGCGGGATCTGTCATTGCCATGAGCTTTTCGGCGTACGCGCTATCCGCTGACCAAACAATTGAACAACGACCATCGGCAAGTGGCAGGAATGCGATCGGGCCGGTTGGCAGAAACCGTTGACGCGCGATGTCGCCATGGTGTTCCCGCGTTGTCACGGTGGAGACCAGTGCGGTCTGCCCGTAAGGCACTCGATTGAATGAAATGCCGGAGAGCGCGCGTATCGTTGATGTCGCACCATCGGCTCCGACCAGCAGGCGCGCAGTGATGATTTGGTGCTGCTCGGTGCTGACAAGAATTTGTCCTTGCGCATGATTGACCGATTGCACACGGTCGTTTTGGCTGACGGTAACGTTTGGAGCTGCTTCAAGGCGCAGACGCAGTGCCTCGGTAATCGCCGAGTTCTCGACAATGTGCCCGAGATGAGCGAGTCCAGAATCAGCGGCGTCGAAGCACAACGTCTGCCCCGTAATGTGGTCACTGACTTCAATTTCTCGAAAGGGAGCCGCTCGTCTTTCTTGAACATGCTGCCAACTATCGACAGAAGATAATATGGATTCGGAGGCTAGGTTAATCGCGCTGACGCGAGTGTCATAGTGGTGTTCTTGCCAGGGAGAGGGTGGGTGAGCGTTGATCACATGAATCTGCAATGGACTGTCGGCGAGGGCGGCGGCAAAAGCGCTCCCGACCATGCCGCCGCCAGCGACGACTATATCAATGGGGTCAGCCATGAGGCACCGCAGGGGTCTTGGCGTGTGTCTGCAGCGGTAAGCCGCGCGCAAGGCGCGGCAGACGACCCGCAAGGCCGGTGGTGCGCCGTAATAACGTTCGTTTGATCGGAGGCGCGATATCCAGCAGATTGAGCCCGATGTTTCGCACCAGCCCAACCCCCGGAACGTTGTTTGAAAATAGCCGAACGAGTCCATCGGTGAAGGACAGGACTCGGCGGGTTTGGCCTCGGCGCGCGGCCACATAAGCGGTTAGAAAGGCAGTGCTGCCAATGTCATGTTCTTCATGGTGGGCTGCCTGTAGACGCTCTGCAAGCTCTGCGACATCACGCAGTCCAAGGTTGAGACCTTGGCCTGCCACCGGGTGCATGACGTGTGCTGCGTTACCAATGGCAACTGCTCTTTCGGTTGCGGCGTTGGGGACATCTGTCAGGTGTAGTGGGAAAACATGGCGAGCAGTGGCGCTTAAGAAAGTGCCTGCTCGGTCACCAAAACAGTGCTGCAGTTTGGCAAGAAAGATTGATTCTGGCAGTGAAGCAAGCACAGGCGCTTGATCGGCAGGTAAAGTCCAAGCCAGCGCAAAGCGCGGCCCCGCGAGTGGCAATAGGGCAAGTGGTCCACCTAAAGTAAAACGTTCGAAGGCGAGTTGTCCGTGCACCTTGCTGGTTAGCACGGTTGTCACTAGAACGGCCTGGTCGTAGGCTTTCTCGCAGGCGTCCAGCCCAAATTGTTGGCGCAGTGTGGATCGACCACCGTCAGCGAGGACCACCAAACGAGCGGTGAGTGAAAGCTCTGTTGCGCTACATCGAACGACCGCCTGTGTATCCGTGACGGAAACCTGATCACAGATTGCGGGCGTGTAGTGATCGATGGTGCCGCAAGTTTTCAGTTGTGCAGCGAGAACGGCACTGAGTGAGTGGGCGGGTACTACATAACCCAGCGCTGACTGACCGATCAGTGTGCGGTCAAGTCGTGTGATGCCGCTATGACCCGCATCTGATACATGCAGTCGATGAATCGGAGAGGCCAGAGGCTCAACCTGGCACCAGGCGCCAATGCCTTCGAGAATCTGACGCGACCCCCAATTCAGGGCCAATGTGCGCTGATCAGTCGCCGGCGCTGGGGTGTTGTCTCCCGTGGCGGCTTCGAGTAGTGCAACGCGCAGGCCAAGCGGGTGAAGAGCCAAGGCCAGACTGGTGCCAACCAGGCCCCCACCGATGACAACGATGTCATAAGCGCCGTTGGCGGCTTTAGTTGACACGTTCAGTCGCCATCAATGCTTCAATGTCAGCGGGGCGTTTCGGGACGTCGCCAGTTAACACTTCGGCACCAGTGGAGGTCACCAATACATCGTCTTCTATCCTGATGCCAATATTGTGCCATCGTTGATCGACGTCTTTGCCCGCTGTGATATACAGGCCGGGTTCAACGGTGAGTACCATGCCGTTTTCCAGCATACGCCACGCATTGTCGATTTTGTATTCTCCAACATCATGCACATCGAGTCCCAACCAATGACCGGTACGGTGCATATAAAATCGACGGTAGGCACCCTCTTCGATGCATTGATCAACGTTTCCGCTGAGCAGGCCCAGTTCGATTAATCCTTGCGTCAGTACAACCACGGCGGCTTCATGGGGGTCATTCCACGACTGACCAGGCCTGACCATATCGATGGCCGCCAGTTGTGAAGCCAGTACAACTTCATAGAGCGCCTGTTGTTCCGGAGTAAAGCGCCCGTTGACTGGAAACGTTCGCGTAATGTCGGCCGCATAACAGTCAATTTCGGCACCGGCGTCGATCAAGAGCAGGTCACCGTCGTTAAGGACATCTGCATTTTCTGTATAGTGCAAAATGCAGGCGTTGGCGCCACCGGCAACAATGGAAGGGTAGGCCCATGATTTGGCACCGCTACGGCCAAATTCATACTCAAGTTCTGCTTGCACTTGTCCTTCTGTCATCCCCGGATGGCAGGTTGTCATAGCACGACGATGGGCGGCCGCAGAGACCTGTGCGGCACGTTTCATGTGTCGAATCTCCTCTCGCTGCTTGATCAGACGAAGTTCATGCAAAATATGGCCAAGATCGATCAATTCTTCCGGTGCTGAGATGCCGGAGCGCACCTTCGACTTCACCTCGCCGACCCAGCGTAGTAAACGCTTATCGAAATCGGCATAGCGGCCCAGGTTGTAGTAGATCTTCGGTCGATTTTCGATCAGTCCAGGCA
>CAJQRU010000086.1 GCA_905612355.1 uncultured Gammaproteobacteria bacterium
CCGGTACAAACTTTAGAACTCTTTACGCAAAATGATAGAAGCAGCGTTGGCATCTTCTTGTGCTCTAACTTCGATGCGTGTCGTCACAGACTTGCTGATCTTGTGATGATAGTTGGCCCAAAACGCCCCGGTGCCACTGTCTTTCTTGCCATAAGCAAGCAAGACGCCACCGATACGACCAATGTTAACGTTAGTGCTGGTATCTACACCATCAACGTCTTCCCAGGCAGCATTGACTTTTAAGTCGCCCATTTTGACGCCAACACCGACACCAGTGTAATCACCACTGGCTGCTCTGTTTTGCCAGGCAACGCCATAACCAATAGCGCCCATTGAACCTGTCAGACCGACCGTTGACTTATCAATATCGTCATCAGTACCCGGTATCATCTGAGCATCAACGCTTAGGCCCATGGCACCCATGTTGGTCGAGTACTTAATCGAATGGTTCATTCGATACTGACCTAGGTAGGCTCCGCCACCGTAAACGTTCGACAAATCGATATGAGTACCGACAGCGCCCCAGAGCGTGCTCCACTGGGAGCCCATACCCAAGCGGCCCCAGCCGCCTTTGATACCGACTTCCGTTACGCGCTGGGTATTTCCAACAACCCAACTACCCTTGCCAGCATCAACACGAAATTCGTAATTGGCAAAAGCGCTTTGGCCATTACCCAGGTCTTCCGACGCCTTGAAGCGAAGCCGTGACGTACCGTCTTTGACTCCCCAATCAGTACCACCGGCTGCTGTTTGCGCGCCTGAAAGCGCGACTCGGATCGAACCGGACACCGCAACGTCGGCTACCGCCATCGGCGATGCCAGGGTGCCGGCAATTGCAAGTGCAAGCAATTTCTTATTCATCTATGAACTCTCCTCAAGAAAGAAATTTAAGGTGCCTTTTGTACAAAAGCATGAAGAGTTTGAGCCCTTGTGGGTTAAATTGCAACAGCTGTTGCGAAATAGCGACTACCATCCAATCGTTGTTGGTAAAAAACAACAATTGACCACAAATCAGATCTTAGCGTTCGTGAAACTGGCGCCAACTACGTTTAGACTACCTCAAAATGCGACAAAATAAGGAGTTCGAGGTGCTGAGTATGGGGGCAACGTTCAGTGTTCGTTTGCAATGGGCCCTCTTGCGGGTCAAGGACTACTCCCGAGTAAAGTCCATGACTGGTTGTATTAGTCTGATTGTTGCTGTTCTCGCGCTGACGGGTTGTGCATCAAACGGCGGGGTCGTAGGTGGCGCTAGCCAGTCGACGGTGCAATCGGGCACGACCGGCACCTCTGAAGTAAATCCAAAGATCGAAGAGGGTCCGGGAATTAATTTGTCCGCATTTTTCAGGAATCCAGGGGGCAGTCTTACCCCCAGTCCGGTGGTCGACGACGCAGAGTATGCAGAGTACCTCGAATGGAAACGCTGGCAGGAGTTCAAAGCATATCTCGAGTGGCAGCGTCAACGTCAGCCTGATTAGTTTCTGTGTGGTATGCGCTGACTAGTTGCGCCAGCATAGTTCTTGTGAGGGTGGCTAGAATTTCAGTCGCTCAAAAATCAGTGACAGTATTCGATCGCCGGTTTCACTCGGGTTCCCCTCGACGTTAATCACATCGACTACGGTGTTGGTCCCCTCTGGTGACAATTGCACGCGATAAGTGCTGGCTGGTGTGATCGAATCTTTGTTCCAGAAGGCGAGTTTCTTAATGAGAGACGTCGAATCCGGCGCACTCGGATCAGCGTAGCGGATGACAAAACTGAGTGTCTCTGAATTTTTCTCTGAAACAGAAAAGCCAACCTCATTCAACACTTGATCAAGGCGTTTCCAGGCGAGAGCCGAACCGACCGGTAAGGTTAATTGCAGCCGACCGCTTTGTTTTTCGTGAAGCGAAAGACCTGACACATCTTTGCGGCCACTGATCACATGTTGTTCGCGCTCACGGGCAAATGTTTTCAACTGTACGGCGAGCCGGGCAATAAAAGCGTTTGCTGTTGCATCAGTCAGCGCGATGTGGTCCTCGTCATAAATCCCGGCGACAACAATGTCGTTCTGTTGTCGCAACTGAAGCTGATAAATGACCGGTTCATGCAGCCAAAATGCGAACCGCTTTAGTCCTTTCATTTCACCTGCAGGCGCGCGAGTATCGTAGTGAATGCGAAATGTCCAGGTGGCGCGGGTGATGTCGAGTGTTAGTAGACCCATATTGAGGACGGCGGTGTCGACACGGTTCCAACTGTTGTCCAGTGTGTCATCGATCAGTATCAGTTGCTGGCCGCTGTCATCCAACGCGGTTAACACGCCCCGTTTGCTAAGGAGTGCTCGTTGCGCTTCTTGTTTGGCCGCTTTGAATGCTGAAAAATCAACAGATCGTGAGATGCCTTCTTGCCCTCGCCACTTGAGGAATTCGTTGTATTCAGCGCGCTTCTCAAAATCCTTAAATGCGCCAAAGGCTTTCAGTTGCCCACCGCTGGCACGTTGTCGGACGGCATCCGACAGGTGGGTGCTCTCGTTTGCACCAGGGGCAGTGAGATCAGGCGGTACCGCAAGAGACTGCAATCCATCGTCAAGCCGTACTGGAGCATTGAGGGAGTCGAGCGATTGGCAGGCCGCAAGCAGCCATACAGCCCCTAGTGACATCACAGTGATGGGGATCAGTCGCTTTATCAACGTGACTCCCAGGTGGTTTCTAACGAGGTCAATGGGTGGCTCTTATTCGGGTGGTTTCATTACGCCTGCAACTAACCGCTATTATAGGTCCAATTCCGGGCCGGCCACGGGACCCGGGTATCCATTGACAGCGGCCAGGTGGGAGACCTATCTTGACCCAATTCACTGCGAGTGATGCTGTCACAGGCTTAGTGCTGGCAGGCGGGCAAGCGCGTCGTATGGGGGGTGAGGACAAGGGCCTGGTTTCGTTAGGCAATCGCCCGATGCTTTCCTGGGTGCTCGAGCGTTTTGCACCCCAGGTTGACGAGGTGCTGATTAGCGCCAACCGCAATCTTGAGCGTTACGCAGAGTTTGGCCGGCAGGTCGTGACGGATGAGATGACCGGGTTTCTAGGCCCGCTTGCAGGCTTGGCAGCGGGCCTGGTCACGTCCCGTACGCCGTGGTTGGTGATGGTGCCTTGTGACTCACCGTTTCTGCCCCATGATTTGGTGAGGCGCTTTCTTAATGTTGCCGCAGAATATGATTCACCGTTGGTGTGTGCACATGACGGCAACCGCCTGCAGCCTGTGTTCAGTCTTGTGCACACCGGTCTGTTGGCTGATCTCACCGAATACCTTGATGCGGGTGAACGTAAGATTGATCGTTGGTTCGAGCGCCATCAATGGCGGCCGGTTGTTTTTGCCGAACACAATGACATATTTTTCAATGTTAACTCGCCGCATGATCTGCAACAGGTCGAAGCCCGTCTGCTTGCTGATTGACACAATGCCATTCGAGTGAAATAAGGTTTTTGCCTGTGGCTGTCGAATACGGTTAAATGGAAGCGCTGTCCGCTTGGGACTGAAGCGCTGGAATAAAGGATTCTCTCTGGTATCACACATGTTCGAAAAGGTATTGGTTGCTAATCGCGGTGAAATTGCCTGCCGTATTCTCGAAACGGCTAAGCGTCTTGGCATTGCAACGGTCGCGGTGTATTCCGAAGTCGATGGCAACGCGCGTCACGTCGCGCTAGCGGACGAAGCCGTCTGTATTGGTCCTGCGCCGAGCGCAGAGAGTTATCTCGATATCAATCGGATAGTTGCTGCCTGTGTTGAGTTGAAGGTCGATGCCGTCCATCCGGGCTACGGATTCTTGTCTGAGAACGCACGTTTTGTCTCGGCACTTAATGAGGCGGGCATCACCTTTATTGGCCCGGGTGTTCATGCTATCGAGGTCATGGGGGACAAGATCGCCTCACGCAAACTGGCGCTTAGCGCGGGATTGCCGGTTGTGCCGGGTCACGATGAGGCGTTGACGGATGTTAATGACGCATTGAAGTACGCTGGAATCATCGGTTACCCGGTGATGCTTAAGGCAAGCGCAGGGGGTGGTGGCAAGGGCATGCGGGTCGCCATGGATGAAGCCAGCTGTCGTGAAGGCTTCGAGCGTGCGCGTAGCGAGGCGCAGTCGAGTTTTGGTGACAACAGAATCTTTGTGGAGAAGTTTATTGCTGAGCCCCGCCATATAGAAATTCAGGTGCTGGCGGACCAGCATGGACGCTGTATTCACCTGAACGAGCGGGAATGTTCCATCCAGCGACGACACCAGAAAGTGATCGAAGAGGCGCCCTCACCGTTTCTGGATCAGGCCACCCGCCAGGCTATGGGTGAGCAGGCACTCGCGCTGGTTCGTGCGGTTGATTACTGTTCGGCCGGTACGGTCGAATTTATTGTTGACCCTGGTGGCGATTTCTATTTTCTGGAAATGAACACACGGCTACAGGTCGAACACCCGGTCACGGAGTACATCACTGGATTGGATTTGGTTGAATGGATGCTAAGGATCGCAGCGGGCGAATCCTTGACGCTTACTCAGAATGATATCGGCATCTCTGGTTGGTCAATGGAAGCCAGGTTGTATGCTGAGGATCCCTCGCGCGGATTCTTGCCGTCAACGGGTCGACTGTCTCGTTATCGACCACCGGCAACGGGTCGACATGTCCGGGTTGATAGCGGTGTTGATGAAGGTGATGAAATCGGTATTTATTATGATCCGTTGATGGCAAAGTTGATTACCTACGGTGATAGTCGTAATGAGGCTATTGCCCGTATGCGTACGGCGCTGGATCAGTTCCGAATCGATGGCGTGACAACTAACCGATTAGCTTTGGCGGCATTGTTTGAGCACGAGCGATTTCTCACGGGGTCTTTGTCTACGGGTTTTATTGACGAGAATTTTCCCAATGGTTTTGGGGAGCTAATGCCGAGCAATGCGGTGCGGCGGCGAATGGTTGCGTTGGGGGCTGTGTTGCATCATCGACTCGAGACACGGACTGGTATTAATGACATCGTGTCTCCGGGGCGGCGGGAGTACAGCGTGCGTTTGGGTGACTCGCGTGAACAGGTTGGGGTGCTTGAAACCGATCAGGGTTATGAGGTGTTGCTCGGTGGCGAGCCCGTGACACTTAGAACGGAGTGGTGGCCGCCGCAGCCGGTAGTGGCATTTGAAATCGACGGGGCTGATTTTTTTGCCCAGTTTGATCGTCATGAAATGGGTTACCGCATGCAACACGGATCGATCTCGCTATCGGTTCGGGTGCTACCGATTCATGTCGATGCCTTGTTCGAAAAGATGCCGATCAAGATATCCTCACAGTTGACAAATTATTTACGATCCCCGATGCCCGGACTGCTGGTTTCAATTGCAGTTAGGGTGGGAGATGCGGTCAATGCCGGCGATGAGGTGGCTATCGTCGAAGCCATGAAAATGGAAAACTCTCTTCGAGTAGAACGTGATGCAGTCGTAGCGGCAGTGCACGCGAGCCCCGGGGAGACATTGGACGTGGATCAACCGATTATTGAGTTTGAACCGGACGGGGCATGACCGCGGGTAGGGTAGACGATCTGGTCGAGGCACTGATGGGCGGCGACCGTCGGGCACTGGCGAAAAGCATCACGCTAGTGGAGTCGCGGCGTGTTGAGGATCGAGAGGATGCCGAAGCTGTTTTGTCTCGAGTCATGCCGCTAGCGGGGGGTGCACTTAGAGTCGGTATCACGGGTGTGCCTGGTGTTGGAAAATCGACCTTGATTGAGGCGTTGGGTAATGCCGCGATCGACTGTGGTCATCGAGTGGCGGTGCTTAGCGTTGATCCGAGTTCCACCATCAGCGGCGGATCCATCCTTGGAGACAAGACCCGCATGGTGACACTGTCCCATCAACCGCAAGCATTTGTGCGGCCATCTCCAACAGTGGGTCGTGCCGGGGGTGTGGCACCAGGGACTCGCGAGGCGATTTATCTTTGTGAGGTCGCGGGGTTTGATTTCATCATGGTTGAAACGGTAGGTGTCGGCCAATCTGAACTGCACGTCGCCAGCATGACCGACATGTTTGTGCTGTTATTGTTGCCAGGTGCTGGGGATGAGCTCCAGGGGATCAAGCGTGGCGTGATGGAGCTGGCGGATTTAGTGGCGGTGAATAAGTGTGATGGAGAACTTGCTGCGGCGGGGCAGCGGACTGTGGCTGAATTCGCGCAGGCACTTCGGTTGATGCCTCGCCACACGATCGACTGGGCTGTCCCCGTGGTTGGCGTATCTGCGTTAACTAGCGAAGGTATCGAGGGGATGTTGGAAACCATCATGCGCTTTGGTGCGTGTGTGCTCGCATCGGGAGCACACCGGGAGCGTCGTAATGATCAGGCTCGGAAATGGCTGTGGGAGGAAATTCGCCAAGGCCTGCTGGAACGGTTTTTTTGTGACCCGGCACTTGAAACTCGGGCAAAGACGATTGAAGAAAAGGTGGTCGCTGGCAACTTGTCAGGTGCAGCCGGCGCAAGTCGATTGCTGGATTCCTCTTTGAAAAAGCAACACTGAGCGTATGTCATGATTGGTCATCTTAACCACGTAGCAATGGTCGTCCCGGATCTTGATGCGGCGGCAAGGCTTTACCGGGATACCCTGGGTGCGAGCGTGTCGATGCCGGTCGAGCTCCCAGAGCATGGGGTAGTGACCGTCTTTGTAGAATTGGGTAACACCAAAGTGGAATTGCTTCATCCACTGGGAGCGGGGTCACCTATTGCGCGCTTCCTTGAGCGACATCCGGATGGGGGCATTCACCATGTGTGTTACGAGGTCGAAGATATTCATGCCGCTCGCGACCGACTCCAGCAGGATGGTTACCGGGTGTTGGGTGATGGGCAGCCTCGTGTCGGCGCGCATGGCAAGCCGGTGTTGTTTCTCCACCCAAAGGATTTTCTTGGCACTCTGATCGAACTCGAACAGATTTAGATAGTCACCCCGCAATGCCAGTGACGTTAGCTGGTGTGGTTCGCAGGGAGTCAGGATTGCTTCTGTCGAGGCAAGTACAGGTCGGTAATGGTCCCCTCGAAAGCCTCTGCTGCCAATGAGATGGTCTCGGACAGCGTTGGGTGGGGATGAATCGTGAGGCCAATGTCTCCTGCTTCACAACCCATTTCCATGGCCAGAGTCACTTCGGAGATCAGTTCACCGGCGTTGGGTCCGACGATACCGGCCCCCAGGATGCGGTGACTGTCCGGATCGAAGAGTAACTTGGTCATGCCTTCGCTGCGTCCAATACCGAGCGCACGACCACTGGCTGCCCATGGGAAAGCGCTTTTTTCGTAATTAATTGACTGCGCCTTGGCTTCATGCTCGGTTAGTCCAACCCAGGCGACCTCAGGGTCGGTATAGGCAACGGATGGGATCAAGGTCGAATCGAACGCACTGGCCTCGCCTGCGGCCACCTCGGCGGCGACTTTGCCTTCATGAGTGGCCTTATGCGCCAGCATCGGCTGACCCACGACGTCACCGATAGCAAAAATATGCGGAACGTTAGTCCGTTGTTGGCGATCGACGGCAATAAAGCCGCGTTCATTAATGGTCACGCCAGCACGATCCGCATCCACATGGGTACCGTTCGGTTGACGCCCGATGGCAACGAGTACGCGGTCGAAGCGATCTTTCTCAGGTGCTTCGGCGCCATCGAATGACACGACCAGTGCGTCATCGGTCGCTTCGATGGATTGCACGCGGGTCGACAGGTAGATGTCACTCACCTGAGTTTTAAGACACCGTTGCAGGGGTCTTACCAGATCAGGATCGGCACCGGTCATTAATTGGTCTAGCATTTCGACCACGGTGACATCGGTTCCGAGTGCTGCATACACCGTCGCCATTTCCAGGCCAATGATGCCACCTCCGATGACCAGTAGGCGTTCGGGTATGTCTGCCAACGCTAGTGCACCGGTGGAGTCAATAATGCGATCGTCATCCGGTAGGCCTGGCAGCTGTGTGGGGCGCGAGCCCGTCGCGATAATGGCCTGTTTGAACTGAACCGTTGTGGCACTGTCGTTGTCGTTAACGATGAGTTGGTTTGGTGATTGGAAACGCCCCTCTCCTCGGAGCACGGTGACCTTGCGTTGTTTGGCGAGACCGCTGAGGCCGCCGGTTAATTGTCCGACGATCTGTTGTTTCCACTGCCGTAATCGGTTGAGATCGATGGTGGGTTGACCAAAGCTGACGCCAAATTCTTGCATTTCCTCGGCTTCGGTGATAACACGAGCTGCGTGCAGTAAGGCTTTCGAGGGGATGCACCCGACGTTAAGGCACACTCCGCCAAGCACGGGAAACTGTTCCACCAGCGCAGTGTTAAGACCCAGGTCAGCTGCCCGAAAAGCCGCCGTATAGCCGCCCGGCCCTGAGCCCACCACCACCAGGTCAAACTCGTGATCCGCATTATTGATGGGCGCATTGTCCGTAGCAGCTTTTGGTGGCGTAGTTTGTGAGTCATCGTCTTTAGCAGGGGGCCCACTGTCTGTTGCATCGATTTCAAGGACCAGCACCGGCGAGCCCTTCGAGATGGCATCGCCAACCTGAACCAGAATGGTGGTTACCGTACCCGCTGTCGTTGACGGCAGATCCATGGTGGCTTTGTCACTTTCCAGAGTGATTAAAGGCGATTCGATCTCAACGCGTTGCCCGACGCTCACGATGATTTCAACCACGTCGACGCTGTCGACATCACCAATATCGGGCAGTTCAATAGTCAGAGTGTTGGCCATGAGTAAAGATTCCAGTGATGCGCGGCCTAAAGCAGGATACGCCCGATGTCTTCAAGGAGAGATTTCAGGTAGACCACAAAGCGTGCTCCTTCGGCACCATCAATGGCTCGATGGTCATATGAAAGGCTCAGTGGCAGCACCGATCGAGGTTGGAACGCTTCGCCGTCCCACAATGGCACCATGCGTTTGCGCGCCACACCGAGAATAGCAACTTCGGGGGTATTGACGATCGGTGTGAAAGCGGTGCCACCGATGCCGCCAAGACTGGAGACCGTAAAGCAACCCCCCTGGAGGTCGTCTGGTCTGAGTTGCTCGTCGCGTGCGCGTTGGCTGATGTCAGCCAGGGCCTCGGCGAGTTGCAGAACGCCTTGGGTATCAACGTCACGAATAACCGGCACAAGCAGACCCTGGCGGGTATCGACAGCGACACCAATGTGGCAATAGCGCTTAAGAATAAGATGGTCGCCGTCTAGGGATGCATTAAATCGGGGGAAGTGAGTCAGCGCTGCGGCGGTGGCTTTGAGAATGAATGCCAGTAGGGTTAAGCGCACACCGGCGCCGTCGGCTTCTTTGGTTAATGAGGCGCGAAATTTTTCAAGTTCTGTGACGTCGGCTTCTTCGTGCTGTGTTACGTGCGGTACATTGAGCCAGGCCCGAGTCAGGTGTGCGCCGGAAAGTTTTTGGATGCGCGACAACGGCTGTCGATCAATCTCGCCCCAGCGACTGAAGTCGACTGTGGGTAGCGCGGGGATGCCGCTCTCTGAAGGATGCCCGGCGTCGCTTTCGATTGGATCCGTGTGCGCTAGGGAAAGGACAGATTTGACGAACTGGGAGAGGTCTTCCTTCAGGATACGATTTTTCCGTCCTGAACCCTCGACTTGATCCAGGTTGACGCCGAGTTCACGCGCGAGACGGCGAACCGCTGGGCTGGCAAGTACGGCGCCAGTTTGCCCGGTTGGGAGTGGAGGCAGCGAAGGTGGCGGCTGATGATCAACAGCTCTCCTGGCAGTGGGTGGTCGGTGTGATGGCAGGTTCGCCGGTTCGGTATTGTCCTGAACTGTGGGAACATCGACCGTGGACTCTTGCGGAGTTTCTGTTGTGATTACTTGGCTCGGTGCGGCCTTGCTGCTGTCAGTTTGAATCACGGCGATGAGGCTGCCTTGAGCAATTTTATCGCCGACGTTAACGGCCATTTCAGTCACGGTGCCACCAAAAGGTGCTGGCAGGTCCATCGTTGCCTTGTCGCTTTCAAGGGTGATTAGCGGTGTTTCTTTTTCGATCACATCCCCAGGTTCAACCAGGACTTCAATCACATCGACTGAATCAAAGTCACCGATGTCCGGCAGCAGAATTTTCTCAGAAGTGCTCATTAAGACTCATATCGTGGTGGGATCCGGCTTGGCCGAATCCAGCGAGTATTGTTTGATGGCATCAGACACAGTCGATGCAGGGACTTGGCCTTCGTCCGCCAGTGCCTTGAGCGCGGTCAACGCAATGTACCAGCGATTAACCTCAAAGAACTGGCGTAATTGGGCGCGGGTGCCGCTGCGACCAAAACCGTCCGTGCCCAGCACTACGTAACGAGCCGGCACAAACTCTCGAATCTGATCGGCGTAACTTTGCACGTAGTCGGTTGCTGCAATGACCGGAGCATCATCGTTTTCTAGACACTGGGTAACATAGGCGTTCTTTGCAGGACCTTCAGGATGATGGCGATTATGCCGGCTGGCGGCACGACCATCACGCGTTAGTTCATTGAAACTGGTTACGCTCCAAATGTCCGATTGAACTCCATAATCACGCATCAGCAATTCGCCTGCTGCCAGTGCCTCGTTAAGTATAGTGCCGCTTCCGATGAGTCGGACTCGGGGAGTCGCCTTACGAGTGCGGCGTGCTTTTTTCAGCAAGTACAGGCCCTTGAGAATGCCTGCCTCAGCACCTTCGGGTATCGGTGGGTGAACATAATTTTCGTTCATGACGGTGATGTAATAGTAGATGTTTTCCTTTTCACCAAACATACGGCGAAGCCCGTCTTGCACAATGACCGCAAGTTCGTAGGAAAACGCGGGGTCGTACGAAATACAGTTCGGAATCACCGAAGCCAGCAGCTGACTATGTCCATCTTGGTGCTGCAATCCTTCCCCGGCCAAAGTGGTTCGTCCGGCGGTACCCCCAATCAGAAAGCCCCGCGCCTGGATATCGCCAGCGGCCCAGGCAAGATCACCGACCCGCTGCAGGCCAAACATTGAATAAAAGACATAGAAAGGCACCATGGCAACTCCATGGTTGGCATAGGCAGTGGCAGCGGCGATCCACGACGACATGGCGCCGGCCTCGTTGATCCCCTCCTGCAGAACCTGACCCTGTTGGTCCTCGCGGTAATACATCAGTTGATCGGAATCTTCGGGCTCATACAATTGACCGAAAGGAGAGTAGATCCCTAACTGGCGGAACATGCCTTCCATACCGAAGGTCCGAGATTCGTCTGGAACGATAGGGACGATGCGATCTTTCATCTTTGAGTCGCGCACCAGGCTTGTCAATATTCGAACGAACGCCATTGTTGTTGAGATCTCGCGCTCGCCCGTTCCGTCCAGAAGGCTCTGGAATGCGTCCAACGGTGGGATAGGCAATGGCGGAGCAATATCGCGGCGCGCCGGAAGATATCCGCCCAGCTCACGGCGGCGTTCTTGTAGATACTGGATCTCTGGACTGTCCTCGTCCGGTCGGTAAAACGGTGCGGCCACCACCTCTTCGTCTGACAAGGGAATGTTGAATCGATCCCGAAACGCAATCAGAGCGTCTTCGGCCATCTTTTTTTGCTGGTGGGTGGTATTTTGACCTTCACCGGACTCACCCATGCCGTAGCCCTTCACCGTCTTTGCCAGTATCACCGTCGGTTGGCCGGGGTGTGACACCGCTTCGCTGTAGGCGGCATAAACTTTGTGTGGATCATGTCCTCCGCGGTTCAGTCGCCAGATATCCTCGTCAGTCATGTTGGCTACCATTGCCAGTAACTCGGGATGTTTGCCAAAAAAGTGTTCGCGAACAAAGGCGCCGTCCTTGGCTTTGAAGGCCTGGTATTCGCCATCAATCGCTTCGTCCATGCGCGCTTTGAGGAGGCCATTGGTATCGCGCATGAGAAGTGGATCCCAGTACGATCCCCATATCACCTTGATCACGTTCCAGCCGGCACCGCGGAACTCACCTTCGAGTTCCTGGATAATTTTTCCGTTTCCCCGCACTGGACCATCCAGTCGTTGAAGATTGCAATTGACGACGAAGATCAAATTGTCCAGTCTTTCCCGGCCGGCGAGGCCGATCGCACCCATGGATTCAGGTTCATCCATTTCACCATCACCGATGAAGGCCCATACCTTCCGTTGGCTGGTGTCAGCAAACCCGCGGTGATGGAAATAACGGAGAAAACGAGCTTGGTAAATAGCTTGTATTGGCCCGAGGCCCATTGACACCGTTGGAAACTGCCAGAAATCGGGCATTAACCACGGATGAGGATAGGATGACAGGCCCTCGCCGCCCACCTCTTGGCGAAAGTGTTCCAGCTGTGATTCGCTGAGCCTTCCCTCGAGATAAGCGCGGGCGTAGATACCGGGAGCAGAGTGGCCTTGGAAAAAAATCAGATCACCACCGTGATCCTCTGAGGGCGCATGCCAAAAATGATTGAATCCCACGTCGTACAGGGTGGCGGCGGAGGCAAAACTGGCAATGTGTCCGCCCAATTCCGAACTGGTCCGATTGGCACGAACAACCATAGCGAGTGCGTTCCACCGAATCAGGGAGCGGATTCGCCACTCAAGCGAAGCATCACCGGGAGAGATGTGTTCACTGGATGCAGGAATCGTGTTGACGTAGCTCGTATGGGGGCGATAGGGAATTTGCGTTCCTGTGCGCCTGGCGTGATCGATTAATTCCTCGATTAGAAAGTGGGCGCGTTCTTCGCCATCGATGGCGAGCACGGCGGTGAGTGCATCGATCCACTCCCGGGTTTCAACGGGGTCGAGGTCGTTCGTTTTGGCCCGAGGGTCCATTATTCGGTTATCCAGATTCCAGAAAATAGCGTGTCGCCGTGTCGAGAAAGGTTTTCGGCAAGACCGGTTAACGAGATGATACCGCTTATGGCGATACGGACTCCCCGTTGTTGAAGACCTGATCGGACCGTACAGGCGCATACGGCACATTCATTGGGGTGATACGAATCCCCTCAGATGTCAGGGTATTCTAAATACTGCAAGCGTTCGCTTTAAATACGCGATTTAACCCTAGATGGTTGACGAGTGAATGTCTCAGATTGCGCCGCATGGCGGACCGCTCATCAAGTCCCCTGGAAGATGGGTCGTGTTACGGCACTTAATCGGGGCATCGAAGCAACATGCGATACCCGACCTTCGCGAAGTGAACCCCTGACTGGAGCGGTACCAGTCATTCTTACGGTGTCTTTCAAGGTGGCAGGGCCTCATCAAGTGCCTACGACGGCCGTGGAGTCACTCGATGCAAAGGCGCTTAAGCTCTGCAAACAAATGGATTGATTGGGTGCAATCGACAGTGCGTTAGCGTGGCCCACTCTGTACGGACACGGCTGAGTCTGGTTTATTCGCGTGAAGTAGTTTGGCGAGAAATTGCCCGGTGTATGACTGCTCATGGGCGGCTACCACTTCCGGCGGACCGGTGGCGACCAGCCGACCGCCGCGATGACCACCTTCGGGGCCAAGGTCAATAATCCAGTCTGCTGTTTTGATCACGTCAAGATTATGTTCGATGACAACGACCGTGTTGCCTTGATCTCGCAGTCGGTGAAGTACGCTGAGTAACTGACGTACATCATGAAAGTGCAGGCCGGTGGTGGGTTCGTCCAGCACGTAAAGCGTGCGGCCGGTGTCTCGCTTCGAAAGCTCCCGCGACAACTTAATGCGTTGTGCTTCGCCACCTGACAGGGTAGTGGCACTTTGTCCAAGTTGGACGTAGCCAAGACCCACATCAATGAGTGTATCGAGTTTTCGACGTATAACTGGGATCGCCTCAAAGAAGACGACCGCTTCTGACACTGTCATCGAAAGCACTTCGCTGATGTTGCGCCCGCTATAACGGATGTCCAACGTTTCACGGTTGTACCGGGCGCTGTTACAGACGTCACAGCCGACGTAAATGTCAGGAAGGAAATGCATTTCCACCTTAATCAGTCCATCGCCCTGGCAGGCTTCGCAGCGTCCGCCACGGACATTGAATGAGAATCGACCGGGTTTATAGCCACGGGCCCGCGACTCAGGTACTGCCGCAAACAATTCCCGAATCGGAGTAAATAGCCCGGTATAGGTGGCTGGGTTGGAACGAGGCGTTCGGCCGATCGGTTTCTGGTCGATTTCGATCACCTTGTCGATGTGTTCTAGCCCTTTTATCTTTTTGTGTGGTGCCGGACGCAGGCGGCTATTGTTCAGTTTGTGCGCGGCAGCAGGGTACAGTGTGCCGTTGACCAACGTTGATTTGCCTGAGCCCGAGACCCCGGTCACACAAATGAAGAGACCGATAGGGAAATCAACGTCGACAGAGTCAAGATTATTTCCTCGTGCCCCTTTGATAGACAGCACTTTCTTTTTGTCCGCTGGGGTCCGTTCGAGAGGTACTTTTATTGAACGCCGGCCACTTAAATATTGGCCCGTTAGTGATGCCGGATTCTTACGAATCGTATCGGGTGGGCCTTGTGCGACGACCTGACCGCCATTGGCGCCGGCACCAGGCCCAAGATCAACCACGTGATCAGCATTCAGTATGGTTTCTTCATCGTGTTCAACGACGATGATTGTGTTACCGAGGTCCCTGAGATGGAATAAGGTTTCCATCAGTCGACCGTTGTCGCGTTGGTGAAGTCCGATCGATGGTTCATCCAGGATATACATGACTCCAACAAGGCCCGAGCCGATCTGAGAGGCCAGTCGAATACGCTGTCCCTCTCCACCAGACAGGCTTTCTGTCGCCCGATCCAGGGAGAGGTATTCCAGACCGACGTTGCAAAGAAAGCGTAGGCGGTCACTGATCTCTTTAATGATGGGTGCCGCAATTTCGCCATGGCGGCCCGATAAGCTGATGGTCGAAAAAAAAGACAATGACTCCTCTACCGGAAGGGTGGTGATAATGTCTATCGGGCGTTCCGCCACAAACACGTGGCGAGCCTCGGCCCGGAGGCGACTGCCTGAACAGGATTCGCAGGTCTGGTTTGTCAGGTAGCGACCGAGATCTTCGCGCAGCGTTGTCGACTCTGATTCATGGTAACGGCGCTGCATATTGGGAAGTACGCCTTCAAATGAATGTGTCCGTCGACGAGAGCGGCGACCATGTGATCGTAAGTACTTGAATTCGATGCGTTCACTACCGCTACCGTTAAGAATGGTGTTGCACACGTTTGCAGGCAACTGATCAAAGGGTTTTTCGATATCAAAACCGTAATGCTCAGCTAAACAATTGAGCAGATTAAAGTAGAACGCATTGCGTCGGTCCCAGCCCGCAATCGCGCCGGCCGCAAGGCTAAGC
>CAJQRU010000087.1 GCA_905612355.1 uncultured Gammaproteobacteria bacterium
ATCAATGACGTCACCACCTCTGATGAAAGCGCCGCCAATGCGACGTTTACGGTCACGCTCTCCGAATCGAGTACCAGCGATATTACCGTCGACTACGCGAGCTCCAACGGCACCGGCACGGCTGGATCGGATTACACCGCAACCAGCGGTACCTTGACCATCTCGGCGGGGGACACCACCGGCACCTTTACCGTGCCGGTCCTTGGTGACTCGACCGATGAGAACAACGAAACCGCAACACTCACGCTATCCAGTGCCGCCAATGCCACCATCAGTGATGCGACCGGCACGCTGACTATCACCGATGATGATGATGCGCCGACACTTTCAATCAATGACGTCACGACTTCTAATGAAAGCGCGGCCGATGCCACTTTTACCGTCACCCTCTCAGCCGCTTCGGGCAAGACCGTCACGGTCGACTACGCAAGCTCCAATGATTCGATCTCGTGGACCGCCGCCAATATCGCCACCAGTGCCAACGGTGCGGAGGATGTCTACGTCGCCGACATGGACGGCGACGGCGATCTTGATATTGTCTCAGCGTCGGGCTTGGACGACACCATCGCCTGGTACGAGAACGACGGCGCGGTGAATCCGAGCTTTACCGCGGCCGACATCGCCACCAGCGCGGACCTTGCCAGGGGTGTGTACATCGCCGACATGGACATGGACGGCGATCTCGACATCGTTTCGGTTTCGCGGGATGACAATACCATTGCCTGGTACGAGAACGATGGTGCTGCGAACCCGAGCTGGACGGCGGCCAACATCGCCACCAGCGCGGACGGCGCCCAGGGTGTGTACGTCGCCGACATGGATGGCGACGGCGACCTCGACATCGTCTCGGCTTCCATCGACGACGACACCATTGCCTGGTACGAGAACGATGGTGCTGCGAACCCGAGCTGGACTGCCGCCGATATCGCCACCAGCGCGGATGGCGCCTTCGATGTCCATGTGGCCGACATGGACGGTGACGGCGATCTCGACATTGTCTCGGCCTCCAGGTTCGACGACACCATTGCCTGGTATGAGAACGATGGCGCCGCGGATCCCAGCTGGAGCGCAGCCAACATTGATACCAATGCCGATGGCGCCCAGAGTGTGTACGTCGCCGACATGGACGGCGATGGCGATCTTGACATCGTCTCGGCTTCTGTCGACGACGACACTATTGCCTGGTACGAGAACGACGGCGCCGCGGATCCCACTTGGAGCGCCGCGGATATCGCCACCAGCGCTGACGTTGCAAGGGATGTGTACGTCGCCGACATGGACGGCGATGGTGATCTTGACATCATCTCGGCCTCCATCGATGACGACACCATTGCCTGGTACGAGAACGACGGCGCGAGTGACCCGACCTGGAGCGCCGCTAACATTGATACCAATGCCAACGGCGCCCGCAATGTTTTTGTGGCCGACCTGGACGGCGATGGCGATCTCGACATCGTCTCAGCCTCCTATAATGACGACACCATTGCCTGGTATGAATCAAACGCCGCGGATGTCAATCTAAAGACCGACGCTAAGGCGGGCGTGGACTACACGGCCTCAAGCGGAACGCTGACCTTCGATGCGGGTGACACCACCGCGACTTTCACGGTGCCGATCCTCGCCGACAGCCATCCTGAGAACAACGAAACCGCGACGATGACCTTATCGAGCGCGTCGAACGCCACCATCAGTGATGCAACCGGCTCGCTCACCATCACCGATGACGACAGTATTTCATTTACCGCGGCCGATATCGCTACCAGCGCCAATGGAGCAAAAGATGTCTATATTGCCGACATGGACGGCGACGGCGACCTCGACATCGTCTCCGCTTCGGGTGTAGACGACACCATTGCCTGGTACGAGAACGATGGTGCGGCGGATCCGAGCTGGAGCGCCGCCAACATCGCCACCAGTGCCGACGGTGCCTGGGGTGTGTACATCGCCGACATGGATTCAGATGGCGATTTGGACATTGTCTCAGCTTCCCAGTATGACGACACCATTGCCTGGTACGAGAACGATGGTGCAACCAACCCCACCTGGACCGCAGCTAATATCGCCACGACTGCCGACAACGCGAAGAATGTCCATGTCGCCGACATGGACGGCGACGGCGATTTGGATATTGTCTCCGCCTCGAAAGTTGACGACACCATCGCCTGGTACGAAAACGATGGTGCAACCAACCCCACTTGGACTGCGGCCAATATCGCGACGAGTGCTGATGGTGCTTACGATGTCCACGTCGCCGACATGGACGGCGATGGCGATCTCGATATTGTCTCCGCTTCGAAATATGACGACACCATCGCTTGGTACGAGAACGATGGTGCTGCGGACCCAACCTGGACCGCCGCCAATATCGCCACGACTGCCGACGTTGCCCTGGGTGTGCACGTCGCCGACATGGACGGCGATGGCGATCTCGATATTGTCTCGGCCTCTTCTGACGACGACACCATTGCCTGGTACGAGAACGATGGCGCGGCCAACCCCAGCTGGACGGCGGCCGACATCGCCACCAGTGCCGACGGGGCTTTTGATGTCCACGTCGCCGACCTCGATGGCGACGGCGATATGGATGTCATCTCAGCTTCCTCAACTGATAACACCATCGCCTGGTATGAGAACGACGGCGCCAGTGACCCAACCTGGACCGCGGCCAATATTGCCACGACTGCCGCCGGTGCCAAGGCGATCTATGTCGCTGACATGGACGGCGATGGCGATCTCGATATTGTCTCGGCCTCGAAAAATGACGACACCATTGCCTGGTACGAGAACACCTGTGATGGCAGTGATCCGATTGTGCTGGATCTAGATGGCGATGGGATTGAGCTGTTAGGCCTTGGCAGCGGTGTCACCTTTGATGTGGATGCCGATGGCATGGGTGAGAGCGTAGGTTGGTTTGGTCCGGACGATGGCATGCTGGTGATGGACATTGACGGCAGCGGTGCGATTGAGAACATGAGCGAGGTGTTCTCAGAAATATTTAATGGTGAGAGTTATGCGAACTCCCTCTCAGCACTGGCTAGTCTTGATACCAATACAGACCAAGTGATCAGTAAAGGGGATAAGCAGTTTGATGACATCCTGGTATGGCAGGACAGTGATACTGATGGCGTGTCGTCGGCACCTGAGCTGTCTACCCTAAGTGATCGAGGGATTACGTCGATCTCGCTTAACGCGGAATCTGTGAGTGAAACCCTGGAAGGAAATCGTGTTGATGCAATCGGTGAAGTGACTTTTACTGATGATGCGAAGAGTTCTTATGCCGAGGTGACTTTCGTGGTGGATGGTGCGCCGACCACTTTTAGTCTGGGTGGTGTTATCAGCACAGTGACGAAGAGCGATGAGCGTATTGAGACGGCGTTCGTAGTCGATGGGGATTCTGGTACTGCAACGGGTGGCGTGATCGAAACGACAGAGACCCTGACGCTGGATGAACTGAGTCCTGCCAGTATTGCTGAGATTATCGAGGCGATTGAGGCATCGACTGGGACTGAGATCTTAACGAGTGATGCTGATATCTCAGGGACTGATAGCTCAGTGGCTGAGACTTCTGTGGCTGAGGTTTCTTCTGAGGGGGAATCGGAGACGGCAGTTGCCGTATTCGAGGAAGAGGTAGTTGTAGAAGAACCAGAGGCTGACGGTTATGCCGTCTATGTCCCTGCCAGTGACCCGGCCCCTGTCAGTGAACCGATGTCCCTCGCCGCTTGATGTAGGATTTGGGTGGCGCTGTGTCGATGTACCAATATCAAATTTTTGTTTTAGGTCTGATGCCCGGTTACATTAACAGCATTTAATCAGCACGCTTTAATTAGACAAGGCATGTGGTTTGGTAATGCTATTCATTCCTCAAGGTAGGTAAATGGGAGAACACATCGGTTTTATTGGTCTCGGCAATATCGGTAAGCCGATCGCTGACAACATAGCCCGCGGCGGGTACACACTCTCAGTCTACGATCTTGCTGGTACAAAGGAGCGCGCCCCGATGGGGGCGTTTGTTGCTTCGTCAGTTTCACAGGTTGCTGAACGCGCAAACATTGTCTTTCTGTGTCTGCCCAGTCTGTCTTCAATCTCGACTGTTGTTGCCGAGATCAGTAAAGCCAATTGCCAGGCCGATGCGGTGGTCGTGAATACGTCGACCGCAGGTCCAACGGCGGCGCGGGCGGCTTACGATCAATTGAGCCAGAAAGGAATCCGTTATGCGGATGCGCCGATTTCGGGTTCTGTCGCTCGGGCAGGTGAGGGTCACCTGGCTGTCATGTTCTCGGGTGAAGAGGGTCTATTCGAGCGCTTGGAACCCGTTCTCAACACGTTTGGTAATAATTTGTTTAATCTGGGTGTAGAGACAGGGCACGGTCAGCGAATGAAATTGCTGAATAACAGTCTGATTCACACTGCTTTCGTCATTACCAGCGAGGCGCTGGCCTTTGGAGAGAAAGGCGGGCTCGATATGAAGACGATGCTCGATGTTATTAATGTCTCATCGGGTCAGAACTTCGCGAGTCAGCACTTTTTCCCCAACCATGTTCTGACCGAAACTTATGACTCGGCCGCTCAAATCTCCATCTCTGATAAAGACATCGGACTGTTTGTGGAGGAAGCCCGGGCGCAAGGTACAGGTCATACCGTGGCCAAGGCGGCATCCGGCATGATTCGAATGTTGTCTGATCAAAGCCCAGACGTTGATCAGACCATGATTTATCCCTTTATACGTGATGGGGGTAAACCCCAACAATGAAACCATCGTTCGCTTGAACAGGACCCCAGGAGATTGCTATGGGTAAACAAGAAAATTGGAAGTTTATGCACAGTGAAGCCAAGGACGCGGTGTGGGAGCCAGGCCTTCGGGAGATTCTTTCTTATCGGTACCTTGGAACCGATGTGGGTACTAATGGTGATTATGTAGCGCAGGTCATCAAGAATAATGGTAATGAACAAATAGACGCCGTTCAGGGATGGCATGTACACGACTGCACCTTTCAAATGACCTATGTGTTGAACGGTTGGGCAACTTTTGAATGGGAAGGTGAGGGAGAGCGCACGTTGCGCAAGGGGGACTGCGTGAATCAGATTCCCATGATCAAACATCGAGAAATTGCAATGTCCTCGGATTACGAAGTGTTGGAGATCGTCGCCCCCGCAGACTTTAAAACCTATGCTGTGGACGCGCCTGATGCCGATGATCGCAAGGTAAAGGACTGATATGTCGGAACGGTATGACGCCATCGTGATCGGTGCCGGAGTCATTGGCGCTGCGGTGGGTTTCGAACTCAGTAAGAAGGGTTACAAAACCCTGAATGTTGATAAATTATCGGCAGCCGGTCACGGCTCGACCGGGGCATCATGCGCCATTATTCGAGTGCACTATTCGACGCTTGATGGCTGCGCGTTGGCCTACGAAAGTTATCATTACTGGAAAGATTGGGCGGCGTACCTCGGTCTTGACGATGGCACGCCGTTGGCAAGGTTCGTTGAGTGCGGATGCATGATTTACCAGACGGAGCAGAACCAATACCTTGAAACAGTGCTGGCGCGTGCTCGGGAGTTATCGGTGCCATTCGACGTGTGGGACCCGGAGGAAGTAGAGCGCCGATTACCCATTGCCACGGCGGCGAAATATGGGCCGGTCAAACTGCCGAATGACCCCGCTTTCTCCGAAGCCGTTGAGGGTCAAAGGCTTGGGGCAGTATTTTTCCCCACGGCGGGCTATATCAATGATCCTCAGCTGTCGGCCCAGAACCTGCAACGCGCAGCACAGGCGAAGGGGGCGACTTTCCGCTTTAACCAGTCGGTGACGGATATCTTGCAAGAAGGTGGCCGAGTGGCGGGCGTTATGCTGGCTGACGGGAGTCGAATCGAGTCCAATGTAGTCATTAATGTGGCCGGCCCGCATTCGATGAAGATCAATGCCTTGGCCGGTGTTGATGGCGCAATGAATATCAACACCCGAGCTCTTAAGGTTGAGGTCGCTCATGTGCCTCCGCCGGCTGGTTACGACTATGAACACGATGCGTTCGTTGTGTCAGACAGTGATATTGGTTGTTACAGTCGACCCGAAACGGGCAATCACATCCTGATCGGGAGCGAAGATCCAGCATGTGACGAGAGAATCTTTGTTGATCCTGATCAGTGGGATGACAGTTTTACTGAACAGTGGAAGACGCAGGTGTATAGACAGGCCCAACGTTACCCGGGCCTTCCGGTTTCCTCGCCGCTCAAGGGAGTTGTATCTTTGTACGACGTTTCTGATGACTGGTTGCCTATCTACGATCACTCCAGTCTGCCCGGGTTTTATATGGCCTGTGGTTCCAGTGGAAACCAGTTTAAAAATGCTCCGGTTGCAGGAAAGCTAATGGCCGAGTTGGTCGAGTACTGTGAGGCAGGTCATGACCATGACCAACATCCGTTGCAGTTCCGATTAGACCATATCGACTTTGTGCTCAACACCGCGAGGGTTTCACGATTGCGCAAAGTCAATGCCGAGAGTAGTTTCTCGGTCTTGGGTTGATGCGGTCTTTAAGGGTAGGCGGCAAGATCTTCTAGCCTTTGCCGCGCCATGGAATCGTTCGTTTACTGACTTCGCGCATAATGAGATCGAACATCAAGCCCAGTACACCCATTACCATAATGTTCATAGCGTCGCCGGTACGCTGACTCAAACACTTCCCCAAGTTCTTGCGTTGACGACACTGTCCTCGGCACTCGAAC
>CAJQRU010000088.1 GCA_905612355.1 uncultured Gammaproteobacteria bacterium
GGTCCTTAGGTGGGTCTGTGATTGGCCTAAATCCTTGGGTGGACTCAGGCCGCGCAAGTAAGAACCTCGCTAAAAATCCATTGCCCCGCGCTAAAGCACCGTTCTTCGACAAGAATTCCTGAAAGGTCTGGGGTTGAATCTGTAGTGCGATTGTCAGGCGTGCGTCGCCCAAAACCACGGATTCTCTCGTCACTCGTCCGTAGTGAAGTTCACCTCCATCCCATAGCACGTTAAGTTGCGAGAGATTACGCATGATCGATTCCGGGCTCATGCCATGTGAGCCAAATACAAGACCCGCCTCACTTGAGACAATGCCCGCCGCCGGCCACTTGGTTCGCAAAACCATCGCGAGGTGTTCCGGTGTTTCGTCTCCGAGTATGAGATGTGGAACCAGAACTGGTTCAGGTTTCTCAGTTTCTAAATCTTCAAGTTTTCTATCAAATTCAGATGTTGATTTGTCCGTCTTGGCCAGTTCGCTGATTTTCTTCAATAGCCCCTTTCTTTTCGCGGTCCATGAATCAAATTTTATCCAATAACGTCGCACATCATCCTTGAGTAGTTCCCTCATTTCAGACTCATAGTCGCGAATACTGCGAGTAAAGTAATTGTCCAATGTGCTTTTTCGTTCACCACTTTCGGCAATCGTCAACGTATACAAACTGATTGGTCCGGATAGGGACTGCGTCCGTTCAACATCAAAGTAGCCCTGCAATGACAGTGATAGTGCAGACAGGGCCGATGTCGCTACCATCGCCATTGGTGCTTGAACAAATTTCTGCACCTCCCTAACTGCAGCCTCGATTACAGGAGGAAGTGCATCGACGGGATAGAGTTCTCGTTCGAGAAACGGTGTGATCGGTTCAGGTTCCGGCCAATTTATAGCCTCATCAATCACCCCAATTACGGCCTCTCGCCCTTCAGATCGGGCTAGATCATTGAAGTCTGTTCCCTCGCTCTGCAAAAACACCGGAATTGCAAGATGCGCATCGATACTCTTCGCCGCCTCCCGTGCCTTGGTGAGGCCAGGATTATCAGGACTATTCTCGTCATTGTCCGCGCAGATAATGAATTCCGCTTCGGGGTAGATATCACAGAGCGCCTCAGCGGTTGGCTTGAGATTTCCGCAGTCGAATGCAACCGCGACGCTATCCCCGGTCGACTCGTGTATCGCCGCTGCGGTCGCGTAGCCTTCTGCAATGCACAAAACCTCCCCGGGCGTACCCAGCAGGTGATAGCATCCTTTCTTGCGACCACCGGTTAGAAAACGCTTTTCCCGATCAGTGGAAATGAACTGCAGGGAATGCAAGGTGTTACCGATACGAAGCGGTATCACCAGTCTGTCGTTGTGGACACGCACACCGTACGCACCAACACCTTTTTCGGTTAGATAGGCATGTGATGTCGCGTCGGTATCCGCTTTTTGCCAGATAGACTCTGCCCGTGTTCTTGCTTGGGTTCCGCGCAGTTCCGAATCTGTCTTTCGTTTCGCTCGGATAGCACGTGAACGTGTGTCCTGAATTCTCTCCTCGTCTGAAGATAATGCTCGTCCCAGGTCGTACTTAAATTTCTCGGAACACCCGGATCGCCAATCACCAAACGCACCTGCAGGAATTTGATCCGAATGCAGGACGTACCATCCGGCATCATCCCTCGGACGATCGTTGGTCGAGAAGCGGTGCAATTCTCCCTCCGCTGTAATCACCTCGGGCGGCTTTAGTCCGGCCGATACAATCGCGTCCCTAAACTGGGACTCCACATCTGAGCAGACCACAGACAACCAGCTACTGGAGCTAGAAAGGGCCGCAGAACGTCAGGAATGGACGGTAGAGGCTGTGTATACAGACACCATCTCAGGTAGTAAGTCCAAGCGGGTGGGATTAGATGCACTGATGGGCGCTGTGATGCGTAAGGAGATTGATGTGGTGATGGCTTGGGATGTATCCAGACTAGGACGGTCATTACAGCACCTGATATCTCTACTCTCTGACATCCACAGCAAAGACGTTGGGCTATATCTCCATCAGCAGGGAGTCGATACAACCACTCCCTCTGGCAAGGCTATGTTCTCGATGATGGGTGTGTTCGCGGAGTTCGAAAGATCGATGATTCAGGAGCGGGTAAAGGCTGGTCTGGCGCGCGCTAGGGCGCAAGGTAAGAGATTGGGTAGACCCACCTGTACCACCCATCAAGATCGCCAAAGTAAAGGCGCTACGGGAGCAGGGGTTGAGTATTAGGAAGATTGCTAAGCGGGTAGGTATATCGCACGGTAAGGTGCAATCGTTGGTTGCTTAGAGGCGCAAGACAAATAGCCAAGCGCACAGGAGTAAGTCATACCAGTGTGCTTAGGATTTAGCAGAGAAGTTTCGATAATATCTGTTAAGAAAAAGTTAGCTTGGTTTGAGAATCAACCCTTGACCCGTTGGTAGCGAAAGAATTTGTAAACCCTTATCTTCCGCGAAGTGATCCCATGCGACTTTCTGTTCGTCATAGCCGGGATATGCATAGTCATCCAGTAATATCGCCCCATGAGGGACAACTCGCTCCCAAAAGTGGTTACCCGCGGCCATCTCTGGCAACGCATTATTCAAGTCAATATGTAGAAAGCAAATATTAGCAACGGGAATGGAGGATAAAATATCGGGAATCGATCCACGACAAATTACGACATTATTAAATTCTGAGAAAGTTTGCTTCACCTCTTCGAAACACTCTTCGTAGATCAGCGTTGGATTCTCCCGCTGCCTTTCACTTTTCGATTCGTATTCAGGCACTAGCCCTGAAAACGTGTCAACCAAATAAAATTTCTTATTCAGACTGCCAAAATTCGTATAGTGCGCAATCGCACGCGCAGTCAGCCCTTTATTCGTACCGCACTCCACAAAGTCCCCGTCCATTCTAGTTGCGCGATCCGCTAGCCAACAGGCTGTGTAAACTCGCCATCGTGCGTGCCAACCCTTTGCACTTCCGGTCGCGAAACCTAGTTCATAGGCTTCCTTGAATAATGGGTCGTCAATGAAGTCACAATTATGATTAGTAAATAAACCATCTTCGTTGTATGTTGGTTTATAGCGCAGCAGGGTTGTGCGCTTCCGACGCATAAGCAAAAGCAGAATACCTTCTTTCAAGAAGGAGAATGCCTGCTTATAAAAAATCGGATTAGGAAGAACGCTAGGTCTGTAGCTGCGGGGTCGACCAATCGCTATCTCATATAAAGAATGAACATCCGCCCATAATTGGCGGAAATAATGCGAGCGATTCCTGACCCGTGGCCTTATATTCTCAGCACTTTTACCAGAGCGCACTTAATCAATCCTTCTAATTCAGATACCACTACTATATTCCACTCCAGAGACGCAGGGAATAGCGTGTGGGTGTGTGGGTGTGTGGGATAGACCTCTATAACCAATCCAGATACCCCTTCCTAACACTTAAACAACTTTGGGGCTAGAAGTAACTACAAAGTAAAGTTTTGATTCGCCAGACTTGGCTTGATTCCTAGATTCTTAGACCTTTACTAGTCAAGGATAAGGTCACCCTGAAATGTAAACTCTAAACCGCTACTTTTTTAGACTAAGTTGTTGATGATACTGCAGTAGTTTTCAATGAAAATGTAAACTCTTTGTTAGTGTTTAACAGCGTCTTTTGCTTCCACCTCTTCTTCAGTTTCCCGCTCTATAACTTCTCTTCCAATTTCTGCTATATCGCGGCCATGGCGTTCTCTAATTTCTTCTAGGTAATTCTCAATCCACATATCCCACTTAGTTATCTCAGTCATGTCACGGCGGTATGCCATCAGCAGTTTCAGTTCCACTGTTGAAATATCACCGACTTCATCGGGATGATCTCTATACATTTTTTGCCATTCGGTCTTAGTCATTTTCTTGCACTCCTATGGTTGTGGTTGGTGTACCCCTAGCCCCTACCGTTGCTTCATCAGGCAAATCCTGTGGTGTAACGCTTTTCGCTACACCAGAGGGCAATGTGGGGCTATTTGTACGCGACATAGGACGGAACTCGTACAACGGACAGTCGCTCATAACACAAGCCTCGATCTGTTGCCTCCAAGTTCCAGCACCTTTATCTTCGGGGTCGTAGGAACATTCCTTGCAATACTCTTCTATCGCTTGCTTCCTACTGCGCTTCTTACCCGTTACAGCGTTACATCGAGTAACCGCGCCATTCTTTTCGTTACAAGTAACGTTACGTTCCATTACAACAGTTGCACTAGTCATGGGCCTTCTCCAACGGCGCATGACGTTCTTGAGCATCTAGGATGTCAGCCCACTGAATGCCTGTAATCGGCTTACCACCATCTCGCGACCTATGAGTTGCTGGAACCAATCTCTTGCCATACGGTTTCAGCAGGGCTGTAAATTGTCTTGATCGAATCCATCTTTCTTCGCCTATCCCATCTTTATTCCAATTAGCGAATTGGTTGTACTCTTCGTTATGATGAGTGCATACCAATCGAATTAAATCTTGGACTTTGTCTGGCCCACCGTATAGCCCAGTATCGTAGACTCGTCGTAACCGTCTCAGCGCGTCTGCGCCCGTAGATTCATCTTCTATTGCTGGCTGATCCGCAACAATTTTGATTAGCCGTTCGTAGTACTGAATTCCTAACTGGCTTGCGATAGCAAATAACGGTTCCCACTTATCCCTGTCACGGTTGATCAGGTGGCTAGGCATTGGATAATCACCTCTGTAGTTGTAGTCAGCCGCTCTTTGGCTCAAGTCCTGCGCTAGCCGAACTACCTTTCTGCCTAGTACCTGCATCTTCTCCAGATGAATACGGTCATCGAAAGGTTCTGCAATTTCATCTTTTAGTGCTTTGGTCAGATTGATTACCAGACTGCGTTCCATAACCGCATCACCAAGAATCTTCTCAAGACCAATACCAGCAATCGCTACTGCCGAATGCTGATCCCACTCCATTGCGCCACGGGTGGGCATCATTGTTACTTTCAAATCTTTCGCACCAGATTGCCAACCTGTTTCTAACCAGTTCAGGAAATCTGCTTGTTGCTCGCGAGCGCGTAACCACCTATTGGCGTTGTCTAGGAAGAAAACCTTATCTCCACCATGGGACAAGGTACTCAACAAGGCTGGTGTTGCATGACTTGTTGCGTATCTGTTGGTAACTAATGGCTTCAGCATATCCAGCACTACCGTTTTGCCACAGCCTCTGGCACCCGCTGTTATTACTAGCCGTGGTGTTGCCTTGAACACCTCGAAAATGTTGGCGTGGACGCTCCATAGAGCCTTA
>CAJQRU010000089.1 GCA_905612355.1 uncultured Gammaproteobacteria bacterium
AACACAACAAGGCTCACTCCGCCGGTCAGAAAACTCAACTGCACCAGCACCGAGGAAAATCCAAGTCGACTGGCTTCCAGCAATCCAAAAATGAGCGGGCCTAGCGTCATGATTGAAAGACACGCGCCGAACCAATCGATTGGACGGATGTGTCTGTTTTCGTAAGCCGGTACCGGGACAAAAGGCATCAGACACAACACGACAACCCCGATGGGAAGATTAAGAAAGAAAATCCAGTGCCATGTTGCGTAATCTACCGCGACACCACCAATCAGCGGGCCAAGCGGAATCATCAATGATGACACCGCCGCCCACGTGCCGATTGCTTTACCCCGTTTCCCTGGCGGGAAACTCGCGTTAATCAAGGCCATGCTTGCCGGCGCCATGAGAGCCGCTGACATACCTTGCAAACCACGTGCACCAATTAATTCTCCAGTCGACCCCGATAGCGCGCACAGCAAAGATGACACAGTGAAAAGCGACATGCCGAGGGTCAGTACCGTACGGGTACCCCAACGATCAGCGAGTGCACCGCCCGTCATCATGACAGACGCAACAAAAAGAAGATAAATCTCAGCAATCCAGTGCGCATCGGCAGCATCGACACCGAAACCACGTTGAATAAATGGCAGGGCAGTATTCACCGCCAGCATGTCAGCGAACGCAATCCCAGAGGTGATGCCGGTCACCATGACAACAATTCGGTTACTCACAAGTTAGCCCCACACTTGAATGAAGCACGCAAACATCAAGAAGCTATACCGGCAAGAAAGCGATCCAACTGATTCGCAAAACTCTGCCGGTCAGACAGACCAAATGGCCGGGGACCCCCTGTCTCGACGCCATTACTTCGCAGGGTTGCCATAAAATCTCGCATATTGAGTCGTTCGCGAATATTCTCTTCTGTATAAAGTTCTCCACGCGGGTTGATTGCCATACAACCCTGGGCGACCACCTCTGCCGCTAAAGGGATATCTGCTGTGATAACGAGATCACCAGGCGCTGCGGATTTTGCAATGTGACCATCTGCAACATCAAAACCCATGGGCACCTGGACGGACTGAATGTGAGGGGAGCCTGGCACCTCTAACAACTGATTAGCAACTAAAATAACGGTGACACCAACACGGTCAGCCGCCCGGTAAAGTATTTCCTTGACCACTTTAGGGCAAGCATCCGCATCGACCCAGATTCTTTCAGGGTTTGTCATTACTCAGTATCTGAGATTCAACAATGCCACTTCACTATACCTTTCTCAGCAAACTTCGACGTCAGATATCTAATTGTGTTTATAGGCACTTTCGTTTTATGTTCCCAAAGCATAGTTTTGCGATTGCGAGCCCCTTAAGAAACAACTATTCTGACCCTGTTTGGACAACAGAATCGATCGGGACCGCCTCAGAACACAGGACTTAGAAAAGAAGTTGATATAGTTTCCGCAAACATTCGACTAACACAGTGACGCGCCGTTTCACCTTGTATGAAAAAACTCCCGCCCCTTAGATAATTCCTTGCAGACATCAATCGATGGTACTAAATTATGATTTTTTTGAAAGTGGAAATAGCCACGAACGGGTATATGAGAAATTAACTGCCAGCCACAATAGTCGCCACCATACCAACCTCATCCGCATGAATTTAAAGTCATGATCCCCTAAACCGGTGGCCACCAACATGCCCGACTCCTGTCGGCCACTAGCTGTAGAAGGATAGATCACACCATCTGTCCGCAAAACACGGACATCAGAGAAGAATCTTCTGACATGAGGCAAAACCATAACAGCACCCAACCCGTACCACTCCGTCGGGGAGAAATCATCTAGCACTAGGATGCCCCCCTGGCGAAGTAGCAGAATCGCGTAAGCTACATCATGTGTTACCGAAAATGCATCGTGACCAGCATCTATAAAAATAATGTCGAAGTGCCGGTCAGATCGCAGCAGTTTTCTTAATTCCAGGAAAGAAGTGCTCGTTATTTGATGAATATTTTGGGTAAATTTCTTGGGCACATGATTTGCCCACATCTTCTCTCGATTGGAAGAATCAACAGTGTCTTTAGAATCAACCCGCATCGGCCATTCCTGATTTTTCCCAGGCCCAATCGGATCAATAGTCGTAATTTGCGTATTTAACTGATATGTCTCGCTTGCCATCCCCATGCAGATAGACGAAAAACCTCTACCAGTCCCAAGTTCTAAAACATCCTTAGCCCCAGTAAGTTTGACCAATCTGTGCAAAAGCAACCCTCTTTCGAAGTTGCTGGGACCGAATTCACCACTTGGCCAACGACGCCAACCAGTTACAGCTCCTATCCGGAAAATCTCATCACTCAACGCAGAATCTCTGGATTCCTTTAGCCAAACAGAAAGAGCCTCAAAATCGTCTGAATTCATGTAAACCATCCTGTTCTTTGGTCGTCAAATCCTACTCCCGCAGTGTGTCAGCTGCGAATACTAAAGCCTAGAAGGTACCAACTACCATCTAAGACCGGAAAAATAAACAATTAATATGAGTTTTATCCCTAGAAGGTTAAAGCTCGCAACTCAACCCACCTCGTGTCAAATGTGGCACGCCACCTACGATAATTCCCAGCCATGGATTCTCGATTGAGAATGCTCAAAGTGTGAACCGAGCCAACCACTCGATTGAATGATAAACGTCGCCAAACTGACGTGAGTCACTACATTCTGCGCCGGCCGCGCAGAATTAAGGTAGCTATTAATTCATTAATTTAAAGCCACATTCGACTTCTCTAAAAAACTACCGTGAACCCCACCGCTAGAAACACCAGATTTCATTGAGTTAGGTTGATAGCACCATATTACGCAGAGCCGCGTTCTTTTCTGTTAGTAACAAGATATCAATCATTTGCATTTAATCCGCCCAAAACAATCAACTTCCCCTTCACCGGCCGGCACTTTTGTGTCCACTTTTTCGGAAAGCCGCCACAATTACCAAGAAATAACGTTCGCAGTTGAGATTTCGTGCTTGCTGTATGGTCCTAGAGAATAACAGCTAGAATTTACGCCCTTTTGATTGTTATTGATGATCCTTGCATCCTGCATCGTAGTGACATCCCACATCCATTTCAGGTGCTCGATATCGTAGTCGAGACCTTCGTGCAATATTTTTTAATTCTTATTCGATTAACCATCGTGCCTATGATGTTGGCGATGTCTCTGGCAGTCATCTACTCTAAAAACACAACTAGGAGAACGCCGTCATTAAAAAGCACACTTAGCACCGCATTTTTTATATTTGTTGTGACCTTTTTTACAATCTCTTGGTTTAACTATAGGTCTCTTTGGACCACTAGATTATCTACAGAGGGACCAGCCTAGTTTTTTGGCTGTTCTCCATATTATTGATTTGTCCGGTTCTAATTTTATCCCCTAGGACATCGCAGCTGCACCTACTGCCTGCACTTTTATTTGGCCTTCTAGTCATTAGTAAAACTAACTATTTATTTACCTTTCTTTTTTGCCTATTCGGAAATTATCGTGCTGTTCTTGCATTGCAAAAACATTAAAAACTCTCTGCTTTCTTTTCTGGTGCCCGTATTTGGCTTGGTCGGCATCATGTTAATGCAAGCCATCTTAAGTGACGAATTCTCCGAAGGAATTGTTTTGTATTTAGCTCGTAATTCGTCTATTTCTTCAGATGCAAATATTGTTGATCTGTTTTTCCCCTATGTTGATCAGTTGATTCCATCATAAACACATAGTGGTGTTTCTCATCATTTGTATTCCGTTCTTTATTTGTTTCGGAGCACGCTTCTCGAGTATGACTGTGCCAGTTGTTATGCTGGTTTCCCTCTCCATACTCCAATCACCATTCTTAACCAGCGACTATTGTCCTCGAACAATTATTTACTCATATGACTATCTTTCGTTGTTCATTCTGGTCATGTGGTCATATGTGTTTTGCCGATATAGTGATTCGTCTGATTAAGGGATCACTCACGACTCTAAAGAGTCGGATACGCTCAAACGGGAATCTGACTTTTTCGGTTCGACAGTACATCATAAATCCCTACCACAGCAACAGGACATTTTTTGTGCGACCACGGCAACTCGAAACCGCGACCAACGGATTAAAAGTCCGGGAGTTATTTGTCCAGTTTACTCCATGCGTCGGCGATTTATTGACTAATTATTGTCTAAGACAGTTTTAGCTGCGAGTAATTAAATCGCAGTCACAACGTGGCGGGTCTTTTCCCCGCTATAAGGATAGTAGGAGTCACTTTAGTAAAAGTATTTTTTTCGACATTCTATCTGTCAGAAAACAATTCCAAAACTTAGTATTTCTACTGCAGTCATACAAATCATCCTGGTAACTAACAGCAGGACAATATGTTATCGTGAGAGGCCACCTTGCCCTTGAGCGCTCTGCCCAGGTACCAAGTCCTGAACCATTTTGATTGCCGACCAACTAATGCTAGAGAAAGATCAAGGATTTCCATGAGTCTACTAATCATCCGCCATGGCGAAACCGCGTTTAATCGCGATCGCGTCATGCAACCAGCAGAAACACCTTTGTCGGATCGGGGCAAAGAGCAAGCAATCCTTCTGGCACAACGTCTGAGTACTGAAGGTATTACACGGATCCTGGCTAGTGATCTGCCTAGAGCCGCCATGACAGCCCAAGCATTGTCGGAGCAAACCGGCGTTGAAATTGAGTTTGAATCGTTGCTTCAGGAACGTAATTTTGGTCATCTGCGGGGGCAGACATTCGTGGAACTTGAAGCCCGGGACATTGATCCCTTTGCTGAACATTATGATCCCGAAGGAGGAGAAACATGGCAGGAATTCGACCAGCGTGTGAGTCGTGCCTGGTCACGAATCCTGTCGGCGCTACCGGCGAGTGGGACCCTCGCCGTAGTGACTCACGGGCTAGTCTGTTCTGCCTTATTACATAATCATCTAGAGTCTAGGCCGCATGTCTCTAACACCGGACGCCTCTATCCGTTTCGCAACGCCAGTTTTACCCTAGCTGAATCATCACCACCCTGGCAGGTCAAGTTGTTGAACTGTGCTGAGCACCTTGAAGCGCTCGGAGAACAAACCTCGATCTACGGCCAAGCCTAACAACGTCCTATCCAACGATTAAGGTTGTGGTATGAATTGTTTCAGAGTACAGCCGGCAACTCTTTAGAGGACATAATGAGTTCCATCACACAACCGTTGACGCGTTAATGGAATATCAATTGCACTACTACTTATTTTTATAGTCAGAAGTGCACAACGGAATCTGCGCGACACCCGCCTTTAGATTAGTGGAACCACCTTAGTGAGGTTGTTGCAGCAGCGACTTTGAGTCAATCGATAGAAAATCTTGTGTCCTTCAACACCTCG
>CAJQRU010000090.1 GCA_905612355.1 uncultured Gammaproteobacteria bacterium
GCTATCGAGTCTTAACGGAATGTGCGTGGTTTACCACTGGGATGTAGATGCGAGTGGCGTCGCGACTTGGAAGCTTTGGGAGTGGACGTAGCACTTCTCGACTTTACAAATCATCCGTTATGACAGACTGCATGTAGAGACCGAAGCCCCGCTCCGGCGAGGCTTTTTTTACCTAATTCGATGGCACGGACTTGAGTCTCGGGCATCAACACGGATTGCGATAAGACACAACATATGTTGAGACGCTACAGGCAACATAAAACAGGGAATTTAGCTAACAATTTCGGGGCAAACTAAGAAACGATACCTATCAGCGAACAGCACCGCCTAGCCCCCAGGACCACCTGCTCATCCCAGGAAAACCCAACAATAACTAGACAAACACCCACCCTAACGGGATAGCATAGGGGCTTCAAATACTATTGGGATTTCTCTGCTATGGCTGAACCAGCTGGCTATAACGCCGATGCCAACGCGTCAGGCCTCTTTGACGATGTGACAGGCAGCGTTGGGAATTGGTTCGGGGACTGGTTTTGCGGATTGACCTTCGGCTACGGAGGGGAGTGTGAGGCGGACACTAACTGGTTTGATTTCGGCCCTGGCCAATGGGCCTTTACTATCTTCTTGCTCTGGTTTATCTGGACCCAGTTGTTCAAGCGTGGGTAACAAGATGGTGTCGAAAAGCGCTTGGGCTATACGTTATAATCACCTCCGATCTTGGCCCGGGTGCGCCAACCCCCAGCATCCTAATCACTTTGAACTGTTGTGACGCGGAGGAAAACTGCATGTCGAGTGTGATGACCGATCAAGCACTGATCCGAACGGTCAGTTGGGGCGCAATAGGCGGTATTGTGCTAACACTTTTTTTGATACTCCTCGGCACCATCAACGCGGGCGACGTTAACGAACGCCAGCGCGTGGATAGGAATACACGCTATGGCGCTAGTTCCGACACAGCCGAGCGAGTTAAGGCAGTCGGGCAGATGAATTTAGCTTCCCACACCGCTGCATCAAGCGCTGCAACCCAGGTGGCGGTGACAGCAACTGCGGTTATTGATGGCAAGAAAATCTATAACGGGATGTGCGTAGCCTGTCATGGCGCTGGCGTAGCCGGAGCACCTCGTGTCGGCGACAAAGGCGCATGGGCGAAGCGCATTGATAAAGGTGCGAGTACTCTCTACGCCAATGCCATTAATGGCGTGCAAGGGAGCAGCGGTGTCATGCCTGCCAAGGGAGGCAATCCTGCTCTGAGCGATGATGAGATTAAAGCTGTCGTTGATTATATGGTTGCCCAGTCAAATTAGTTGACCAGCGCAAGTCATTCGCCCTCACCTAAAACGCTGCGTATAAGAAGCAAGTTCTTCGAGTTTACTCAGGGCATCCCCTGCATCAAGCACCGCTCGGGCTCGGTCCACTCCATCACCGACCGAAATGACGACGTCTGCTGCATATAACGTCGCACCCGCATTAAGCGCGACCATGTCATAAGCCGGGCCTTTCTCACCAGACAAGGCACTGTGAATCAACGCCAAACTCTCGCTGGCACTTTCGACTTTGATCGAGGATAGCGCCTGTCGCTCAATGCCGTAGTCCTCGGGACTGATTACAAACTCGCTCAGTTCGCCTTTGTAGAATTCACACACCGGAGTGCTGTCAGCGATACTGATCTCGTCGAGGCCATCGGATGAACTGACCACCAAGGTGTGAATACTCCCCAAATTTCCAAACGCCTCGGCTAGGGGTCGCAGCCAACGCTGTTCATATACGCCAACCAGTTGCCAACGAGCAGCGGCGGGGTTTGTCAGCGGCCCCAACAAGTTGAATATCGTTCTGACACCGATTTCACGTCGGGGTCCCACTGCGTGTCTTGTCGCGCCATGATGTGTGGGAGCAAACATAAATCCAATGCCCACATGATCAATCGTTTCTCCCACCTGATCAGGTGTCAGACCAATGTAAACGCCAGCCGCCTCCAACACATCAGCGCTGCCTGATTTACCAGTAGCGGCTCGATTACCGTGCTTCGCAACCGTGATGCCAGCAGCCGCAGCAACCAACGCACAAGTGGTAGAGATATTAAAGAGTCCTGCCGCATCACCGCCAGTGCCAACCGTATCTACAACCTTGTCTGACCTCACTGATACAGCTGCCGCAAACTCTCGCATAACGATCGCCGCGGCAGTTAATTCGTCAACTGTTTCCCCCTTGATATGCAGTGCCGTAAGGAATGCACCGATCTGCGCCGGTGTCGCATCCCCTTGCATCACAATCCGCATGATGCTATTCATCTGTTCCCGATCGAGATTTACGCCCCGAGCAACTGAGCGAATCGCGCTGTGCATGTCCATGATCAAGCGAACCCCTAATCCTGATCAGGGGATCAGCACGGTGGCACCCGTCGTCCGACGCGCCTCAAGGTCTCGATGAGCGTCTGCAGCTTCAGACAGGGGTCGCTCCTGACGCACCTCTGCACGCACCGTTCCATCCTGCATAACCTCAAACAACTCTGACACGCAGGCAAGAAGACTGTTGCGATCAGGAATATAGTTAAATAAAGATGGCCGTGTCAGGTAAACCGAGCCTTTGCCCTGGAGTAGTGCTGGATCGATGGGGTCTGGCGCACCCGAAGACGCTCCGAACAACACCATGTGGCCTCGCGGTCGAAGGCAGTCAAAGCCACCCAGAAATGTATCCTTTCCGACTGCATCATAGACCACATCCACTCCCTTACCATCGGTTAATTCTCGAACACGTTCAACAAAATCTTCCTGCGTGTAGTTAATCAAGTGAGTGCATCCATGTTGACGCGCCAGTTCGGCTTTCTCATCCGAACTCACCGTGCCGATCACCGTTACTCCAAGACGCTTGGCCCACTGGCACGCCATCAACCCCACACCACCGGCAGCGGCATGGAATAAAATAGTGTCACCCGCGTTGACGGGTACGGTCTGACGAAGTAGGTACTGGGTCGTCATTCCTTTGAGCATGGCAGCAGCAGCAGTCCGATCCTCTATACCCTCAGGCACTTTAACAACGCGTCCCGCAGGCATCAGGCGGGCCTCTGCATAAGCGCCGATCGGTGCAGAGGCATAAGCGACTCGATCACCAACGTTCAGATCATCAACATCTTCGCCTATGGCCTCAACGACACCAGCGGCTTCTAATCCCGGCGTAAACGGTGACTGGGGTGCCGGATAAGCACCCGTACGGAAGTAAACATCGATAAAATTCACTCCAATCGCCGTGTGACGCAGTCTGACCTCCCCAGGTCCGGGGTCACCGACTCTAATCTCTTCAAACTGAAGAGATTCGGGCCCTCCAGGCTCATGCACCAGAAACGCTTTAGTCATTATCGAACTCTCCTACGCGTATTTATCAAGTGTTGACTGCTATTCTAACGCGTCATATGCGCCCACAGCGCAAACCACTGTTTAGATGACACGCACACCATCATCGGATTCGATCACAACAACCGTATCAGAAAAAAATCCGTTGAATGCGGTCTGACAAGCCGCACCGTACGCGCCGATTCTTTGAAACTCAATCCAATCACCTTCACGTATGTCAGAGGGTAAATCAAGCGGTGCCGGATAGACATCGAGCGCGTCGCAGGTAGGACCAAATACCTTGAATGATTGAACAACATCAGAGAATGGTCGTGATTCAACCACACGAACAGGCATCCGCAAGCCTAGTTTTTCCTCTATCATCGCGCCATACATGCCATCGTTAAGATAAATCATGTCGTTTTTTCTCAGTTGCACCTGTAGAACCAATGACTCACCGTGCATACAAAGCGCCCGCCCCGGTTCACATAACAACTCACAGTCCGTCGGCATCTGTATCTCGCGATAAGTTTGATCAATGAGTTCCAGAAAAGGTACGATCGTCGGCATCGGAGAATTGACATAATCACCAGGAAATCCGCCGCCTACATCAATACAGGCTGGCGCTACGCTTGTCTGCTGAACAACATTGCTCACCATCTCCAACCCAAGGCGATAGGCCTGTGCATCGATACACTGAGAGCCGACGTGAAATGCGAGGCCTGTGGCATACCCCATGTGATCTGCTGCGCGCACCAATTCCACCGCTGCACCGATATCAGCTCCGAACTTGCTGGATAATTCGTAAATCGCACCTCCATGCTCTATTGCCAACCGGACGACGACGACGACATTGCGCGATGGCGGAATCACATCGATCAGTTTCGTCAATTCCGCTGGATGATCGACGACAAAATGACGTACACCGTACTCCTGATAAGCGCGATAGATAGCAGCCCGGGCCTTAACGGGGTGCATGAAATAACACTGTGCTGAAGGAAATAAACTTGAAACCAACTCGACCTCAGCTAGGGAGGCGGTATCAAAATGGCCAATTCCCGAGGCGTTGAGCGCTCCCAACATATGCCTACCAGGATTGCACTTCACCGCATACAGCACCTTGCCAGGAAAATGCTGTAGGAAAACTTGCGCCATATTCCGCACAGCTTGCGGCCGGAAACAAAAAATCGGTTGATCTGGGGCCAACGCATCAACCATGACCTCCGGCGAGGAAAACACAGGCAATTCATGTGCTTCGATCACAACGCTTCCACCTGGGCTGCGGTATGCCGAGCCAGGATACGGTAGCCCAATGCACTATAGTGGCCCCCACAACCTTCGATGCCAGAGGACTGGCCGGTATCAAATAACACACAAGCCTCGTTAAGGTCGATGTCCTTGAGCAGTTCGTCACCCAAGTTGTGCATCTGCACGTTACGAGCAGCCAGAGCGTCAATTAACGACTGGTAAGGCCAGACGCCGGTCCTCGCATAATGCTGAAAATCAAGAATTGATGGCAATAACTGCACCACTGATCGCTGGCCACGTGCTTGCGCGACCGCAACAAAGCGATCCACTACTTGTACTGAAATAGGCAACGCCCTTGACTCATGATCAGGTATGTAAAGCTGCCCGTACCAGGGCAATTGGGCCAGTTTTGCCTGTACCTTCCAATGGAAGAATATCCGCACTAGCGTAAGCGTAAACGGAAAGCGCCAAATCGGTAATCCCGACATCCCTCCAGCGACAAGATAGTCATGTGGAACGTGTGCCGCTGGGTCACGAACAGCCGCCTCAAACTCAGCAAATGTCCGCGCTTCTGCGGGCACATACTGCAGACGACCATCGGGTAGAGCAATATAGCGCGCCTTCGAAGCAAACAGGCTCGCACCAAACTCGCTCGGCTGATACACCCAAACATCGAAATTTCGAGTAACGTGGCGAGCGATGTCTTCTGAAAAAAAGCTGAGCACGACCGTGCCCGCAGTGTCATGCGCTGCGTCTTCAAATCGCATTAATGCCTGATCGATGCCAAATCCGGGCACACCATAATTGGCCACGTGACAACCCAACATACCGGCAACCCATTCCCCCCAACGAAAATCCGCTGTGAAGGAATCTCCATACAGCGACACACAAATAGAAGAATACGCGGGCTCAGCCAGAGGCTGGGTATCGCCAGGTCCAGCTGATCGCTGAGCCACTGGATCCGGCCCAATTCCCCAACTCGCCACCCCATACGCCTGATATTTCGCATAACTGCTCAATGTTTGAATCAACTTAGGTTTGTACACATAACCTCGCGGTAAAAACACCTGTTTTAAAGCCAGCCACGACAGGCATTCAAGTGTCATAACCGCAAAAATCACGATGATCAAATAGAGGCAAAGGGTCTTTTTTTGTGGAACTTTCATCACCATTGGATCGTAATCAACGCCTCTTCTCAAGCGAAATGCCAACGCCATAGCAAGACAGCGCCCGACTCGTATTCGACAATAAATGAACCAATACTGTATATTTATACAGTATTGGTTCACAATAAATAGCGCCCATATTGATCAATTACGCTGAACTGCACTGTATATCCAATTTTACTTTCCTGCGTGGTGCTTCGCACCCGGCAGAACTTGTTCGACAAGCCACTTATCTCGGCTATACGGCACTGGCCCTCACTGATGAATGCAGCGTAGCCGGGGCTGTGCGAGCGCATGTGGCCGCAGTCAAACACGGCCTACACCTGATCATTGGTAGCGAGTTCAATCTAATCGATGGTCAACAACTGGTCCTACTTGCCCGTAACCGTAACGGCTATCGTCAGTTGGTACAACTGATTACCCAAGGTCGTCGGGCTGCTCCTAAAGGACATTACCAATTATCCCTTTCTGATATCGGTGAGGGGGGGCTCTCTGATTGTCTCGCCCTATTACCTTGCGACCCCAACCTAACGGCCGAAGACGGCCTGAAAGAGCGATATACCTCACTCACGCAGCATGCTGACTCAATCAAAACATTAATGCCGGGCTGCACGTGGCTGGCCCTGGAACAATCGACCAGCGGATTTGATCGCCAACATTTGACTGCGCTTCGCACGATTGGAAAAAAACTGAGCCTGCCCCTGGTTGCCGCCGGCAACGTACACATGCATTCACGCAGCAGACAACCGCTGCAGGATATTCTAACCACCATCCGCCTTGGTACGACTATCGATGCCGCTGGCCATTGCCTGTTCAGTAATGGAGAACGTCATTTGCGCTCGCCCATACTACTACAGCGCCTCTATCCTCCATCACTGCTACAGCAGAGCCTTGCCATTTCTGAACAATGTTCGTTTTCCCTAACAGAACTGCATTATCAATACCCACAGGGGTTTATCCCTCAACGACTTAACGCTGCCGAATACTTACGCACACTGACATATGCAGGCATGCAAACTCGATGGCCCGCAGGTGCACCTAAGTCTATTTATCAGCAGGTTGCGCATGAGCTTTCACTCATTGAAGAGCTCGGTTACGAAGCCTACTTTCTCACCGTACACGACATTGTCAATTTCGCACGCGATAAAAATATCCTGTGCCAAGGGCGTGGCTCGGCCGCCAATTCCGCAGTGTGTTACTGCTTGGGGATTACAGAAGTCGATCCTGCTCGAATGAATCTTTTGTTTGAGCGATTTATTTCGCGTGAGCGTAATGAACCACCCGACATAGATATAGATTTTGAACATGAACGGCGCGAAGAGGTGATGCAATACATTTACCGGAAATATGGTCGTGATCATGCTGCACTGACAGCAACTGTCATCACTTACCGACCCCGCAGTGCTCTTCGCGATGTGGGTAACGCACTGGGTCTTAAATGGGCCCAGGTCAATCGATTGGCAGCCGACACTGGCTGGTGGGAAGGCGGGACAATCGACCCCCATCGAGTTCGCAAACTTGGTCTCAACCCAGAAAATCCATCTATTACACGACTGCTCACACTCGTCAAAGAGTTAGTGGGATTTCCTCGTCACCTTTCACAACATTCCGGAGGATTCATCATTTCCCACGAGCCGTTGTGTGACCTGGTGCCTATTGAAAATGCGACCATGGCCGAACGCACTGTGATCCAATGGGACAAAAATGATATCAACACGCTTGGACTACTCAAAGTCGACTGCCTGGGTCTGGGTATGCTGAGTGCAATTCATCGGTGTTTTGACCTAATTAAAAAACACGATGGCAACAGCTGGACTATGGCAACGATTCCCACCGAAGACCCAGTCGTCTATGACATGATGGGTAATGCCGATACCGTAGGCGTATTTCAGATCGAATCACGTGCACAGATGGCCATGCTGCCGCGACTCCGCCCGGTATGCTTTTATGATCTAGTCATCGAAGTAGCGATCGTCCGTCCTGGACCAATACAAGGCGATATGGTGCATCCCTACCTTAGGAGACGCCAGGGACACGAAGCGGTGACTTATCCTAACGACGCAATGCGTCAAGTCCTCGGGCGCACTCTGGGAGTCCCTATATTTCAGGAACAAGTTATCAAACTGGCAGTGGTAGCCGCTGGGTTTACACCTGGCGAAGCCGACAGCCTGCGACGGGCAATGGGAGCATGGCGTCGCCATGGCGATCTATCGAATTATGAAGAAATGCTCGTCAATGGCATGCGTGAACGGGGCTATCCTGAAGCCTTTGCAAAACAGATCTACCGACAGATTCTTGGATTTGGGGAATACGGTTTTCCTGAGGCGCATGCCGCCAGTTTTGCTCTGTTGGTCTACGTATCGGCATGGCTAAAATGTCATCAGCCTGCCGCATTTACCTGCGCACTTCTCAACAGTCAGCCCATGGGATTCTATGCACCCGCCCAGCTAATACAAGATGTACGCCGCCATGGCGTACAAGTAAAACCAATCGATGTGACTGTCAGCAACTGGGAATCAACTCTTGAGCAGGGCGATGAAGCCCTTGCACTGCGTCTTGGCCTGCACATGATCAATGGCCTTAGCCAAACCGGTGCTGTTCGTCTGCTGAACGCTCGCGCGGACCAGTCATTCAGAGATCTTCAGGATCTCGCCCAACGCACCCACCTCAACAAAACTGACCTACAGGCACTCGCTGCAGCCAACGCTTTTATGACATTGGTTAGGAGCCACCGGAAAATAGCGTATTGGGAAGTTGCCGGCCTCTCAACACCGGCTCCGATACTCAATAGAACCTGTTTCAACGAAGGCACACCAATGATACCCAAAGCAACCCCCGTTGATGACGCACATGCCGATTACGCAAGTATCGGATTGACCCTCGGACCTCACCCACTCGCACTAATACGACCCATTCTATACGGGTTGGGTCTGTCTACGCGTGAAGAGCTTTATCGACAATCACATGGGCAAGCCGCAAAAGTTGCCGGCCTAGTGATCGCTCGGCAACGACCCGTCAGCGCAAACAACGTTACCTTTGTAACGCTGGAAGACGAAACAGGCACCATCAACCTCGTGGTGTGGAAAACAATTGCTGAACAATATGCTTCGATATTACTTGGCGCATCTGTGATCAGTGCGTCAGGGGAAATTCAACGCGAGGGCGACATCCTTCACCTGATTATTTACCAACTGATTGATCTCTCTTACCTACTAGATAATCTCACGACTCAATCACGAAATTTCTGCTGACTTATTTTTCCATTTGAGTTTGGCTCTCTGCGGTTTCTCAATCAGCAATATCTCTTCGTCCTTATAAGTCAACGCCTCCGTCACCTGATCAAGATTTCGACTAAGTCGGCGTAACCCGTCTGGTTCGAGTGATGCGGCATGATCAGTACCTTTCCATGTTCGATCAAGAGTGAAATGACGCTCAATAAAACTGGCCCCCAACGTAAACGCCGCTATATCCAGTGCTATTCCATTGTGATGACCCGAATACCCTACTCCATAGAGCTCATCTCCATATTTTTCGACTAGTCTCGACACTTCGTACAGGCATGCCTCGGCAGGCTGGATTGGATAACCTGAGGTACAGGCATAAACAACCAAATCTTTTAAACGATTCTTCTTCGAAAATACTTCAATGATCTTTTCTTCTTCTTCTCGCGTTGTCATGCCCAAAGATATGTGAATTTTCCCGCCATACTCCTCTCCGGCAACCTCTAGCAACTCTAAGTTGGAGTTGGTCGCCGATGGCACCTTAATATATTCTGGAGCAAGTCCAATGGTTTCTCGCAAACTGGTGACATCCCATACCGATGTCGAGTAAGTCATATCTAGTTTTTCACAGTAATCCTTTAACACTTGGTGTTGCTCTATAGAGAATTCCAAGTGCTCTCGGTGAGCGCCATAAGACTCCCCGTATGAATTTTCCGGCACAGGATGGGGCGACGCATACTCCGTTGCCGATAGCAATTTACGGTTATTACGCTTCTGAAATTTAACGTGCTTAACGCAACACACTGTTTTAGCCGTCTCGATAAATCGTCGCGCAATATCAAGGTCTCCCAAATGATTGCAGCCAATTTCTGCGATCAACACGGGTGGCTGTCTAGTCTTTTTCATTTGTTTCTAAATTGCGGTCCAGCCGCCATCAATAATTAAATTTGAACCCGTCATGTAAGACGACGCACTAGAACATAAGAAAACTATTGCGCCCCCGTATTCAGCCGGATCCGCCATTCTCCCAAGTATTGTACGATCTGCGTATTTCTCAACAAATGCGGGCGTATGGTCATTAAAAGCACCGCCCGGCGTCAAAGCATTCACCCGAATCTCGGTTCCTTTGTACATAGCGGCGAGCGCCCGAGTAAACCCTAATAAACCCGCTTTTGTCACCGAATAATCAACCGGCTTGTAGAATAACTGTACACCCTCTTCGTCTTTATAAATTGACTGATCTGGGCCGACTAGACCATAAGTCGAACACAAATTGACGATAACCCCCCTCCCAGACTCTTGTCGTTCCATCACCCCACACACGGCTTGAGAAATGTTAAACACACCGGTTAGATTCGTATCTAAACTGGAACACCACGACTTCAGAGGATAGTCAGTAAACCAACCAGAATTACCGGCATCAAGGACCTTGCTCTCGGCCTTCGGATCAATCGCAGCACTGTTGACTAGGCCATCGATTAAACCACGCTGACTGATCTCATTAATTATCGTGTAAACGCTCTCGTAGTTGGTTAAATCACAAACGATTAACTCTGGTGATACACCAATCCCCTTCAGCTTAGCACCACATAACTCCAACGAACGTTTATCTCTATCGATTAGAACTAATTCTGCACCAGCCTTACCCAATGCTTGGGAGAAAACTGTACCCAACAGCCCCCCGGCGCCGGTGATCACAATGCGGCGATTCTGAAGGCCAAACATTTGTTCTAAATAACTCAAGAGCCTATCTCCACCACATGCCCAAAGGAAAGCGATTCTTTGATTCCTTCTACGATTCGCAAAGCAGCGACGCCATCAGCAAGACCACTCCTCGGCTTTCCACCTGTTTCTGTCGCCTCCAGAAAATCTCGAACCACATCACGGAACATCTGATTGCGATCAACCGGTCTCTCGAAAGTGATTGGTTCCTGATCGACATTGCCCTGGTTCGAGCAAATCAGCTTACCGCCATAGTAATCCCAAATCATACTGTGTTCATCTCCCATGACCTGGATGGACACCGTTTTTGGCCGAGACAAAAAATCCATATGTCCGTATATCGGATAACCGCGGTGTGATTCAAGAAAATATGAGACGGACTCTTCCACATCAAGACCTAGGATACTGGGTTGTCGACTGACCGCGAACACTCGAGAAAATGGGCCAAAAATCCAATTTAGATAATCAATCTGGTGTATTTGTGTCAATAAAACGCCGCCGCCAAGATCTTTTCTCGCGGCATAACTTTCTCGGTAGTCTTCACCAGGATGATAATCAGCAATGTGTTCTCCTTGAATGGCCTCGACGCGAAATATATTACCCATAAAGTTCGCTTTTACCTTTTTGCGTAACTCCTCAAGATGCGGGTTGAACCGAAATTGATGCCCGACTGCGATAATCAATTTCTTTTGCTTCGACTGCTTCCGGAGGTTGGTGAAATCGCCCATCACGCTTCCCACCGGTTTCTCAACAAAGACGTGTTTCCCAGCGTCAATCGCTTTTTCCAGGTATCGGAAATGCAAGCTAGTCGGGTTACAAATAAACATAGCATCAACAGTGCTATGTAATGCCGCATCAATATCGTTGACAACTGAAATATTTCTTGAGCCAACTTCCAGTGTTTTAATCTTTTTTTTCTCACTGACCGCCAACACATCGTCGTAACCCAGTTTCAGGAGATTGCCGATGTGACGCCGGCCTATTGAACCTGTACCGACCACGGCGATACGCACGATTACTCTCCAAACCCAACGGAACGACACGCGTCTTCGGCAACAGCCAAGCTTTTTTCATCATCAATGTCCGCCGCCAGACTTGGATCTATAATCATTGGAAGTACTCGATCTCCTATCAACGACTGCTTGTCAATGATTGTCAATGACCGAATTACGTCTAGGGTCCCGATTTGCCAATACACTTCCGGCAGGGTCTGTCTTGGTTGATTGACTTGCTCTGGAATACCCGAGTCGATCAGTGGTTCCATAAAACGTCCGGCTAGCCGCCACATCTTATATGGGTTATTAAAAGGCCTGCAGACAACACGCAGCGAATCCGCATCTGGACATTGTCGTAACTTGGAAATCCCCTCATCAATCAAACCGTCTGGACGAAGTGGAGACGTTGGTCGCAACTGAACAACAAAATCCGGTGCATACCCCTCCGTTTCACGGAGAACGTCAAGGGCATGCTGTATCACTGGAAAATCAACCACCAGATCTTCTGCTAGCTTCATCGGTCGACGAAATGGCACTTCAGCGCCATGCATAGCGGCGACTTGCGTAATTTCTTCATCGTCTGTCGAAACAACGACCCGCGTTACTTGATGGGATCTCAGTGCGGCTATAATTGACCAGTAAATCAGTGGCTTACCAAGAAACGGCGCGAGATTTTTCCGCGGCATCGTTTTAGAACCACCACGAGCAGGTATGACTGCGACAACCTCCATCAGATCTCTCGGTATTTTTTTGAACAATCAGTCATATGTTTGAGTGTTATTCAGTCAACATGTCTCGGATCAAAATCCTTCACGGGTTAGCTCATCACCTAAAATAACATCAGCCAACTCCCTGACCACACCTTCTCCCCCCCGGGCCACTGTAACCAACGTCGCAATCGATCGAACAGCCGCGTGTGCATCTGCTGGTGCGACACGATGACCCACTAACTTCATCGCCTGGACGTCATTTGTATCGTTCCCTACATAGACAATTCGATTAGGATCAAGCCCTCGATCAGCGATCAACTGTGCAACCGTCTCGGCCTTGTCACGGCATCCCTGTAGACAATCAATACTCATTTTTTTCGCACGTTCAGAAACAACGAGATTGGTCTCAGTCGACACAATAAGCAATTCAATCTGTGCCTCACGCAATAACTGGATACCCCAACCATCACCGCGATGACAGACAACAGCTTCCCGGCCATCTTGAAATACATAGACCCGGTTATCCGTTAGTACCCCATCGAAATCTAGGATGACAAGATCGACACTAAGCAAGGGACGTTCCCTTAATTGAAGCCAGTCGGGAATGCGCTGTCGCCAATTCTTCCACCATATGCTACATCGAAAAAGGTAATGAACTGGCGCTGCAGGCCGCCTGAACGGTGTTCCGCAACAAACAAGCAATCGTCATCGGCCCGACACCGCCTGGAACAGGGGTCACGGCACCGGCGACCTTCGATACCGAATCAAAATCCACGTCACCAACCAGGCGTGTTTTCCCCTCTTGGGCATCAATACGATTGATGCCCACATCGATCACCACAGCACCGGGTTTGACCCAATCCCCGGTAATCATCTGCGACCGACCGACTGCCGCTATGAGGATATCTGCATTGCGGCAGACCCCTGGCAAATCCTGTGTCCGAGAATGGGCAATGGTAACGGTACAGTGCGCCGCTAACAGCAAAGAAGCCATGGGCTTTCCCACGATATTAGAACGACCCACTACCACGGCCTGCTTACCAGACAAATCCTCCATCGTCTGCTGCAGCAGAATCATGCAACCAAGCGGTGTGCACGGGACAAGTCGCGGCGTTCCGGTCGCGAGCAAACCCACGTTACTGAGGTGAAATCCATCAACATCTTTTGCCGGGTCGATTGCATTGATCACGGCGTGGGTATCGATCTGGTCAGGCAACGGTAGTTGAACCAAAATTCCGTGTACTGCCGGGTCTGAATTCAATTGATGAACCAATTGCAATAACTCCGCCTCACTTGTTGTGGGCGCTAGCTTATGCTCAAACGATTGCATTCCACAGGCAACAGTCTGCTTACCCTTGTTTCTGACATAAACCTGGCTCGCTGGATCCTCCCCGACCAGGACAACAGCAAGCCCCGGCACTAGATCGTGATCATCTCGTAGGCTTGCTACTTCGACTGCGACTTTTTCACGCAGGACAGCAGCGATGGCCTTTCCATCAATAATATCCGTCATGCGGGCCTCGCTATAGATTCAACCGGAAAATTTCAGGCGGCTTCGATCCGCACCGCGCAGTATTTGAACTCGGGTATCTTGCCCACCGGATCGAGCACTGGATTGGTCAACAGGTTAGCAGCCGCTTCAACATAGCAAAATGGGATAAACACTTGTTTCGGCTGCAATCCGAAGTCTGCCCGCGCATGAGCGACCACCTCTCCTCGACGAGAGGCAATTCGAACCAAATCTCCTTCGACCGCGCTGATCCGCTCGAGGTCATCCGGATGAATATCGACGATTGGATGAGGTTCAATTGCATTCAACACCGAGGCGCGACGCGTCATGGCCCCGGTATGCCAGTGCTCCAGTTGGCGCCCGGTAATCAGCACGCAAGGGTATTTTTCATCCGTTTGTTCATCAGCCCATCTCAATTGGGCAGGAACAAACCGCCCTCGCCCACTCTCAGTAGGAAACCCATCCCGAAATACAACCCCCTGACCAGGATCGTCGTCGTTTTCGCATGGATACGTCACGCTGCCTTCGCGCTCTAGACGCTCCCAACTTATTCCCTTAATGCTTGGCATCGCACCACGCATCTCCTCGAAAACAGCAGCAACACCGGAATAGTCCCAGGAAAGACCTAGCCGCCCTGCCAATTGTTGAAGAATCCACAAATCTCCCTTTGCGTCTCCGGGAAGCGGCAACGCTTGTCGTCCTAACTGCACCCGTCGATCTGTATTAGAGAAACTACCCGTCTTCTCTGGAAAAGCCGAAGCGGGCAGGAATACATCGGCATACGCCGCTGTCTCAGTCAGAAATAGATCCTGCAGCACCAGGTGCTGCAAAGACGCGAGACCTTTTCTTGCATGATTAAGATCAGGATCAGACATCGCCGGATTCTCGCCCATGATGTACATCCCCGTGATCGCCCCAGTGAGCGCGGCATCCATAATCTCTACGACCGTCAGCCCCGGCGTTTTATCGAGCGGTGACTGCCAATAATTCTCAAACCAGCTGTGTGCCACACTGTCATCCACCCGCTGATAATCAGGGAAAACCATTGGAATCAAACCTGCATCAGATGCTCCTTGAACATTATTTTGTCCCCGCAACGGATGAAGACCAGAACCTGGTCGTCCGACATTACCCGTCATCATCGAAAGCGTAATCAAGGCACGTGCGTTATCTGTTCCGTGGACATGTTGTGATATACCCATACCCCAGAAAATCATCCCGTGACGAGTGTTCGCATATAAGCGGGTCACCTCGCGAATGCGTTCGGCCTCGATCCCACACAACGGCGCCATGACTTCTGGACTGCAATGCGCAATGTTTTCTTTGATCGCGTCAAAGTCCTCGGTACGCTGATCAATAAACTCCTGGTCAACCAGATTCTCCTCGATCACCGTGGCGATCATCGCGTTCAACAACGCGATATCGCTATCTGGCTTGAACTGGAGAAAATGGTGCGCATGCCGAGCAAGATCAGTGCGCCGTGGATCGATAACAATCAAAGTCGCGTTGGTGCGAGCGGCATTTTTCATAAACGTTGCCGCAACAGGATGGTTGTTGGTCGGGTTGGCACCAATGACAATGATTACCTCAGCATTCGCAACGTCCTCCACCTGATTAGACACCGCACCAGAACCAATCCCCTCAAGCAACGCCGCGACAGAAGACGCATGACACAGGCGAGTACAGTGATCGACATTATTGGTGCCAAATCCGGTACGCACCAGCTTCTGGAAAAGATAGGCCTCTTCATTGCTGCCTTTTGCCGACCCGAACCCCGCCAGCGCAGACGGTCCATTCTCCTTAAGCACCCGCTTCAAACCATCAGCTGCAAAGTCGAGCGCTTCGTCCCAAGTGGCCTCTCGAAACATGCGCAGTGGCTCGGATGGATCAAAGTCGTCGTTCAGACCCTTAGCCACTCCGTCGCGGCGAATCAAGGGCGTGGTAATCCGCTGCGGATGATTCACGTAATCGAACCCATAACGACCTTTAACACAAAGACGTCCATGGTTAGCCGGACCATCACGTCCAGTAACGTAACGAATGCGATCATC